>NZ_QTLM01000013.1:0-42019 GCF_003602695.1 Bacteroides sp. AM07-18
TTAATTGTTTAACTCGTCCCATTTTAACGGGACACTAATGCAACGTGGCAACCAAATTTCCTAAAGGTTGTGCCAAAGGTACCAACCAACTACCTATTGGAAGTTCTACATTATCTTCATAGACATCCGTTTCTACATTTACCGGATGAATCCCCTCCCATTCCTTCTCTGCACGATACAGACGGGTTACTTTGTAACGCTCAACTTTTGCTTTTTGTACACGGGTAACTTGCTCAATGTGTACACCCAACGCTCGAAGCTTACATACTGCTTCTGTACAGAGAGCATCGAGCAGATAAGCCTTAGGGCGAGTACGCACCAATTGAGGTGTTACTTGCATGGCATCAAGGGTTGGCAGTTCAGTCTTAAACAGTTCATTGGCCTTATAATCGATAAAAGAGACTACATGACGTACAGTATCCGAAGTGAAAGTAACATATATCGGTTCAGTAGCTTTCAAGGTGCGCTTCCTGGCTTGTTCTATCTTACGTTTAATTGAAGCACGATGTTGCGCAGCAGTAACCAACGTTTGCCGTGCCACCAAGAAACCGCACTCACTACGACGTGCAAAACACTCCGGTCCCAATCCAATACCTCTTATTTCGACAAAAAGCGATACAGCCCCCGTCAATGCTTGAAAAGTAGAACTGGACTGCGGACTTTTGGCACCTTTTACAAGAACAAGGGAACCATCTGCCACACGGGGAGTGAAGTAGAAACCGGAAGTATAACCGGCACTATTTAAAACGACCTCTGCCTCACGACGAAAAAGTTCTTCAGACAGCATACGTAAAGCTAAAGGCGCATTAAGATGTCCGGTAGGTAAAAAAAGTACATCAGCAGCATTTGCTGTCGGCACTCCACGTAATAAGTTAAACTCACGACGTAAAGGTGCATATTCATGAATATCAAGAGCTACGTCCGGATTCCATTGCTGGTAGGACTGCTTCAACAGCAAAGTGACAGCATCCTCTAATTTGCTCTGATCGCGATTCAAATCGTAGCCATCGGCTGAACGACGTTGCTGAATGGCATAACCATCAACATTGGCTATAGGAACCAAAGCCACAGCTATATGATTCAGCAATTCACGTCCTTCTTTTTCACAAAGTAAGTAACGGACAAGCATGCATACAGCCTCAGCACCTGCCGGCTCGTTACCATGCAGTGCCGCTTGAATCCATACCCTTACCTTCTTCTTGTCGGGAGTACCCAAATAAAGTACCGGAATGGTACGTCCTTGTTTGGTTACACCAATATTCTCCATATATGCCAAACCCGGAGAACGTACAACCAATTGTTGTAAATAGTCCTTTATCTCATCAACCGATGCCAATCCGCTACCGTAAGGTTTACTTAGAGTAGGTGTCTCACGGTCAAATTTGGGGTTAGGATAGAAACTTGCAGTTACTCCGGCAGGTTGCTTCGACTGATTTCTATTCCATAACACAAGATTAGCTAATACCACTTCTTGTGCTATCCTCTGTAAATAAAGAGCTGTTTCAGACGGTAGACCTGCATAATAATCGCTGCTAAAAGGCTCACCAAAAAAAATTGCATAAAAGACACAAGCCGCCAGATAACTGCCTGCAGGACTAGGATGGCTGCCATCAGAATTATACAACTGCAAACTTGGACACTCTCTACGTACACGTCTCCATGCCTCACCCACAGGAGCACAATAAGCATCAAGGACATCAGCCATCTCCAAATAGCTTTCCGTAAGTTGCTGCTGCATTCCTTCATAAGTATCATTATTACGCCCCCATGTCATATAACAGACACTTTTCCCTTTTGGGGCATAAAGACGGCGTAAACTATCTAACTGCGCCGCAGGATGGAATACATTCTTCTTTACCCATTCCTTTTCACGAGTAGGTGCCTTGCTCTGTTCCTGCATCACCATATAATCCCATCCTCCTTCACGAATCGCCTCTAATGTTTGCGTATTGGCTGCATGCTGTCTCAAGTACCAACCAGGGTTAGCAACCTGGCGCACTGATATTTTTTTTCCACATGAGGATGCTAACGATTGGACTTGCCATGGCAAACGATTAAAAAAAGTATAGCTATTACCTATAAAAAGTACCCGTAAAGAATCTGTCGTCAATAATGGCACAGCTTGTTTCCCCATAGGGACAGCCTCATGCCCGATGCCGCACTCTTCTATCTTGCGCCAATGACATTCCCAACCACGGGATGCAGCCAACTGGTGAATATAAAGCCAGAAACTACGCCCACGCTCCATACGGTTTCGTCCTTGTCGTTCAGCTTCAGGAGTCTTGCGTAGAAAAGACTCACGTATCGTATCTCCCAAAGCCAGCTGTAGTATGATAGGTTTTGACAAGTATTTTTTTATCTGTTCAGATGAAATATAGGGGATACCAGCCGTACCATAAGGATATGTCTGGGCCAAATCTGGAAAAGTATACCAACCGGGAGAACTTATAATAGCTTTTTCCACATAAGGACTATCGTGAAAAAGCATGAAACGCTGTACGAATTGCCCACCAGCAGAATGACCATAAATCATATATCCTTTGCGCATGCTTCCCGTAAATTGACGCACATATTCAAATAGTTTATCAACCAACACTGGTGTAATTTTTTCGGGAGCATTAGCTACTGTATGGGCAGCATTCATCACCCCCACCTCCTGATAGTCTGCCAAAGGATAAGATTTCAAATCAAAGTGAGGTATAAAAAGCATAAAACCCTTTCTCTCCGCTTCTTCTTTCCAACCGTCCAAAAGATAACGATAACCGCGGTCTCCTCCTTCAAAGACAAATACAATAGGCATTTGTTTAATATCCCCCTGGGAAGGTATATAATAATGTACATCTACCGGGCGATCGGCAAAAGGAGGGTATTGACTATAAGTGAAGAAATGTTCACCTCTTGGCCTTTCCAAAGTCTGTTTCGCTATTGCAGATAAACAAATACAGAGGAATCCAATATAAAATATAATCAGCTTCTTCATAATTCGTACCTTCCCTTCTTTACTATTGTACCATCTTGCATTACAAATTTACCACGGGCAATGACATCTGTAAGCTGCAAATCTTCCGCCAAAAAACACAAGTCTGCATCTGCTCCTTGTGCCACAATACCTTTAGCTCGTAATTTCAGATTACGAGCCGGATTGGATGTTATCAATGTAATCGCTTGTTCCAATGGTACCCCCTCCTCATTGACTAATGCAACTACCTCCTTGAAATTTAAATTCAAAGGAGCAGGACGATAAGATATTTCTCCAGTTTCAGGATTCACTCTGCGTACGCCACCATGGCCATCACTAGAAAAAGTAATGCGATCAAGGGGGACACCAGCTTGCAATGCACGTATCACACAACGATGGGGAGTATCAAACTTTGAGCCACCAGTCGAAAAATCAATCATTCCACCTAATTTACCAAATTCTACAGCCTGCATAAAAAGAGCTTCAGTACGTATCAGATGAGTAGGAGACAGATAAGATATCAGTGTAGGATAGTGACGAGCAATATTGAGTAAGGGCTCAATACCTTCCGGAAGTGCTCCCAAATGAATGTGGAGAATTCCTCCTTTACCAGATGTAAATCCCCCTAAACGTACCTGATGTATAATACGCAATATCTCTTGCTCTGTCGGAAACGGACTACGGTCATCACTCATCGCCAGCTTACAGCCAATAACTTTATCTATGAAGATAAGATCGTCAGCCACACTATTCATCAATGTTTTGGTAGGCAATCCGTAATAATTTGTCAGCATATAAGCCGACAATCCGTCATCGTCAATAGCTTTGGCCTTGGCATAAAGCGTAGTAAGTTCTTTGGCAAATCCATCAGTACCAAGCATACCCAATACAGTAGTAGTACCACATGCCACCAGTTCGCTCATAGTCACCTCGGGGACTAATGAGGCATAACCTTGTTGCCCTCCTCCACCAGTAATATGTACATGCTGGTCTATAAATCCCGGAGTAACAATTTTACCTTGTACATCAATAGTATGGCAAAATGATTCATTCAGTTCAATTGTCTTTGAAATATGCGCAATCTTTTCTCCGCATAGCAAAATGTCTGTTTTACCAAGATAGGCAGGAGCATATAAATTTGCATTCTTTATCAATGTAAACATAGCTATCGATTAATTTTAGAAAGTAATAAGATGATAAAGTATCAAGAAAACAATTCCTCCTATTAAAGGAAATGTATTACGCCTTGCCAACTCCACTGATGACACACCGGCTACCCCGGCAATGGCAACAATGACTCCGGCAATAGGAGATGCGGCACGTCCCATGCTTGCCGCCAACTGCAAAGGAAGTATCAATGAAAAAACCGGCAAACCAAGCTGAGTGGCTATACCCGGCAATAAAGGACCAAATGAAAAAAAGGCTGCATTGCCACTTCCCATCAGCATGGCAGCTCCAAAAATAATGAGAGTAAAGACTGCGGCAATAGCTAATCCCGAAAGTCCGATATGAGAGGAATAACCCACCAATGAATCAATAAATCCCAAACCAATCAGTCCTTTAGAGAAAACTTCTGAAGCTACAATCAATGTTACAACTGAAGTAAACACATTTCCCATGCCTTTCCAAAAACTTGCAAAAGCGTTAAAAGTAGTACGCACACTACGAGTATGAAACAACACAAATACCAATGATAAGAACAGAGAAAAAAGCATAGCAGTAGTGGTACCCAATGTTACAGTAGGCTGAAACAGTCCCACAAAAGGTGAAAAGAAAATGAGAAGAGCCAAAGGTAATACCGGGAGCAGCGCAAAAGCCAATGGAACATCCGGTTTTTCTACTGATGAGGTTGCAGTCACCTTTGACACCTGCAATATGCCATCCTGCTGTTTCTTTGCATCTTTTTTATCAAAATAACGGTTATTGAAATAGAAGAGTACCATTACAACCAAGGAAGTAGGAATTACTAAAGGAAGTTGATGAGTGATGAAATATTCCACATTGGATTGTCCTATCAATTCGGCAGCCATAGCAGTATTTGCCGACCCCGGTCCCTGATCAAATAGAGTAGCAGCGGCAATGACTGACAATGCTGTAAGTTGGCTTACTCCCAAACTAATTAAAACAGGATAAACCGAAGCCACAAGCAACAATCCTAATCCGGCAGCTGAAGGAGTAGTAATAAAAAGTAATTGTCCAATAGGAACAACTATAGTAGCCGCCAAATAAGGATAACGTCGAAAAAGACCTAATGGCTTCATGGAAATATAGACCAATGCATTAGTAGCCTTTATGTTATTCATGAAAGCTACATAACCGCCAATTGTCATTATCATAAACCCTGCACGCGCCAAATTAGAAAGAAAAACTTCCTCTATCATCCTTACCAAATCAAACACCACCATTCCCGTAGCTTCACTAGGTACTACCGAATGCACTTGCATGAAAAAAGCAGCTGTAAGCATTAATAAACCGGAAAGCATCAAAAGACCTTGAGGATTGAGCTTACGATAAAGACCTACCGCTGTAATCCCTACCATAAGAAGACTAAAAATGAAAGCCAATTCGGACATGATGTATCAAGATATTAAGTTTTTGTTTTCTTTTGAATATATGAATCTAAATCAGATATAAACACCGATATATACAAAGCCGTTTATATGCGGTATTTATATCTGACTATTATCTATCAATACCCCGGATTATTTTCCAAAGGATTACCAGTATTGGCATCAATGAATGATTGCGGCAGCGGGAAAAGGACAGGAGTTTCATATTCATCCATACCACGTCCTGCAATACCAGCTATCTCATTGAGTTCACGCATGCGACGTTTGAAATAGTTATTGGTATCACGTTCGTCACCACCATTTTCTTGGCAAACACGTACCAATGTATGACGACGTTCTTCCTCCGTAAGCAGTTCACGGCTGCGTTCATCAAGAATGAAATCCATACCACCGATTCTAAGATCATCTTCAGTAATACTTACAGCATTGGAACGATTACGTACTTTATTTATCCATTTAATGGCCTCGCCTACTTGATTACTCTTGTAAAGAGCCTCTGCATAAAGTAAATATGTATCTGCCAAACGTAAATAAACAATGTCCGCATAGTGTCCATCATTAGCTGCATTAGCCAAAATAGGTGGAGTATAATCCCATTTACGAGTAGTAGGCCAATCATATTTTTTAATGGAAGTAGAAGTTAGCATGGCTGCATTAACCGTAGTATCAATAAGTGCAGTACCACCTAAATCAAATACCTTGGTTACATTGCCGGCAGCATCTACATCATTAATACTCCATACGATAGCATTGGCAGATACACGGTCATCTTGTTCTCCCATTCCTTTATAATTGTACAAACGAAGTGCTCCTCTGGAAGGAACTACACGTCCGGCTCCCTTACCACCATTAGCTTGCCAAAAGACTTGTGCAAATGAACCTTCACCACCGTTATTGATATAGTCCGGATTATGCTGGTTTGTCTTTTTACAATCGCCATCATTAGCATAATAGTTCTTATAAGTTGTAGTCATATAGACATTTGCAGTACCATAGGCACTATTCTCCTCTTCTGTGTTAATGAAAGCCAGTAACACCTCCGTATTTCCATCAGCATACATAGGAGTATAAAATACGTCAATAAAAGGACATCCATCATTGGAAGCATTACTACCAAAGCGTTGATTTATAAGGGAATATTCTCCACTTTCCACTAATGGTTTCAGTACTGAAACTGCTTTTTCAGCATTACCTTCTGCCAAATAAAGTTCACCCAAATAGTGACGTGCCACAGCACCAGAGACTTTACTATTATTAGATGTACGCAAAGGAAGGTTATCGACTGCAAACTGGAAATCTTCTGCCATCACTTCGCGAATACTACTCAAGGAAGCACGGTCCCAATCATCACGATAATTCAATCCTGTAATTTCTTGTGTTGAAAGGGGCACTGCACCAAATGAATAGGTAAGGTGACGGTAAGCCCAAGCACGGAAGAAGCGAGCTTCGGCCAACACCTCATTTTTACGATTTTCAGCATCAGCACCACTTCCCCAGTTAATGCCATCATTGTCAGCTCTTGAGATAACCATATTGGCAGTGTTGATGATACGATATCCCCACTGGAAAATATTATTCCAAATAGCAAGATCAGTGTAAGTTATCTCTTTGGGATTGTAGAGGAACTTCATTTCCGCATGACTATTATTGGCCCATGAATTATCTACCCCTCCACCCCAGGCAGAATGCAGACAGAGCGCAATACTTCCTCCCATTGCATCAGCACGGCGATACTCTGCACGCATAAGACCATAAAGAGGCGTTATCATCGATTTAAACCCATTGTAATCTACAAGTAAATTTTCAGGATAAAGTGCATCACGAGGATCTTCCTTAAGAAACTTATCCTCATTACAGCCGCCCATAGTGAGCAATAATACTGTAAACACTAAGACATTGAAATATGTTATTTTTTTCATATGTGCAATTTCATTTTAGCTTTTTATGATATATTACTCTCATCAAATATCTAACTTTAGTCCAAAAGTGAACGAACGTACTGGAGGAGCAGCCAATTGATCATTGAGAAATTCCGGATCCATACCTGTCCAGCCAGTTATTGTAGCCAAATTCTTAATGTTCATGTAAAGATTGAGCCGTTTGATGAAAGTACGACGCAACCATTGTTGTGGGAAATTATAACCCAATGTAATGTCGGAAATACGTAAGAAATCTGTCTTTTCATAGAAACTGGCTCCCTCTGGATTCACATCACTATTCAAACTATTTTTCGGATAGCTATTCGTAGGATTCTCTGGAGTCCAAAAATCCACCAAAAAACGGTTCTGGCGATATGAATTATGGCTTGTATCATACAAGGCATTCAGATGGGTTTGTCCTAACTGAGCCGTTAAGAACACACTCAGAGTGAAGTTTTTGTACTCAAAAGTGTTCATCAAACTCATATTTACTTTAGGAATAGCCGACCCTATAATAGTCTTATCAGCCGTTGTAATATCGTTACCATCTACATCAAGGTATTTCACATATCCAGGATACGAATTACGATAGTTAGGATCTTGCTGCCCTGTCGGGTTAGACGGATCAGCAATCTGCCATACACCGATAATTTTATAATCATAGTTCACATTGATAGGTTCACCAATAAACCACTTGGAAGCCACATCATCAACCGGCTTTCCATTAGCATCATACAAACCAACATCTACAATCTCCGAACGATAGTGTGAGAGGTTGAAAGAGGTGCTCCAGCTAAAACTCTTATGTGTAATGTTATTAGAAGTTATCTGGAATTCAAAACCACGATTACGGGTCTGTCCACGATTCTCAGTAATAGAGCCAGTACCATTAATGGTAGGAATAGAACGGGAAAGCAGCAAATCTTTGGTTTTAGACCAATAAATATCAAATGAACTCTGAATACGTCCATTCCAAAGTGCAATATCAAAGCCAGTATTAATAGATGTAGTAGTTTCCCAACCTAAACCGGGCGAAGCTAACTTCGACGGATAGAAACCAAACTGTGCAGTATGATCATCATTCAGATAATTGTAAGTTGAAAGATTAGGTAGTGTACTATAAGCACTGATAGCCTCATTGCCATTTTTACCCCATGACAAGCGATATTTCAGATTGCTAATGGTTTCACTTATAGGCTTGTCTTTAAAAAAAGATTCATTGGAAATATTCCATCCAATAGCGGCTGAAGGAAAAACGCCGAATTTAGAACTTTCACCAAAAGCGGAGTAACCATCACGACGAGCAGTAAGAGTCAACAAGTAACGATCATCATAAGTATAATTCAAACGCCCCATTTGTGAAATATGATTTTCTTTATAATAATTGGAATTACCAGACATTGTGGCAGCTTTAGAAATCTGGTAATAATACATCACATCATTGGGAAAATTCTTACCTTCCATTGTATTCTGTTCATATTCCTTGCTTTGAGCAGAATATAATCCTGTGAAAAATATACGATGTTTGCCAAATTCACGTTGATAAGAAATAATATTCTCCAAAATCCATTCTTCTGAATGCCAGTCATCAGTATTCAATACGCCATTAGCACTAGCTCCTTCGTAGGTATCCAAACCTTGATAATTCTTATAGGAGCTGTTTTGGTAAGTGAAGCCTGTATTCAATTTATAGCTCAGCCCTTTAATAAAGGGAAACTTTACCTCAAGCACATTATTAGTGATAACCTTTGCACGAATATCTTTTGTCTTATTATTAAGAGATCCCAACGGATTAATGCTGAAAGCTGAAGAGGAGTCCTCAGTAGCAGAAAGTGTAAGTGAACCATCCTCGTTATAAGCACGTCCCAACGGAACTTGTTTTATAGCCCGCCAAAAAGAAGCACTGCTACCACTACGATCGTAGCGACCTAACTGTGTAGTAGTAGAAAATTTCAACCAACTATTAAACTCCTGATCAAGATTGAAACGTACATTATAACGCTTGAACTCATTGCCTACCGCAGTTCCTTTCACATCCGTATAGTTCAATGAAATGAAATAGCTGGTTTTGTTAGCTCCACCACGGAAAGAAAGGTTATGCTGTTGTTTTATACCGGTCTGTGTTGCCAACTTCATCCAATCAGTACTCTGACCGGCAGCATACATAGCTAATTCAGTAGGAGTAAAGTTATCTAACCAAGGTTCAGGATTCTCTTCTGTAGGAGGAGTAGTATTGGTAGCCTTGAAAGCTTCAGATTTATACTTATAGAATTCTTTGCCATTCATCATACGAGGTAAATTGATAGGCTGGTCAATAGTAACATAAGTATCGTATGATACCGTCAATCTGTCTTTCTTACCGCGCTTAGAAGTAATAAGGATTACACCGTTAGAACCGCGAGCACCATAAATGGCTGCTGAAGAGGCATCCTTCAATACTTCTATACTCTCTACATCATTGGGATTGATTTCCGACCATGGACCATCAAAAGGTATTCCATCAAGAATAACAAGAGGTTTATTATCGGCCGTAATGGAGTTGTTACCACGAATACGTGTAGTAGTAGACGAACCTTCAGCATTACTACCCGTCACACTAATATTCAATCCTGGAACTGCTCCTTGCAAAGATTGAATCAAATTAGCTTGTGGGCGACTTTCAAGTACATCCGAGTTAACTGAAGCAACCGAACCTGTAAGATCACTTTTGCGCTGTACACCATAACCTACTACTACCACCTCATCCAGTGCCTGGTTATCTTCTTTCAGTACAATCTTTAACGATGATGCGTCTTTCACCTGCAATGTCTTGGATATATACCCAATGAAACTTATCTCCATTACCGCCCCCTTAGTCACTGAAGCGAGTTTAAAGTTTCCTTCTACATCGGTAATGGTGCCCGTACCCGTACCTTGTATCACTACATTGGCACCGATTATCGGTTCTCCTTGTTCATCTGTCACATTTCCGTTAATATTCCATGTCTGTGCATGAAGTGAGCTTGAAAGTGACAGCATCCACATAAGACAGACAAGCAAAATACCACTTGCGTCTCTCGATTTTTGTCTGGTTTTCATAAATTACATTTTTAAGTTAATAGGAACTTGTGTGTAAAAAATCTCGAGAGCAAAATTAGACAATGTAACAACCGATTATATTCACAGGTAGAGGATTTGGTAAATTCACAAAGTTATATATCACTGATTATCTTTCAATTACAGACAGACTCAATAGATTTTCAGTAGTGATTTAAATTAAATCGGTAATCAAAAACATGTATATAGATAATTGCCATTCGATAGTATTAAGCTATTGAATGGCAATTATCTATATACATGTGGGTAAAAAATGAGAGAAACGCTCAGTCTTCAAATTACTTTTTACAAACCTCTTTCACAGCTCGAAGAAATTCCTCCTTACTGAGCGAAGATTTATTTAAAGTTATAGAACGATTATTATATACGGTTTGCAGTGAACAGTGCAAAAATTCTGCAATCTTCTCACTATCCGTTACCCCCATTCGTATCAAAGCATGAATACGAAGTTCTGTATTAAGCCGCCCAGACTTCACTTCAATATGTTCTTCGGGACGTAGCAAACTATTGAAGTGCTCTACAAAATCAGGGTATAAATGTAGAATAATGGAATCAAATTTCTCATAAAAATCCTTCATTTCATCGCTCATGGTAGAAGTAGAACTAATCATCTTCTTTAAATCTTCAAGTTGCCCAGCCTTTAATTTACGGTTTAACTTTTTACGATACTCCTCCATACGGCAAATATAGGATGAACAAAGTTTGAATACCTGACCAATATACTCCTCCTTAATATAATTTGTGTCACGTAGAACCAAATTGAGCTTTTGCAGTTCACTATTAAGACTCTTCAATCTACCATTGGCCACATGTAGCTCAACCAAAGCTTTCCTACGTCTTCTTGTTTGCCTTCTCAAAAAGAAAAGAGCTATCAGCAATACAATAGTGAGAAAACTAATAAATAAAAGGAATAGCTTTAGCTGCTTCTGTTGCATATGATCACGTTCAATGTAGCTTTGATGTATCCTTCTCTGCAACTTCTGCTGATGAAGCAGTCGTACACGGCTCTTAAAAGTTATACCGATATCAGAACAATAAGTACTATAACGATAGGCTCGGTCCAACTGACCTTGTTCATATAAATAGGAAGCCAATGCATACAACGAACCAATATCACGATTCACAGCATATACATCAGCAATACCTGAGAGAATCATATTTTCCAGCCACTTGGTATGGTTGTGTTCTTTTTCATAAAGTAGAGCCAAGTTATAAGCTAAAATAGAATAATTACGACTATTAGGTAGAAGACGTTGTTTTTCCTTTTCCAACTCATCCCTAATGGCAATACGTTGTGCACCGGGAACATCTTGATATTTCCACACACGGCTATAAAGGTAGCGTGGCTCGTCAGGAGTGGCCGTCTGCAATACTGAATCTGAATATAACGCATAAAGTTGACCATAATGCTCATGTAATGCATCATCACCTAATGAATAGAGTTGCAACCGCGAGCAGAGAGTACGCATCTGACCATAATAACGCGAACGTAAGTAGCGAGGCATACTGGAAGAACAGAGTGAATGCATTACTTCAGAGGCTTGACTAAGCAAGCCATTAGCCGTATAAACAAAACCAATACCTAATAAAGATTCAATCTCACGATTCTTATCATGATATTGTCGTGCTAAATCAAGGCTTTGTGTAGTATACTTCATAGCCGAATCTGCATCATACACGCGATATTCTTGATAAATAGCCTGATTAAGTTCATACTGTTTCTCAAATGCCTTAGATTGTCTTAGTGAATGCTTCAACGCCTCTATTCGCTCCTCTTTCTGCAAAATAAGTTTATCAGAATTATCTATCAGACTATCTAATTGAGTAAACAATGCCTCATTTGCCTTAGCAGCACTATCTGAGATATGCTGCTTGCATCCAGCACAAAAAAACAAATATAGTAAGAAGAATAGGTTTAAACAAAAATGGTTTTTCATATTTCTATATTCGTTGGTAGAATTCATTTATTTAATAAATGAATTGTATTTATAACCGATTATTACTCAATAATTTAAAAGTAATAAGTCAGAAATATGGTCATAACATTTAAGGGTACATTCTAAAGAGTGAAGATTTAACGCTTTTATTGATTTTTAATCCATTTGGGGCGTCAATACGAGCGGTTTCTTCTTTTTCGGTGCAGTTTGTTTCCGATATTCCACTTCTATTTTGGCTCACTGCCTAAGCCACTGCAAAGGTACTATATTTGTTCTATTATTTTTCTCTAACCTTGTGCTCTGTCATTTAATTTTTTTGCTTGTAAATCTTCATTGGTTCCAAGTGTGACATTTCGCAGTGTAATTTCACTATACTTAGCCGAATAGAGAAGGTATATACTTCTTGATTGAAGAAGCAGTTTTCGTATAGTTCCCCAAATTACGTATAGCTTAAAAACTACTTTTGTAAAATACGCACAGAGATTTACTTTTTAAGAATAGTATCCCTGCATACTCATTTCCTTTGCTGTAAAATATTGATACTTATCCTCTTCTAACGGATAGTCCCAGCATCCCAACTGATGATAGATTTCTCCGCCAAAACCATGTTTGAACTTATAAAGCCCGTACATGGGATGTGAGGTATCGGCATACGGAGCGATACCGAACATATCATACTCCAAGCAATTGTTCTCACGCGCCAGCTGTATAGCCCTCCATTGCAAGGCATAAGTGGACATCAGGTTGCGGTGAGCTGACGAAGAAGCCCCATAGAGGTAAGTAGCCCGATGGGATGAGAGCACCAGGAACATCGCTGCCAACGGAGTGTTGTCATGATAGGCTATGAGCAGTTTTACATTTACTTTAGGGTCGTCACATTCCATCTTTGAAGCAAATATGGAATAGAAATACTGGATGTCGTTCAAATGAAGCCCGTTGCGAAAAGCAGTTTCTTGATAGAGGCTGTACCAAATCCGTAATCCTTCAATTCCCACCGAACGCACTTCCACTCCACGTTTCAATGCTAACCGGATATTATAGCGTGTCTTGGGCTTCATCCGTGCGAGTATCTTCTCTTCTGTGGCAAACAAATCAAGTACGATGGTATTGGCCGGCAGAATATTGGTGTTGGCTTTACGCAAGTTGTGGCAGCAAGTGCCATAGTTGAGTTTTATTTCTTGAAACTCTTTCTTGGGAAGTCCTATCCAACGGCCTGCTTCGTCAAAATCATCGGTTTTGCACCAATGGCTTTCCCAATTAAGGTCATAACGCAGTGCTATGCAATGCTTGGGCAGGAAAGAACGGAGCGATTCGGAAAGTTCTTCCAGAAAAGCGCCCTGATTTTCTTCCGATGGTTCTATCTCGGGACCGTATGGCAGATAAGCGATATAATCCTCACGATTGAGGTACTGAAAAAACATGATGAAGTCCGCTTGTGTATGCGCATAACCTCCTACATGGGTGTAAAGGTCACTGTTGCGCACGCTGTAATCAAAAGCGTAGGAATTTATGCCAAGTTGTTCTTTTACCTTTGACCAAAAGGAGGTTTGCTGAACAATGGGTGTACTATAAGCGTCTGTAATTTCTTTGGGTTCCAGTCGGATATTCATTTTTGAAATAGGTTTTGTGCTCTTTCTGATGATGAAACGAACAGAGCAAATTAACATAAAAATGCAAAATTAGCCTTTAAAGGATTGACAAACAAGAAAAAAACGACAAATACAGGTTATTTGCCATCTTTTGCCATTCGTTGAAAAATATTAAGGAAATATCCATACTATGTATGGGCTTGTAAAAGTCCCAGATGCCTGCCAATAATGTTTGTTTAACTGCATATTTTTCCGTATCTTTGCAAAATACCGTACAACAAAGGCCTTTAGAGGGCAGAATCATTAGGACAAATCTTTGTTGGAAATAGTTCCGTTTATCTCACATGGTTCAAGCTCATCAGTATCGCCCCTATTGCGGTTGTTTTCTTTAAAAATAAAAAAGAAATGATTGTTGTTCCACATGGAATGACAATAAAATTTCCGTGTGCCTGTTTGTTTGACAGATAGGCATTCAAATCATTTTTGTATTCAGACGGAGAAAAGATTAACGAATGAAAGAAAGGTTTATTTATGAATGAGAAAAAGAAAATAGAAGTAATGAAGCTCTACCTTATTTTCGGTCGTGAGTGGAACAAAGCGTTCAAAATGCTGATGAAAGGAAAGAGCAAACAGGAAATCAAGAAAGAAACAGGATGTACTGTCGCTGTAAACGGTGCCAACTTTACCATCAACGAAGGTGAAATATTCGTCATTATGGGGCTGAGTGGAAGTGGAAAATCCAGTTTGTTACGTTGCATCAACCGACTTAACAAGCCCACCTTTGGAGCAATTGCGGTCAATGGCAAGAATATAGCCACCATGACCGACGAGGAACTGCGTACTGTCCGTCGCAAGGAACTGGCCATGGTCTTCCAACATTTCGGGCTGTTGCCCCACCGTACCGTGTTGCAGAATATTGCTTTCGGCCTTGAGCTGCAAGGTATAGGCAAGGAAGAACGCGAACAAAAAGCATTGGATAGCATGAAACTTGTGGGGCTTGATGGTTACGAGAACCAGATGATAAACGAACTGTCGGGCGGTATGCAACAACGTGTTGGTTTGGCACGCGCTTTGGCAAATGACCCCGAGGTATTGTTAATGGACGAGGCATTCTCTGCTCTCGACCCACTGATTCGAGTGCAGATGCAGGATGAGCTGCTGGCTTTACAATCGAAAATGAAGAAAACCATTGTATTCATTACCCACGATTTGGAGGAGGCCATTAAGTTGGGCGACCGCATCGCTATCATGCGTGATGGTGAAATCGAGCAGATTGGGACATCGGAGGAGATTCTGACAGAGCCAGCCAATAAATATGTGCAGAACTTCGTGGAAAATGTGGACCGCAGCCGTATTGTCACCGCTTCTTCAATTATGGTGGATAAACCCGTAGTAGCTCGCTTGGAAAAGGAGGGGCCAGAGGTGTTGATACGCAAAATGAAGGAGCGCAAACTTACCGTACTTCCCGTAGTGGATGCCAACGGCATTCTGCAAGGCGAGGTTCGGTTAGGCGACCTTGTGAAGTTGCGTGAAGCGAAAGTGAAAGACATCGCTTCGGTCATAAAGAGCGAGGTTCATTCTATTACCGCAGACACGGTGGTGGAAGACATCCTTCCGCTGATGACTAAGACTAACTCTCCTATTTGGGTGGTGAATGAAGAACGTGAATTTGAGGGAGTGGTTCCACTTTCATCGCTCATTGTGGAAGTGACCGGCAAGGATAAGGAAGAGATAAACGACATTATCCAACAAGCAATTGATTTATAATAAAAATAACGATATATACAATGATAGACATAGGTTATTATATAGAAGCAGCCATCGAATGGCTGACCAAGAAAGGTGCGGGATTTTTTGATGCGTTGAATGTAGGCGTAGAAAGTTTTATCGACAGTTTTCAACTGGCATTGTACACCATCCCGTTTTATATTTTTATTCCACTGACTGCTTTATTAGCTTGGTGGAAAACAGGTAAAGGCATGGGTGTTTTCACCCTTTTGGGACTGTTACTGATATGGGGTATGGGATTTTGGGAAGAAACCATGCAGACGCTCGCCTTAGTGCTCTCCTCCACTTGCATGGCATTGCTGATAGGAATCCCACTCGGCATTTGGTCGGGAAAAAGTGGACGCTGCAGCCGGATACTCCGTCCCGTTCTAGACTGTATGCAGACCATGCCTGCTTTCGTCTATCTGATTCCTGCGGTATTGTTCTTCGGATTGGGTACGGTTCCCGGTGCTTTCGCCACCATCATCTTTGCCATGCCTCCGGTGGTACGGCTTACGGGATTGGGCATACGGCAAGTACCTAAAAATGTAATAGAGGCTGCCCGATCGTTCGGGGCTACTCCCCGCCAATTACTTTTCAAGGTGCAGTTGCCTTTGGCCTTACCCACCATATTGACCGGCATTAACCAGACTATCATGATGGCACTTTCCATGGTAGTGGTGTCTGCCATGATTTCAGCCGGTGGCTTGGGAGAGGTGGTACTGAAAGGCATCACACAAATGAAAATCGGACTCGGCTTTGAAGGCGGCATTGCCGTTGTGATACTGGCTATTATTTTAGACCGTATTACTCAGGGCATCGCCCAAAGGAAATAATCATCATATTTAACACAATAGATTTATGAAAACATCCAGATATATTGCAATCATTATCAGTAGTTTCCTGATGGCTTCGTGTGTCATCAACCCCAATAAAATAAGCATCGCTTATCCCAACTGGGCGGAAGGTATAGCAGTGACCCACTTAGCCCGTGAAATTCTCGTGGAGCAGGGTTTTCAAGTTGAATTGCTTAATGCGGACATCGCCCCCATATTTACCTCACTTGCGCGTGGAAAGACGGACGTGTTTCTTGACAGTTGGCTTCCCGTTACGCATGAGCCCTATTTCGAAAAGTATCAAGGAAAATTTGAAATATTGGGGCAAGTGTTCGACAGTGCCCGTATCGGTCTTGTAGTACCGGCTTATGTCCCCATTAACAGCATAGAGGAACTGCCGGAGTTTACCGAACGTTTCAAACAAGAAATTGTAGGCATTGATGCAGGCACGGGTATCATGAAATGTACGGAGGCGGCCATACCTGCTTACGATCTGGATTATAAGTTGATGATTTCAAGCGGTCCGGCCATGACCGCACTTCTTGACAAGGCCATTAAAAAGAAGGAATGGATTGTAGTAACCGGGTGGACACCCCATTGGATGTTCGACCGTTACGAACTCAAAGTATTGGACGACCCGAAAAAAATCTATGGAACTTCGGAACATATCCGCGCGATTGCCCGTACCGGATTCAGCAAGGAACATCCATTCGCTGCTGAATTATTGGGAAACATTCATCTTACAGACCGGCAGATCAGTTCGTTGATGAGTGCCATTGAGCAGACAAGGGGAACGGAACGCGAAGCTGTAAGGGAATGGATAAAACAAAACAGAGCTTTAGTGGACAGTTGGATACCCAAAGACAAGGAAACGAAAATGTATAAATACGATTACCGAAGATTAAGAGTGTAGATGAAAAAAAAGATATATTTATTGATGGCTATTTTGATGGCCGGATGGATAATCCCAGTCGAGGCAAAAGCTCCCGATAGCAGTACAAAAGAGAAACCTGCATTTAAAATAGGTGGAGCACTTCGCTTCAATTACAATTATTCGGACTGGAAATCGGGGTGCCGAAAACGTGGCGGAGATTTCGGGTTTGATGTATTTCGGTTGAATGTAGATGCTTCCTGCCGTAAATTCCTACTTTCAGCCGACTATCGTTTTTATCCTTCTTCTTCGGGAGGAGGAATGTTGAGACAAGGTTGGTTAGGGTATCAGTTTAATGAAAACCACCAACTACAAATGGGGCTTGTCACGGTGCCGTTCGGCATTTTGCCCTATACGGCAAACAACTATTTTTTCAATATCCAATATTATGTGGGACTGGAAGACGATGCAGATATGGGGTTGAAATACATTTTCCGTAACCGGCAATGGGAAGTGCAGGCTGCTTTCTTCAAAAATTCAGGATTGACAGACTTCGGAGACAAATCCGAACTGACAGCCGACCGATATTCATACGACATTGCAGGAGACCATAAAGAGGTGAATCAAGGTAACATTCATGCCGCTTACCGTTGGGGGAATAAATGGAAACATCAAGCGGGTGCTTCCATTTTGGCGGGTGGAGTCTATAATCTCAACAGTGGGTCAATGGGGCACCGATGGGCTGCCACACTGCATTATGTGCTTGATTACAAGCGTTGGAATTTCAAAGCGCAGTGCGCCACCTACAACATCCACCTGACGGGCGAAGCAACGGATACCCGTCATCAAGTCACTATGGCGGCTTTTGGGGCAACTTACCAAGTGGCATCCAAAGCGGACATTTATTCTGTGGCATTGGCTTATCACATTCCTATCCGAAAGGGTTTTCTGGATGAGATATGCCTTTACAATGATTTCAGTTTATTGCATAAACGTGTTAGAGGATATACAGACAGTTTTCAGAACGTGACTGGCTGTTCACTTTCAATGGGACCGGTGTTTGTCTATGTTGATTATGCTGTCGGGCACAACCACGCATGGATAGGAAACGATTGGAACAACGCTTTTGCACAAAGTTCTGATAATGCGACCAATGTTCGACTCAACATAAATATGGGATACTATTTTTAATAAAAACTTTAAAACACATAGGTAATGAATATGATTTTAGAAATAACACTCAGGCTTTTTGTGGCTCTTTTACTGGGAGGAGTCATTGGAATAGAACGGGAATACCGTTCAAAAGAGGCCGGTTTCCGTACACATTTTCTTGTGGCATTGGGTAGTGCCCTCTTTTGTGTTGTGTCACAATATGGGTTTGGTTTTGATTTGAAAGATTCATCACGAGTAGCGGCACAAGTGGTATCTGGCATTGGCTTTCTTGGAGCCGGAACCATTATTTTCCAAAAGAATGTGGTACGTGGTCTTACTACGGCAGCCGGATTATGGGTGACAGCTGCCATCGGACTGGCTTGCGGAACAGGAATGTATATTGCAGCCGCCATTGCTACTGCAATGGTGCTTTTCGGTCTTGAAGTAATGAATTCTTTTATTCCTACTTTCGGTACTACCACGGTACAACTCACTTTCACCGCTTCCACAAAGGAAAGCGTGAAACGGGTAGTGGATCAGATAAAGGATGATTGCATCGAACTCTATTCTTATGAACTGCGTGACCGTCGTACTTCACAAGGTGAAATCTTCGAGGCTAACATTGAGATGAAAGTTAAACGTGGTAATCACAACGAACGCCTTATCGATTATATGGATGAATTTGATGATGTGACTATAGCAAGCTTTGAATAAATTACAATTTACCTTCTCATTGAAAACCCCCTCCTTTGCTGTTGGTCATACTGTCCCTCCACCACGTTATCCACTTCCCGCCTGGCTTTGATTTGCTCTCGGTTATCCAATTTGCCTTTCTGCGTGGCTGTGATATACAGGAAATCCCCAGCAGCTTGGTGCGACTGTTTGTCGTCACCGAACAGGTTAAGGGCACTCTTGATGTCCGACACCTGTTCCGCATCGAAACGAGGCTTGTAATAATCCCTTGCCAAACGGATGATACCGTTTACCGCCTTGCGGAAGATGTCGCTTGTTTTGAGCAAGAGGAAACTGAGACTGCCGATAATTTGATTCTGCCACGAAATGTGGTTTTTGAACCTCGCCGTTTCCTCTGTATGTGCCGCCTCCTTACGGTTGAGTTCGGACTGGTGCTTGGCTTCCAGCTTCATCAGTTCACGGTAGTGGTCGCTCTGTATGGTTTGGATTCTGCCCTGCAACTGCTCGATGGTATCCTCATGCGTGGAAATCTCATGGCGCAAGCCCTCTATTTCGCATTTTAGGGACTTTGACTTGCCCGTAGCCCAACCGACAGCGGCATCAAGAAGTTCACTGCCTTTCTCCCTGTTCAGTTTGGAGCGTTTTTCTTTGATAGCCCTGTCAAGGTCTTCACTCTGGCGTTCCTTTTGATTGGCAGTCTCGATAAGAGAGTTGGTTCTGTTTTCCGCCTCCTGCATTTTCTGATTGGTCATTTCCAACTGATACTCCCGATACTGCCTTGTGGCATCAAGGCGGCTCATCTCCTCTTTCTGCTTCTCAATGATGAAATCGTTACGCTCCAGATGCTCCTTGCCTGTCTCGGCTTTGGACTGCCCACGTTTCATCGAGAGAATATCAGATGCCAAAGTCTGCATTTCCATCATGTCATTGTCGTTGAGCTTTTGGCTCTTTCCCGTGTCGTGGTTCATCCAGTCGAATACAATGTGTGCGTGGTAGTTCGGCTTGAACCATTTTTCACCTACTTGGAAACTCTCCTTGTCCTCCACTTCAGGCTGTCCGCTCAGCCAATGCCCCTCGTCCTTGTGCAGGAAAATTTGAAGCGGAGTGATGCCCCAGCGTTTTTGACACTCCTCGCCAAATTTCTTCACATCTGCCAGTGTGGTGTCCGGTTTGATAAGCAAAACACCCTCACGGATGGGTGAGCATCCTGCCACTTTGATGATTTTTCCGTTCTTGCCTTTGCGCTCCCGCTCTTTTTCCTGCATGGCACGACCCGTCTTTTCCTTTACCATCCGTTTTATGTTGTCGTAGTGCGTTTGCAGGTCTGGGTTGCCTAAGTTCGGGTTTATCCACTGCTCGTTGTCGGCAGAGAGTTCGGGCACGATATAGATTTTGGATGTACCGATATTACGCATATACTCGGCAGTCCTTCGGTTATGAGCCTCGCTTGACTTGGTGTTGCAAGGCTTGATATGTATGCTTGATTTTGTTGCCATTTTCTTAGAATTTGATTTGTTGATGAAATTATTTTTCCGCTGTCCGCTCATAACCGCAATGGGTTATTAGGGCATCGCCTTAATCGGAGGGTGCAGGGAGAGGGTCACTTCCTGCTCCGGGTTCTTAGGGGTGGAAGCCTCTGAGCGGAGTTTCCAAAGAGAGGGTCACTCTTTGGTCGGGTTGCATAGGGCTGACAGCCCTTGCCGGGTTCTCAGGGCAGCGTCATGAGTGGGACGGGGCAAAGCCCAGCCCCTCGGGAGAGCCCACAACTACGAAAGCGAAGCGTGTAGTTATAGTGGGCTATATCAAGGGCAAGCCCTTGTCCGTTCACCACAGCCTTTGGCTTCCGCTCTCCTGCCGTCAGGGAGGGTTTCAGTCACTGCTTCCGATTGGACTTGCACCGACCAGTACAAGGTCTAAATCGTCTACCAGCTTTTGCAGGACGGGGTTCTTCTCTATCATCCGTTGGAGGATTCTTTCTGCTTCTACCAAGTGGTTGGCTGTGCACATGAGTTTGCACTCCTGTATCTGGTAGATAATCCAGTCGGCTATGTCTATGTGGTCAGCCTTTTGTTCCGGTGTGGCGTTCCTTTCGATGATGTCAGATACAATACCCTGCAAAATGTCATGCTCCCGGCACGTTGTTTCCACTCTGCATATCCGTCCGCATCGGGAAAGAGAAGCACGGTTCGTTCGGTCAGCGCACGGAGCTTTTCTTCTCTCATTTGGCTTTTGCCTCCTGTCGCCAGCCATACATAGCCGGGGAAGATAGCCGAACCTATGACGGCACTCTTTTCGGATTCCACCAATACTACCACCTTGCCGGGGTTGCTTTTTAGCAGATGTTCCCCGAAAAGACATTGGGAGAGCTGCCACTCCTCCGGCAAAATCTGTTGCTTTTTCAGTATGCTGTGTATCCAGTTCACTGCCGATGTCAGCCCTCCTTTGATACGGTGTCCGTCTTCGGGATTGTAATGCATTACCTTGCCTGTACGTACCTTGTTGTTGCGGTCTATCTGCCAGAAGATGACAGCCCCGTCACGGGTAGCCCCCAAACGGTATTCTTCCAACAACCGGGTCAATACTTCTCTTGCCTTGCTGCCGTAATAGGCGGTAAGGAGCGTGGAAAGGAAACGGAAGAAGTTGCTGTGAACGCTTTTCGATTTCTCCACATAATGGGATGGTATGTAACCTACGGCACTCGGCTGTGATACCTGTCTGGGCTTTTGTTCCACTCTTTGCCCACCAAAAGAGAAATCCTTTGTTGTACGACATTCGGGATGATCCTGAAAGTATTGCTTGGGGGTGTAGTGATACCCACAACCGCTTTCATGATTACATCTGCCGACCGTTGGGTGAAGAGGTATGTTCTGCTCATCTACATAATAGGCAAAGGAATGTCTGTCGCCACAATTCGGGCAAATGTGCCGTGTAGCCGTTCCTTTATATCTCTGTAACGAATAGTTGCTCATTGTCTGCCTCCTTTCTTTTTCCGTTGGTTATTGTGCTGTCCCGTCCTGTCCCACTGTCCCGGCTCACAGGGCGTGGGACAGTGGGACACCTTGGGACACTTGGAATGTTTTGAGAAATAACGCTTCTGTTTGCAGGGTTGCTTATCCCGTAAATGAAGCTATTACCTTTTATAACGGTATGTGTAATAAGACCTTTCATAGCTTATCCTCTGTATTATCATTTCCTGTAAACAGTTCCGCTTGCATTACTTCCTTGATTGTCCCGACTGTCCCATCCTGTCCCGTTGTCCCACTTGCCGTGGGTTGGGACGGTGGGACACTTGGGACAGCCGTCTTATCGCTATCCTTGTTGCGCTGGATAATCCGGCTGACTGTGGATTTGCCGCAATTCACCTGTGAGGCTATCTCCCTTACTGACCTGCCCGATTGGGACAGTTGTAATATCAGGCAGTCCCTTTGGCTCGATTCATTTTCGCCCAACTTTTTCAGATGTTCCTTTTCCGTGGAATATCCCCTATGTACGAACTGTAGGAAGGCATCCACCTTTTCAATCTCATAGATGATTACATTGTCAGCATCGTATGAGTATGTACCGTAGCGAACTTTCAACTGCTTCACATAACGAAGCCCGCCATCCTGCGCACTCTTGCCGATGGCAAAAACACTGTCAAAGAAGTTGTATAGCCGCTTGCTTCCTGCAAGGTCGTTGGAGGTGATAGGACAGTCCAAGGAGCGTTTGGGCGTATGAGCCAACACGAGGATGGACAGCTCGTATCTCTTTTTGAGGTTGTTAAGCTGTATCATCAGCCGCCCTGCGGCATCGCCTTTCTCCATGGCGCAGCACAGGTAGGTAAGGTTGTCAACTATGAAAATCTTGCTGGCGGTTTGCAATGCCATCTGCTCAATGCTGCCGATAATGGCTTCCTCAAAATTTTCCTCCAACAACGAGTTGCAGTCAAGCGATACACGGTACAGCCTTTCGGGAAAGGTGTAGAGGTTTCCGTGTTCGTTGGTGTATCGGAGTTGGAACTGCTTGTCGGACAACTCAAAGTCCAGATACAGCACGTTGTCGGTTCGGGCGATGCGGTCGGCTATCTGCACGGCAAGGATGGACTTGCCCACATTGGAGTCGGCAAATAGGCAGGACAGCTCTCCCTCGTACCAGAAACTGTCCCACAGCGCACGGGGCGTGGGCAGCAGCGATGCTTCGAGTATGGTGCGGTTGGCGGTCTTGATACTCATCACACCGATACTCTCCGGCATACCGCTCCGAACTTGGGAAGCCCTCGCAAGGTCGCCATGTATCATGCCGATACAATTCTTATCCTCTTCCATCTCTTTTACCAGTTACGTTTGTTGGGTTTGCGACGGTGCGATGAGGATATGGACTCGTTCAGTTCCTCATCGGACAGTGGCACGGGATTCTTCCGGGAGGATTCCAGCCACTTGTCAAGTTCGTCACGGTAGAGGCAATAGCGTTTGCCGGGCTTGGTGGCAGGGATGCTCCCGTCCGACAGCTTCATGTAGAGCGTGCCTTTGGGAATACCCAGATACTCTGCTGCTTCGTCTACCGACATGGGGACATGGGTGTCCACAGCCTTTGCATTGTTCACACTGTTCTGCTCGGTAAGCAGGCTTTTCAGGCTCATCACTTCGTCCCGAAGCTGAGCCACGACCTCCGGAAGGTCATTGAATGTAAGATTTACTTTTTCCATTTTGCGATTCGTCTCTTTTGTAAGACTTGCCGCAAAGGACTGCAATGATAGGGTCGTGAATACCTCCACGAAAAAATAATTCCCGAATAACGATACCCAACCGTGAATGATGGGTAAAGTTGTTCGGGAAACGCTATTAAACAGGCTGTTAAGTAGTGTCGGCTACTTGTCGTTATTGCTCAAAGACGGGATGATTTTTACTCTTTTTGCAAGTAACCATTCGGATAATGGAAATCCAGTTTGCCGTCTTCGAGTTCGTCAATGGGAATCGGTGGCTTTAACGGGTCAATCCTAAAGTTCTTGATGGTCGCTATATCCGTTTCGGCAAACTCGCGAGGGAAAAGCTCTTTGACGAAACGGGCGCGGTTATCCCCATTGTAATATCTCTTGTACATGCAACGCTCCGCTATGTTCCATATGAAATGACGGAGCGGAATATTGGAGATGTCCTGTGTCAGCCGCCTTTTTATCGGCTTCGGCTTGTAGTTGTTCTTATTCATCCAGTTGCTCACCTCGTTGCAGACATGGTTCACGGTCTCTTCGTCAGCGATACGGGGCATGTAGAAATGTATATACTCCACGACCATGCGGATGCGTCTCTTATTTTCTTTGTCCTGCTCATCTTCATAACTTGAACGGATTTCTTCGTGACGCTTCGGATCGATGTTCAGCTCTATGGGGTGGACATCGGAGCTTGCCTCTTCCGCTATCTGCGTTACAGGTTCTATTGTATTCTGCGGTTCTTTTTCCTGCAAGGCTACGGCTTCCGTAGTAATCTCTTTTGCCTCCTTTTTGCCGGATTTGATTTTGTAAAGCTGGTAAGTGTCAAAGATAATTGTCTGGAAGGATAAGTAGAACAGCCAGCCCAACAGATTGCTGCACAAGAATACTATCAGCCTTACAAAGTTGTCCTGGTTGAAACTCTCGGCAACGATAAGCGTTATAAAGAATGAGATTAGGCAGATGGTAAAGCCGATGAAGCCTAAAATGATATGTTTGTCTTTGACGGATGAATCCATATTCTGTTCGGGTATTACTGGTTACTGTCTGAATTTTGTGCAAAGTTAATGCTATTCTTCTGATTATTATTCATTACCCGTAGTCAGAGGGTTCTTTTTCAGCGTTTTTCACCAAATTGCCAAAATCATACTCAATTATCATACTCTGATGGCTTGTAGGGATGGAAACAGAGGGAGCGGTGGGCGTAATAATGCCTTGACCGCTCCCTCCGAAATTCCGTCTGCTTATAACCGCCTTATGCTTCCTTGCGTTTCAGGGTTATCTTGTCCACCACATCACACATCTGCTGCGCTGCCATTTTGGAATATATCTGTGTGGTGGTAATGTTCTTGTGTCCCAGATAGGCTTGTATGACAGCCATATCCGTACCCATTTCCACATGCAGGCTTCCGAAGGAATGCCGGGTGCAATGGAATGTTATCTTCTTGGTTATTCCTGCTGTCGAGAGCCACCGTTTCAGCGGTCCTTGTAGCATCTTGTCCTTGAAGCCGTCAAAGATAAGCCCCTCGCACCGTTCCCCGAGCAGTCTGTATGCTTCATCGCTGATGGGGTTGTGTACTATCTGCTTCGTCTTCTGCATACGGGTGGTCACGAACATCTTGCCGTTGGTGTACGGCTGTATCTGTTGCCAAGTGAGCTGCTTGATATCGCTCTTCCGCAATCCGGTAAGGCAGCCGAAAAGAAACGCCCTCTTCAAGACTTCTTCCTCACAGGGCGTTTCGGCAAGCCGTATCAGTTCCTCTTGGCTCAGGTGCTCCCTCATGGTCGGAATACTCTCGATGCGGTCTAAGAATCCGTTGGGGTTTTCCTTTATCTTCCTGTCCCGATAGGCGGTGTGGAGTACGGCACGGAAAGTTGACCAATACCCGGCAGCGGAGTTGATATGCAGTTTCCGGTTGGTGTGTATGGACTGTGGAGCATCAAGCAGATACTCCATAAATTTGCGGCACAAGTCCACATCCACCTCCTCAAAGGTGCATCTGCCGTTCACAAACCGTTCGAAGTGCTTGTAGACGTGTTGCCATTTGGTGTTTTTCCTGTCCGCCAGCTCCTTGAAGTAGGCAAGGAAATCGCCTTTCATCCTCGCCTTGTCAAAGAAGCCGTGGTTCTCGTTGAAAATGGCTTCATAGCGTTGGTTACGCAGTATCTCCGCTTTCTTCATCATGCGTGTGTTGAAATCCCGCTCTTGCTGGTTGGCTGGCTTGGCGAAGAGGTAGATGCCCAAGGATTCGCGTGTAATCACCCTCATGGTGGTGTTGTCGCGGTAGCCGGGATAATAGTCCAGACATAGTGAATACTGTGTCCCGTTCTTGATTTTGCGCTTGCGCAAAGTTACAGTCTTGCATTTCATATTCATTCTGATTTTAATTGATAATACGTTTGTGGGAGTTTCCCGTTTCGGGGGCAAAGTAACAACGTGAAACAACCGTGAGAAACGTCACGGACAATCATTTTGAAATAATTTTCCGATAATGCAGGTTGTTCACGGTTGTTTGTTCCTCTCTGCCATGACTCGCTCCACATCGGAGCGTAAAAGCAGGTTTTTCACACCAACCTTTACCTTTTCGATGTGTTTCACCTTGACGATATGGCAGATGTTGGCGGAAGAAAGTCCGTAAATCTGCTGCACCTGTTCCACTGTGTAGTAGCGTTCATCGTTCACAAGGTCGGTTCTGCGAAGCTCGTCCAGATGGGATTTGGAGTAGTAGGTACGCCCGTATTCTCTTTTGGTGGGAATCCTGTGGCGATAGGCGTATGCACGTAGTGCGGACGGTTTCATGCCGAACACCTCTTCCGCTTCTTCGGTCAGGAGCCAGTCGGTAATCTTGCTTATATCGACTGACACACCGAAGAACTCGTCAATATGCCTTTTGCTGTAATAGTTCTTTCCTGCAATGCGGCAGATGGGGATGCGGTTGCGCTTGGCGGAGGTATAGAGCCACGACTGCTTTACCTTATAAAGGGTCATCACCTCCTCACCGGAATAGAAGTCCAGCACTTCATCGTTTTCCTTTTCCCTTATCTCCCTTTTGGGGGATTGGGAAGATGAAGCGGACTTTTTCGGTGCAGGGGTGCTGCCGGGTAAGATACGGTGATAGGGATTGCCCTCCAGCATCCGCTCAATGTCGGCTCTGCGGATAATAGCCATACGGTTGCTGATGCGTGAGGCTTTCAGCTTGCCGATGGCGACCAGTTTATAGATGTACTGTCGGGAACAGCCCATGAGTGTGGCTGCTTTGGAAAAGGTGAGATACTCCTGATGCTGTATCTCCATGAGTGGCAGGGCGACTTTGAAGAGGTTGTTCTTCTGCGCTGTTCTGGCTCGCTTGGCTTCCGTCTGACAAGCCTCGCTGCAATACCGTTGCATACCGCTACGGGTTACAAACGGTTTGCCGCAAAATTGGCATTTCTTTGTTGCTTTCATACTGCTTTATCGTTTACTTGTTCACTTCTCACTTTGTATATCCCCGAAGTGGTGAACGGTCGTAAACAGCAGTCAACCGTTGTCGCATTTCCACACGATGTGACTGTCGCTGCATATCGGAGCGGAAATTGTCGCTCATCGTAAACAGTTGTAAACCCTTGTCAACTCTATGCACGATGTGACAAAAAATAAGCCCCGCAAATTCTCCACGTCAGAAATATGTCTCAAAAATATGTGGAAATTTGGGAAGCATCAAAAAGCAGCCGAAATGTGTTAAATCTTGGAATGTATTGACAATTAAAGGTTTATGATTGGATATTTCTGATTGGTTTTGGTTGTTGGGGCGTTCTAAATACAATATGTAAAAAAGTTACATACATCTTTGATTTTTAATATCAAAGTTCTAATTACAATCAATTCTACACACAACTTGTATGCAATATTCGCAAGAATTCTCGACATCTGCAAACAATTAACTAGTAATTTGGCTGCTTAACATAGAAATAACCAAATACGAAACACAAAAGCATCCACTCTTCTATTATACTTATATTGTTACTCTTAAATGCTTAACATTAATGATTATTAGGAGAATAAGAGCAATCGCTCTTAACACAATACCATTCTATTCCAAAACATTTGTAACATTTCTGTAACATGTATGACATTTCCCTGCAACACCAAACTCTTTCCTTTGCAGCCGGAAATAAAATACATGTCTATGGAAACAATTTATCTGGGTATCGTCATCTTTCTGTTCGTACTCGCGATTTTCGACCTCGTGGTAGGTGTCAGTAATGATGCGGTCAATTTTCTTCAGTCGGCTGTCGGAGCAAAGGCAGCATCTTTCAAAACCATACTGTTCATTGCAGGCATTGGCGTCTTCATCGGTGCGGCACTCAGCAATGGCATGATGGACATTGCACGACACGGCATCTATCAACCGGAGCACTTCTACTTTGCCGAAATCATGTGCATTCTGCTTGCCGTCATGTTGACGGACGTCGTGCTATTAGATGTCTTCAACACTATGGGAATGCCTACCTCCACCACTGTATCCATGGTGTTCGAGCTGCTGGGAGGTACGTTCGCACTGGCGCTCATCAAGGTCTATAACAGCGATACATTGGGACTGGGCGACCTCATCAATACAGACAAGGCGCTGTCTGTCATCATGGCCATTTTTGTATCCGTAGCCATTGCCTTCTTCTTCGGTATGCTGGTACAGTGGCTGGCACGTATCGTGTTCACCTTCAACTACAAGAAGAACATGAAATACAGCATCGCGCTGTTCGGTGGTATAGCTGCCACCAGCATCATCTACTTCATGCTGATAAAGGGGCTGAAAGACAGTTCATTCATGACTCCTGAAAATAAGCAATGGATACACGACAATACCGCATTGCTAATAACCGGTTTCTTTGTATTCTTCACCATACTGATGCAGATACTGCATTGGTGCAAGATAAACGTCTTCAAAGTAGTGGTTCTGATGGGTACTTTCGCCCTCGCCCTCGCCTTTGCCGGCAATGACTTGGTGAACTTTATCGGTGTCCCCCTCGCAGGATATTCCTCATTTATTGACTATACAGCCAATGGTACGGCCGCCGGCCCCGACGGATTCCTGATGTCCTCACTCCTCGGTGCAGCCAAAACCCCGTGGTATTTCCTTATCGGTGCAGGCGCCATTATGGTTTATGCACTCTGCACATCCAAGAAAGCCCACAACGTTATCAAGACTTCCGTGGACCTTGCCCGCCAGGATGACGGTGAAGAGAACTTCGGAAGTACCCCGATAGCCCGTACGCTGGTACGCTTCAGCATGACTCTGGCTAACGGAATATCCAAAACGATGCCCGAAAGCAGCAAACGCTGGATTGATACCCGTTTCCAGAAGGATGAAGCCATCATAGCCGACGGCGCCGCTTTTGACTTGGTTCGCGCCTCCGTCAATCTCGTATTGGCCGGTCTGCTCATCGCCTTGGGAACTTCCTTGAAACTTCCCCTTTCCACCACTTACGTCACCTTTATGGTAGCCATGGGTACATCGCTTGCCGACCGTGCCTGGGGACGTGATTCGGCGGTATTCCGCATTACGGGTGTGCTCAGCGTTATCGGCGGTTGGTTCATCACTGCCGGAGCAGCGTTCACCATCTGTTTCTTCGTAGCACTGATTATCCATTTCGGTGGTACGGTTGCCATCCTGGCGCTGATTGGTCTGGCAGTCTTCATGCTGATTCGTAGCCAAGTGATGTACAAAAAGCGCAAGGAGAAAGAAAAAGGCAACGAGACTCTGAAACAATTGATGAAGAGTACGGACAACAACGAAGTCATCGAATTGCTCCGTAAGCATACCCGTGAAGAACTGGTGAAGATTATGGAATTCACAGAAGAGAATTTTGAACGCACCGTCACTTCCTTCCTGCACGAGAACCTGCGCGGACTGCGTCGTGCCATGGGCTCAGTAAAATTCGAGAAACAACTCATCAAGCAGATGAAGCGTACCGGAACACTTGCCATGTGCCGCCTCGACAACAATACCGTACTGGAAAAAGGACTCTATTACTATCAAGGCAACGACTTTGCCAGCGAACTGGTGTACAGCGTAGGTCGTCTTTGCGAACCTTGCTTGGAGCACATAGACAATAACTTCAAGCCGCTGGATGCCATTCAGAAAGGAGAATTTACAGACGTAGCCGAAGACATCTGCTATCTGTTGCAAGTATGCCGCCACAAGCTGGAAACGAACAATTTTGATGAACTGGAAACAGAAATCCGCAAAGCCAACGACCTCAACGGCCAGTTGTCCCACCTGAAACGCGAAGAACTGCAACGCATCCAAAGCCAGAGCGGCAGCATCAAAGTCAGCATGGTATACCTGACTATGATACAAGAAGCCCAGAACGTAGTGACCTACACCATCAACCTGATGAAAGTAAGCCGCAAGTTCCAGGCAGAAAAAGAAGAGTTATGAGTTATAACTCCTTAAGCCCCATCTTCTCCGCCCGTTGCAACATAAATGCACGGGCGGCTTCGTATTCATTGGGAATGATGCCGTCCAAAATGGCATCCTTAATGGCACTCTTCAAGACACCTACCTGCTGGCAAGGAGAAAGGCCGAAAGTCTTCATGATTTCTTCACCACTGACCGGAGGCTGGAAATTACGGATACGGTCGCGTTCCTCCAAATCCTTCAGCTTCTGGCGTACCAACTGAAAATTATTAAGGAAGCGTTTCTTACGCTCCATATTCTTGGAAGTAATGTCGGCTTCGCACAGTGTCATCAGGTCGTCTATATCATCACCTGCCTCAAACAAGAGACGACGCACTGCCGAGTCGGTCACTACATCATCCGCTATCACAATGGGACGCATGTGCAGGCTCACCATTTTCTGCACATATTTCATCTTCTCATTCATAGGGAGCTTCATCTTGCGGAAAATATCGGGTATCATCTTCTCGCCAATGAAATTATGGTTATGGAACGTCCAGCCCGCACGGGGTTCCCAACGCTTGGTGGCAGGCTTGGCTATATCATGCAGAAGAGCCGCCCAGCGTAGCCAAAGGTTGTCGGTCTTCTTGCTGATGTTGTCGAGTACTTCGAGCGTATGGTAGAAATTGTCCTTATGGGCGCGTCCATTGCGCGTCTCCACGCCTTGCAGCCTGACAAGTTCCGGGAATATCAGTTCCAGCAGACCACAGCGGTCCAGCTCAATGAATCCCTTAGACGGAATAGGTGACAAGATGATTTTGTTCAGTTCGTCTGCAATGCGTTCTTTGGAGATGATGGAGATGCGTTCGCGATTACGCTCCAGAGAGTCGAATGTCTCATCGTCAATATAGAATCCCAGCTGGGTGGCAAAACGGACACAGCGCATCATGCGCAAAGGGTCGTCACTGAAAGTTATATCAGGGTCGAGGGGAGTCCGGATGGTCTTTTCCTTCAAGTCTCCAATACCGCCAAAGGGGTCGACCAACTCGCCATAACGCACCCGGTTCAGGCAAACAGCCAGTGCATTGATGGTAAAATCACGGCGGTTCTGGTCATCCTCCAATGTACCGTCCTCTACAATAGGCTTGCGCGAATCGTGTGTATACGATTCTTTTCTGGCGCCCACAAACTCAACTTCCGTACCATGGTACTTCAATTGTGCCGTACCGAAATTCTTGAAAACGGAAACATGCGCCCCACGCCCCAGACGCTTACCCAGCGCCTCGGCCATGGCAATGCCACTGCCTACCACCACCACATCAATATCCTTGGAAGGACGTTGCAGGAAAATATCACGTACATATCCACCGACTACGTAACATTCCAATCCCAATTCATCAGCCGTTTCGGATATCCGCTTGAATATATCATCACTAAAATATTGCTTCAGTTCTTCTGCCGTCAAATCTATCATAAATAATGCACTAATGTAATGAATACGCAAATGTGTTAATGGCCTATTAGCACATTTGCACATTAAAATGCTGCAAAGATAAAGATATTATTTCTATTTTTGTGGACTCTAACTCCAAGAACAACAAATATGAAAAAAGTAATACTCCTTGCATGCCTATGCTGTACACTCTTCTCTTGCGAAGATGTGGAGAAGAAGGCCGGTGAAAAACTACAAGCTGCCCGCGAAGCGTATGAACTCGGCAACTACAATGAAGCGAAGATTCTGATTGACAGTATCAAGGTACTCTATCCCAAAGCGTTCGAGACTCGCCGTGCAGGCATCGGCCTGATGCAGGAAGTGGAACTGAAAGAGCAGGAAAAGAGCCTGGTCTATCTGGACAGCATGCTTCAGGCCAAACAAAAGGATTTCGATGCCGTCAAAGGGAAATACACCTTTGAAAAAGATGCCGAATACCAGAATATCGGCCATTACCTGCACCCTTCCCAAGTGATAGAAAAAAACCTGCACCGCTCTTTCCTTCGCTTCCAGGTAGACGAGAACGGAGTCATGAGCATGACTTCCATTTATTGCGGAGCCCATAATATCCACCATGTGGCCGTCAAAGTCACCGCTCCCGACGGCAGTTTTGCCGAAACACCCGCCGCCAAAGACAGCTACGAAACCACTGACCTCGGTGAAAAGATTGAAAAGGCAGACTTCAAACTGGGAGAAGACGGAAACGTCATGGGGTTCCTTTATCTGAACAAGGACAAGAATATCAAAGTCAACTATCAAGGGGAACGCCCCTATTCCATCACCATGACTGCCGCCGACCGCCAGGCCCTTGCCAGCGTCTACGAACTGGCACAACTGCTGTCATCCATGACGGAAATAAAGAAGAATATGGAAGAAGCCAATCTCAAAATCGAATTTGTAAAAAAGAAGATGGAAGAGAGAAAAGGCAATGCACAAGAATAAAAGATGCCATTAACTGTAAATAGCTGCGGGATATCTTCTCACGAAGACACCCCGCAGTGTTTCCTTTCAACAAGAAAACTATCAATGTTAAACTTACCGGAATGTTAGAAAATTCCGGTAAGAGAGAAACTTCCCTACAGCCGCTACCATAGGGGAAAGTTTTATTTCACAATCAGTTGTCTTGTGCAAGCCCCGTATAGCGGTAACCCGCAACTTTAAGTTTGGAATAAGCCGCCGGAACATTATCGTCATCACTGAATGTTACATAAAATACAATGCTGTCAGCCGGCGTACCATGAGGGGTGGTTGCTGCTCCCGGCAGCACCTTGCCGCTTTCAATCGTCACGTTGCAGTCATAAGCCTCGTTGGCGACAGCGCCTTCCGTGCTGAAAGTAAGTGCGTTGACATCCGATTTCACCCTTACTTTATATTCCCAGACATTGCCCGCATCATCTACATACATCTCAGTAGGGACATTGGCAGCCGTATTATAAGTATACAGCATGGTATGTCCTAATCCGAAGACATCCTCGTAGAGCACAGCTCCGCTTGCATCCACGCCATCCACCGTCACATACCATTCTCCAGCAAGCGCTTTGGTGGCAGTATTGCCAACCTCATCTTTTTCGCAGGAAGCCAAAGCAAGTCCTGCTGCCATAATCAATAAATATACTACTTTTTTCATACGTTTCATTTCTTATACATTGTTACATAGAAGTTCATCGGAGTATCCGTATACTCAAGATTATAAGTCATGGTTCCGGTAGCAATATCAAACGTTCCGTCAGTCAGACTTGTTGCCGAATCGCCCCAACCTGCCAGAAAACTGTCCACCAAAGATACAACCCCACCGGATACTGAAATGGTGCCCTGCATGGCATAAGTCGTGCCATAACCGGCACGTACACAATACCACCCGGCCAACAAATCATCCACAGCATAAGTGCCGTCACCGTTGTTCAGTATCAATACCGTATAGTTGCCTCCGTACGCCACTTGGGCGCCTGCACGGAGTCTATAACTCGCAGGATCCACCTCATAAACACCTTCAACGGCATCTGCCGGATCGGTAACGATGACTGTACGCGAAGCAGTGGAAGCAAAGCCGTCGGCATTCACAATGGAGTAAGTGACGGAATACACGCCCGAGTTGGCAGTATTCACGTTGGATGTCACCTTTACATCAGCCGTCACATCTTCCCCGTTCAGGATAGCGCTATAACCCGGCTCTGTATAACCGGCTCCTTTATCCAGATAAAGAGTCGTCTCACCTTCCAGGGTCAACTCAGGATAGTACGTGATGCGTGTCATGCCTGCCGTACTTTCATCATCGCAGCCAACCATCGAAACAGCGGCCAGCGCGAATATCATCAAATATAATAATTTACTTTTCATTGTTCTGTTCAATTTATGCATATTGAAATGATTGGTTACTTGCCCCAAAATACGGGTGATGTATAACCCGGGAAATCCGGAGTATTGGGGTTACGTGCAGAAGAGCTTTCCGCATACGGATAACGCTCCAGAATCTTGTTGTCGCCCACTTGTCCGAATACCTGGATAGGAGTGTAAAGCGTACCTGCCACATACTTCGATACATTGTAAGAGTCCTCATCGCCTATGGAATAGAAGTCACTGCCTTTGGCTGTTCCGAAAGTCGGATAATCCAGACGGCGCATTTCGCACCATGCCTCGAAAGTGTTTACACCGGACAGTGCCACCCATTTGGCGATACCGATACTTTGCTTATAGTTGCTCTGGTCGTAAGGATAACGGGCTATATACTCTGCGGCTCCAGCTACACCTGCTGATGAGAACGAAGCTTCTACAGCAGCGGCATAATGGGCAGCGGCCTCGGTAGCCGTGCCATAACGTGCATAGTATTCAGCGATGAAGAATTCGACTTCCGCCACTGAAATCAAGCAGACCGGAGAGTTGTAGTTCACTACCGGGCGGCACCAGTCTTGCAGCTTGCTTGTAGAACCCGGATAGTTGGTTCCGGAAATGCCGCCGATATATGTTCCCGTACTGTTGGGTGCAAAGAATGCGGCAAGGCGCGGATCCTGATATATGATGTTGTCTTCAGCATCTTTCACCTGCATAGTTCCGATGATGGCCAGATTGGCAGCAACGTTTGTCTGGGTAGAGCCCCAAGCAGAGCTGAATTCCTCGGAGTAAAAGGGATTCATCTGTCCGGGTTCGTTACTCCAACAATCCACATAGCTCACGTCCGCCGTCGGGAAGTTATCTTCAGCAATCAAAGCGGCAACTTCAGCCTGCACGTTCTTCACGTCGGCCATACGCATCAGCATTTTCAGTTTCAGTGCATTGGCAAACTGTATCCATCGGCCTGCCGTAGCAGACGGATAAAGGAAGTTGGCACAAACCGGACTTGAATTCGAGGCATTGGCAAGGGCAGCATCAAGTTCGGCCACCACCCCTTCATAAACCACTTGCCCGTCGTCGTACTTCGGAGTAGCATTGTCAGAGTTAAGTGCTTCCGTATAGGGTACTTCACCATAGCAGTCCACCAAAGCTTCGTAGACAAAGGCACGCAAGGTAGTGGCAGCCAGATAAGTCCCCCAATCCTCTTCTGCCAGCGACTTTTCAAGTACCGTCTTCAAGTTCAGCAACGCTTTTTGGGTGAACTGGGTGTAAGTACCGCTGCTGCGGGTAGCAGACATGTTGAACTGCGAATAGTCCACATAGTTGCTCGTACCGTTCAGTTGGGCATACTGCTGTGCATGATAGCCACCGGCAATGCGCAGGAAATCGCCATAGCTTGCCGCCACGTTCATCTCGATGGCCGGCATCAGCATGCCCGTTTCGATATTGTCTACCGAAGGCGAGTTCGGGTCTTCATTGATATCCAAGTAACTGTCGCAGGAAGCAAGAGTCATACTCAATGCCACAGTCGATATTAGTAATATTCTTTTCATATCTGATTTCTCCTATTTTTAGAATTTAACGCTGAGGCTGCATCCGAATGTACGGCAAGACGGGTTGGTGTAAAGCTCACCGAACTGCGTAGCCAAGTCACCGTTAGTAGCCTGGGAAACTGTAGTCGACTCCGGATCGACAAAGTTATTGTCCGAAGCCGTCCATGTGAATACATTATTGCAGAATACGGTCAGTGCCAGGCTGCTCAGTGAGATGGCACGTACCCATGCCTTGGGCACATCCCAAGTCAAGCTGATGTTACGCAACTTGACGAAAGAACGGTCAAGCAGGTAGGCTTCGCCGCCGGCGCCATATCCATAGTCATTGAAGTAGGTCTGGTAACTGCCGTTGTGCTGATAGATGGGAGTGGTGTTCTCCGAATAAGTACCGTCTCCGTTGTCCACAACAGAATTGGGAATGATGAACGGACGACGGCCGTTGTAGGTTGTAGCAATTCCATTGCCGGTAAACTGCATCAGGTTCTTGGTGCGTGAGAACATATAGCCGCCCTTACGGATATCAAGTGCGGCACTCAAGGTAAAGCCTTTGTAAGTAAAGGCTGTATTTACACCGCCGGTCCAGTCATTGTTCATGTTTTTTCCGGTATCTTCAACCGAAGTCCCCAATACCGGCTGCCCGTTGGCATCCACAATGGGTTGTCCGGATTCTGTATATTTAGGCAAGTAAGTATAGAACTGTCCCATTGGCTTGCCCTCTTCCGCATACATATAGACAGCATCATTTCCGGCCGAGAAGCTATAAATGGACACTTTGCCACCCTCAAGACTTTCCGGAAGTGCGATGACCTTGTTATTATTCTTGGCAAAGTTAAAGTCCAGATTCCAGCGGAAATCCTTTGTCTGGATGGGCACTGTATTCAGCACCAGTTCGACACCGCTGTTACGGACTTTACCGAAGTTGGTCACCATATAGCTGTAACCGGTTGAGGGGTCGACCGGCAATGTGAAAATCTGGTCATTCGTAGTACGGTTGTAGTAGGAAGCATCGATACCGAGGCGACCGTTGAAGAACTGCAAGTTCAAGCCCACCTCAAATTCTGAAGTCATTTCCGGTTTCAGCGTGGAACTGCCCTTCGTGTTGGAGGCCTGGAACGCATTGGAGCCATTCATCGGGAATTGCGCTATTCCACTTCCATAATAGCCGTTTGCCACGCCTTGAATGTAAGTGACTCCCGTCTGATAAGGGTCGGCATCATTACCCGTCTTACCATATGCCAGACGCAATTTACCAAAACTGAGCACTTTGTTTTCCGGAATGAGCCTTGTAAAAATCCAGCTCAGTGTAGCGCCCGGATAAAAGAAGCTGTTCTTGTCGATGGGCAATGTGGAAGACCAGTCGTTACGGGCAGTCAGGTTCAGGTAAACCATATCGTCCCATCCCAGCGTGACATCTCCAAAGAGTCCCACCAAACGGCGCTTGTTCTGGCTTTCTCCAAGAGTGGTTTTCGTGGCACCGTTGCTCAAATCCCAAAATCCGGTATGGAAAGTCAAATCATCCGTCTGTCCGGTTATTCTGGTAAATGAACGTTCATTCATGTTGACACCCGCATTGATGTTTACATCCAGTCTGTTGTCCAGAAACTTATCGGCATAGTTGGCAAGAAAGTCATGGTTCAACTCCAGATGACGTCCATAACGCGCATACACATACCCGCTTTGGTTCATGTTAGAAGGTGCGTAACCATAGTCATTGTCAATCAAGGCATCATCCAGTGCAATCTGCGGTGACCCTATTTTCACATCATAGTCGGTGTAGTCAAATCCCATACGGTAAGAGAATGTCAATTCTTTGATTGGCTTGATGTCTGCCTGGATTTTACCATAAATCTGCTTGGAAGCCGTATGATTGTAGTTATTCTCCAATGACCAATAAGGATTGGTGATGCCGTAAGGAGTAAAGTAAGCTTCCGGAGTATTGAAAGGCGAACTTGTATCTTTCATATCCACAATGGAGATATCACGAGGCATCTCAAACAAGCCGTCAATAACGGAAGTTCCCTGAAAGCTGCCGACGGCATCGGTAGCCGTGCGTGCAAAGTTAAGGGAAGAAGACACCTTCAGCCAGTCGGCAGCATCATAGCTGCCACGGAAAGCGATGGTATTACGTTCGAATGTATCATAGTCCTTCGGCATGATACCGTCATCATTGGAGTAAGAATAAGAAAGGTAGTAGTTCATCTTGCTGTCACCGGAAACACCACTCAGTGCGATATTGTGGTTTTGAGACCATCCCAAATCAAAGAAATCCTTCACATTATCTTTTTTGGCACTATATTCATGAATCAGTTGCTGATGATTCCAGACCGGGCCATATACCTGCAGAGAACCGTCAAGGGCAGGCCCCCAGGAGCCATTCTCGATGAATGTCTGGCCGCCGTTCCATCCTTGTCCGAACTCGTTCTGCATTTCGGGCAGCAAAGAGACCTGACGTGCCTGCAAGCTTCCATTATAGCTGATGGAGAAGTTCCGGCCATCTCCCTTCTTTCCGGTCTTTGTAGTAATGATGATGACACCGTTGGCTGCACGGCTACCATACAATGCGGTGGCAGCAGCACCCTTCAGCACAGTCATGGACTCAATGTCTTCCGAAGAGACATTGGCGATACCGCCCGTCGCCACATTCTTGCCGGAACCGGAGAACATATTGTTCTGCAAAGGCACCCCGTCCACTACATACAGCGGCTGGTTGTTGCCATTGATGGAACTGAAGCCACGGATAACGATATTGCTTACCGAACCCGGATCGGAAGAAGTGGAACTTACCTGGAGACCGGCCACCTTGCCGGAAAGTGCATTGGCAACGTTCGTTGTACGTGCGCTGATAATCTCGTCACTCTTCACCGTGGTGGCAGAATAGCCCAATGTCTTTTCCGAGCGGGAAATGCCCATCGCCGTCACCACGACCTCGTCCAACACTTCGGTGTCCGGCTTCAAGGTAATTTTCATTAATCCCTGTTTAATTGGAACTTCTTGCTGCTGCATTCCTACGAACGAAACGCGCAGAGTCTTTGCGGAACTTGGTTGAAGTCGTTCGCTTTCAATATGTAATACTTATAATGACAATCCTTCGGAAAAAAAGCTGCTTTCTGTTGCATTCACTCATTCACCGGAGTACCGGTATTGCCGTGTACAAGGGGGATGCAGGGTGAAAGCACGATTCCAGTGGAAGCGTTCAATACTTTCACCGCTCTTGCACGGCATCCCTCGACACTCCGTAGTATCCCGGTGCAGGCATGTAGATGGGTTGTGTGCGCCTTCCCACATTCTTCAGTTTGCCTTCGTCCTGCAGGCGACGGAGGTGACGGTTGGCAGTGGCACGCGTCAGCCCGCATAGTTCTTGAAAGTCATAACGAACCATGATGGAATGCTCCGCGAAATACTCTTTCAGACGGATGTCGATTTCCACTTCGGACAGTTGTGCCGAATGGCGTGTGTATTTGGCTTGCGTGGCACTGATACCTGCCAGTTCCGCTTTCAGCTTGATGTCCGGACGGAAGCTGATGGTTTTCAGCCTCAGCTTCGCGCTTTTGTTGGGCGTACTCCGCGTCACCCGTTGCGTGCTTTCCAGTGTGGGTGCAAAGTAGCCCAGGCCGTCAATGTGCACCACACGTCCGTCGCGCAGCTCTTCACTGCAAATCTTTGCCAAGGTGCTGATGGCACTTTGCGCATCACCCACCGTCAGCGAACTGCGGGCATGAATCATGCTGCACAGTTTGTCGGTGTCCACCTTCCCGTTCAGGAAGATGCGAGGATGCAAACCTTTCTCTCCCTCCTCTTCGGAAGCGTTGGGATTCTCGTACCAGTCGAATACTATAGCCATACTATTGTTTGTCGTTTAAAAGATTACTGTTCCCTGCCTTCTCCGGAGTTTCTTCTACCCGGATGACTCAAGTGATTCACTTGGCGCACTCAAGTGTTTCAGCCGAATAACTTAAGTGATTCGTCCGACTCACTCCGGTGAGTCATTCTTGAACTGCCTTCAAAGATACAATAAAAACAAATGCCCGGCACCCTAAAAAGCCTTTTTTTTCATGCACGCCTTTTTTTAGGAAAAACTTGGGGAAACACTTGCAAAACGCCTCCCGGCAATAGTAACTTCGTGGCATCGGTACCGACAAAACTAATTTTACACACTCATTAAAAAAAACTAATTGAAATGAAAAAGAAAACAATGACATTGGAGCAACATCACCTCTTCAGAGAAGTAAAACGGCTGATGACAAATTCGGAGCCGGACAAAAGAGAACTGAAAACAGAACGCCGGAAGAACGTCGGCCAACCTGCTCTGCTGGCACGGCAAGTGAGTGATTTCTTGAAATCGAACTACGATTTCCGCTACAACCTGCTGACGGAAGAAAACGAGTATCGCTCTGCCGGAGAAAGCAACACTCCGTTTCTACCCGTCGGTAAGCGGGAATTGAACACGTTCTGCATCGAAGCTCACGAGCAGGGCATTTCCTGCTGGGACAAAGACTTGAGCCGATATGTCAACTCCGCTTATATACCCGGCTATCACCCGTTCCTTCTTTATATGGAAGAGTTGCCCGCATGGGATGGGCACGACCGCCTGGAAGCCTTGGCAAATCGTGTTTCATCAGATCCGTTCTGGGTAAAAAGTTTCCATCTCTGGATGCTTGCCTTGACTGCCCAATGGGCAGGTATGCAGGACATACATGCCAACAGCGTTGCCCCTATCCTCATCAGCAGTGAACAAGGACGGCAGAAATCCACTTTCTGCAGGGCGCTGATGCCTCCGGCGCTCCGACGTTACTATTCCGACAACCTGAAGCTGTCCGCACAAAGTAATCCGGAGCGGTTATTGGCGGAAATGGGCTTGCTGAATATGGATGAATTTGATAAATATGGTGCACAGAAGATGCCGATGCTGAAGAATCTGATGCAAATGTCGAGCCTCAACATCTGCAAGGCTTATCAGAGGAATTTCCGCAACTTGCCCCGGATAGCTTCTTTCATCGGAACGTCCAACCGTTCGGACTTACTGAGCGACCCCAGTGGCAGCCGGCGGTTCATCTGTATAGAAGTGACGCACGTGATAGATTGCGACAACATGCAGCATGACCAGATATATGCCCAACTGAAAGCCGAACTGCATGAGGGTGCTCGATATTGGTTCACGGGAGAGGAAGAACGCGAACTGCAACACCGCAACAGTGCTTTTTATCAGACGTGTCCTGCCGGGGAAGTGTTTCACGCATGCTTTCGTCCGGCCAAACCCGGCGAGGAATGCGAATCGCTTTCCGCAGCCACCATCTATAAGGTTCTGAAGAGCTATAATTCCGCCGCGATGCGTGGAAGTAACCCGGCAACCTTCGGACAAGTTCTGTCGGCAACCGGAGCGATACGGAAGCATACCAAATATGGAAATGTTTATTTGGTAGTCCGGAAGTAGCAGATATTTTTCCTTTGACTTTCCGAGGTGAAGGCGATGAATGCTTCAGGAAACATCCCCAAGCATTCCTCCTTCACCCTGAATCCTGCTGCTACAAGGCGTTTGCGGCAGGTTGATGAATGCGGTGAACCTCATGCAATTTGTCATCGTGTTCAGTAGAATAATTATCCATCAAGGCTGTCCGGACTTACTAATTGATGTTAAAACTAAAATTATCGTTGACTATTACAAATATTTTGCAGTGTACGGACAAAAGAATAGAAATACCATGAAAAGGCATAAAATATCTATAATAAGCCAGTATCTATCCGGTAGTCGAACAAACCAATTTGTATTAAAGAATTTACAAAGTGTGACATTTTGATATTTTGTATATATGATAACTGATTTTTATCCATGCTATTGTTAAAAACGTAATCTTTGTGACATGTTTTATCTGTTTTTCTTTTGCTATTTAAAAAAGTTAAATACCTTTGCACCGTGTTAGGTTTAAAATTGATATTAATAGGTTAAATTTAAGAGAGAATTTATGAAAAGAAAATTAATGTTGTTGTTAGTCTGTCTCTTCGTGAGCATAGGCTTTGTGACAGCGCAGACATCTACCGTTTCGGGAGTTGTGACTTCCGAGGAAGATGGCGAACCTGTTGTAGGAGCATCAGTATTAGTTCAAGGTACCACTTTGGGAACCGTAACGGATATTGATGGCAAGTTCACAATTCCCGGTGTACCAAGTTCCGCAAAGACTCTGCAACAACTGTAGCAGAC
>NZ_QTLM01000013.1:42029-130483 GCF_003602695.1 Bacteroides sp. AM07-18
ACCAAGTTCCGCAAAGACTCTGCAACAACTGTAGCAGACCTATTTGTCTCCCCCCGTTTTTAATATTTATGCCATCACCCATTCAAACAAATGCACAAAAAAAGAACTGAATGACAAACAGTTACATGCTTCATCATCCAGTATTCTCTTTATATCAGTAAAATCTTACCAAACCAATTTAGGCAGATAACGGCTCAAGCACGTACGCAAAGCAGACAAAGTGATAGGTTTCACCAATACTTCTGAGGCTCCGCATTCCAAAGCTTTTTCACGGTCGGCAGTAAAAGCGTAAGCGGTCTGCATGATGATGGGAAGATTCTTATCCTCCCTACGTATAATTACCGTAGCATCCAGGCCGTTCATAATAGGCATTTTTATATCCATCAGAATAGCTTCCGCTTTACCCCGGTTCTCTTCGAACAAATTTACAATCTCCTCACCATTCTTTGCCCATAGTATCTCGCATTTCTTGCCGATGATAGCCTTTATCAGTTTAAAGTTACTATCATCATCTTCCGCAACCAGAATAAGCGGACGGTAATCTCCTGACACTTTTTCTATTTCCATGACCTATGCGTTTTGTTTATATAGGGGCAAAGATATAAAAAATAATAGATTTGCACTATCTTTGCACCTCATTTAAAAAAATATATAATGATTTCTATAGACGGACTCGCCGTAGAATTCGGCGGAACTACTTTATTCAGTGACGTATCTTTCGTTATCAACGAAAAAGACCGTATCGCCCTGATGGGTAAAAATGGAGCGGGGAAAAGTACATTATTGAAAATCCTGGCAGGTGTAAGACAACCTACCCGTGGAAAAATCTCAGCCCCCAAGGACAGTGTCATAGCTTACCTTCCACAACACCTTATGACGGAAGACGGACGTACCGTATTCCAGGAAGCGGCGCAAGCCTTTGCCCACCTGCATGAAATGGAAGCTGAAATAGAGCGCCTCAACAAGGAACTGGAAACGCGTACCGACTACGAAAGCGACAGCTACATGGAACTTATCGATAATGTCTCCGCCTTAAGCGAAAAGTTCTATGCCATCGACTCCACCAATTACGAAGAGGATGTGGAAAAAGCACTGCTCGGACTGGGCTTTGTACGCGAAGACTTCAACCGCCAGACCAGTGACTTCAGCGGTGGATGGCGCATGCGCATCGAGCTTGCCAAGCTGTTGCTGCAAAAACCTGACGTGCTGTTGCTAGACGAGCCTACCAACCATCTGGACATAGAATCCATACAATGGCTGGAAGATTTCCTTATCAGCAATGGAAAGGCTGTCATCGTCATCAGCCACGACCGTAAATTCGTAGACAACATCACCACCCGTACCATTGAAGTGACCATGGGACGGATATACGATTACAAAGTAAACTACTCCAAATACCTGGAACTCCGCAAGGAACGCCGCGAACAGCAACAGAAAGCCTACGACGACCAGCAGAAGTTCATTGCCGAAACCAAGGAATTCATCGAACGGTTCAAAGGCACCTACTCCAAAACCCTGCAAGTGCAAAGCCGCGTAAAAATGCTGGAGAAGCTGGAACTGCTGGAAGTGGATGAAGAAGACACTTCAGCGTTACGCCTCAAATTCCCTCCTTCTCCCCGCTCAGGCAATTATCCCGTCATCATGGAGGGAGTAGGGAAAAGTTACGGTGACCATGTGGTCTTCAAGAATGCCAACCTCACCATAGAACGGGGAGACAAGGTTGCTTTCGTTGGTAAGAACGGTGAAGGAAAGTCAACGTTAGTGAAGTGCATCATGAAGGAAATAGAACATGAAGGCACCCTCACGATAGGACACAACGTGCAGATTGGATATTTCGCACAAAACCAGGCCTCATTGTTGGATGAGAACCTGACCGTATTCCAGACCATCGACGATGTGGCAAAAGGAGAAATCCGCAACAAGATACGCGACCTGCTGGGTGCCTTCATGTTCGGTGGCCCCGAAGAGTCCATGAAGAAGGTCAAGGTGCTTTCCGGTGGAGAGCGCACGCGCCTCGCCATGATAAAGCTTTTGCTCGAACCGGTGAATCTGCTGATACTGGACGAACCGACCAACCATCTGGACATGAAAACCAAAGATATCCTGAAGCAAGCGTTACTGGATTTTGACGGTACCCTTATCCTCGTCAGCCACGACCGTGACTTCCTGGACGGACTGGTAAGCAAGGTATATGAATTCGGCAACAAACAAGTGAAAGAGCACTTGAGCGGCATCTACGAATTCCTTGAAAAGAAGAAAATGGACTCCCTCCGCGAACTGGAACGATAAGCATCTGCTAAACCCGGCGTCCGAACAAATGGCCGATACATATTGTTTTCATTTTACTAAACACTTAACTAAGAGATATTAAAATGAAACAATATGATGCCATCATAATAGGATTCGGCAAGGGCGGCAAGTTATTGGCCGCCGAACTGGCCGAACGGAATTGGAAAGTAGCCATCGTGGAACGTTCCCCTCAGATGTACGGAGGAACATGTGTAAACGTAGGATGTATCCCTACCAAAGCTCTGATTCACGAATCGGAATATGCGGAAAAAAGATACTATGACGATTATAAGAACCAGTCCAAACTGTATGCACTTGCCGTGGCGCGGAAAGACAAGCTTGTATCCTTCCTGCGTGAGAAAAATTATGAAAATGTAAAAAACAAGCCTAATATAACCCTCTATGACGGAACTGCTTCTTTCTTGTCCGAAAATACAATCCGTATAGTCTCCGGCAAGGACGAAACGATTCTTGAGGGAAAAGAGATATTCATCAACACCGGGTCCACCCCTATCCTGCCTGCCATCGACGGACTCAAGGAGAGCAAGTACGTATATACCAGTGAGACCTTGCTGCAATCGAACAAACTGCCCGCACACCTGCTCGTCATCGGCGGCGGTGCTGTCGGATTGGAGTTTGCCACTATGTATGCAGGCTTTGGAAGCCATGTCACACTGCTGGAAGCGGGAAACCGCTTTCTGCCTAAAGTGGACCGCGACATTGCCGCCTCCATGCTGGAAGCATTGAACCGAAAACGTATCAATGTCCGGTTGAACGCCCGTGTCCAATCCGTGTACGACACAGCCGAAGGAATAACTCTGACCTATACGGACAGTGCAAACGGCACTCCCTACTACCTGAAAGGAGATGCCTTGCTGGTAGCCATCGGCCGCAAGCCTATGACTGCAGAGCTGAATCTGGAAAAAGCGGGTATACAAACAGACAAGCGGGGAGCCATCGTTGTCGACAACCAATTACGGACTACAGCCCCACACGTATGGGTCCTGGGGGACGTAAAAGGAGACGAACAGTTCGACTACTTGTCCATCGATGATTTCCGTATCATCCGTAATCAACTCTTTGAAAACAAAAAAAGGAGTACAAAAGACCGGTATCCAATCCCCTTTGCCATTTTCACCGACCCACCGCTGGCACATATAGGACTGACGGAAGAGGAAGCGATGAAGAACGGTTATTCCATACATGTGGCACGTATCCCTGCTGCCATGATTCCACGTGCCCGTACGCTACACAGCATAGACGGTATGCTCAAAGCTATTGTAGACATCCATACCGGACGGATTCTGGGTTGTACCCTACTTTGTGCCGATGCACCAGAAGTAATCAATACCGTAGCATCAATCATGAAAACGGGACAGCGTTACCATTTCCTGCGGGACTTCATTTTCACCCACCCCAGCATGAATGAGGGATTGAATATGTTATTCAAACCTTTTTAGCATTTTCTATTTGGTAATTAAGTCCTTAACCTCTATCTTTGCATCCGTCCAAAGATAGAGGAATGAAAAAGAAACAGTACATAACCTATATTCTTTTTTTCATCAGCTTGATAATGCTGGTGATACCCGTCATTCCCCACCATCATCATGCCGACGGAATGATATGCATGAAGAATGATATCACCGCCGATTGCTGCGGACACCGTCATAGCCCGGGCAACGAGCACTGCTGTTGCGACACGGGATGCATGACAACCCACTTTGTACAACAGACGCCCAGCTCTTCCAATGATGTGTGTGCACATCCGGATGCCTTGTGGGCAGTCACCCTACTCATTGAACCTTTTTCCAAGTTACTCATCCTACCCGAGTTTGACATAAGCAGGCAGGAGTATATCTATCTGGAATCTCTTCATAGCACATTTATCATATGTGCTACGGGACTTCGTGCCCCTCCGTCTCTTCTTGCTTAACTGTTACCGGAACATCACCGGGACAGATTTCTATCCGGCATAAGGAACAATGCAATTTGGTTGCACGCCCTATGCCCTAACTTTGTATTCAAAATCAAAAAGTAAGAACAAATATCATCATGAAAAAAGTTATTTTCATGGGAGTCTTGGGATTATTCCTTTTAGGCTCCTGTAACAGTAAGTCCGGAGACAGCCACGAAGGACATAATCACGAAACAGAAGAGCACAATCATGACGGACATGACCACGAGGGACATGACCACGAACATGAGGGACACAACCATGAGCACGAAGAGCAGGAAAACCATGCCGGAGGAAGCGATGAAATCATCCTGCCACCAGCAAAGGCGCAAGCTGCCGGCGTAGCAGTCAGCACTGTTGAACCGGGTAGTTTCCATCAAGTCATCAAGACCAGCGGCCAGGTGATGGCAGCCCAGGGAGACGAGAGCGTAGCCGTAGCTACAGTAGCAGGCGTGGTTTCCTTCAAGGGAAAAGTTATCGAAGGAATGAGTGTCAGCAAAGGTACTCCTTTGGTGGTATTGTCATCCAAAAACATGGCCGACGGAGACCCGGTGCAGAAAGCCCGGATAGCCTACGAGGTTTCCAAAAAAGAATACGAGCGTATGAAAGCGCTTGTAGGCAACAAAATCGTATCTGAAAAGGAATTCGCGCAAGCCGAACAGATTTACGAAAATGCCCGTATCAGTTACGAGGCAGTCGCAAAGAACCATTCGGCAAGCGGCCAGGCTGTTGTTTCTCCCATCAGCGGTTATGTGAAGAATCTGTTGGTGAAAGAAGGGGACTACGTCAGCGTCGGCCAGCCGTTGGTAAGCGTCACCCAGAACCGCAAGCTTTTCCTGCGTGCGGATGTATCCGAAAAGTACTATCCTTACCTAAACAGCATCGGTTCTGCCAACTTCTGTACTCCTTATAATAATAAGGTATATACATTGAAAGAACTGGGCGGGCGCATGCTTTCTTATGGAAAGGCTTCGGGTGAGAACGGATATTATGTACCCGTAACTTTTGAATTCGACAATAAGGGAGACGTTATTCCCGGCTCGTTTGTAGAAGTATTCCTATTATCCTCACCAATGGAGAACGTGTTGTCTCTTCCTCACAGTGCGCTGACCGAGGAACAAGGCAGCTTCTTTGTCTACCTGCAACTGGATGAAGAGGGCTACAAAAAACAGCTTGTCACCCTGGGTGCCGACAATGGCGAAAGTGTACAAATCCTTTCCGGCATAAAAGCAGGCGATCGCGTCGTAACCCAAGGAGCCTATCAAGTGAAGCTGGCATCGGCAACGAATGCTATTCCGGCACATAGCCATGAACACTAATCTCATGTACAATTTGACAATTTACAAAGTACCATTTCGCTATGCAGTATAAGGGCTACGTGACGAATGGGGAGTGTAAAGTCAGATAAACAAGAAATATTAGATAAAACAGCAAGTGCGGCTGACATTGCGCAGCCCAATTGTACATTGTAAATAGTAAATAAAAAGATGTTAAACAAAATAATTGGTTTTTCTCTTCAGAACCGCATCCTGGTGCTGGTAGCATCGGTGCTGTTGCTGATTGGCGGTACTTATACCGCCATGCATACGGAAGTGGATGTGTTCCCTGACCTCAATGCGCCGACCGTGGTCATCATGACCGAAGCAAATGGTATGGCAGCAGAGGAAGTGGAACAGCTGGTCACTTTTCCCGTAGAAACGGCTGTAAACGGTGCAACGGGTGTGCGCCGTGTACGCTCTTCCTCAACGAACGGTTTTTCTGTAGTCTGGGTAGAATTCGACTGGGATACAGATATCTATCTTGCCCGGCAGATTGTCAGTGAGAAGCTGGCAGTCGTCAGCGAATCCTTACCGGCCAACGTAGGCAAGCCGACACTAGGCCCACAATCGTCCATTTTGGGCGAGATGCTGATTGTAGGTCTGACAGCAGATTCGACCTCTATGCTGGATTTGCGTACCATTGCCGACTGGACCATACGTCCCCGCCTGCTCTCTACGGGCGGTGTGGCACAAGTTGCCGTACTGGGTGGCGACATCAAGGAATATCAAGTGCAGCTGGACCCGGAACGGATGCGCCATTACGGCGTGACATTGAGCGAAGTGATGAACATCACCCGCGAAATGAACCTGAATGCCAATGGTGGAGTACTCTATGAATATGGCAATGAATATATCGTACGCGGCGTACTTTCTACCGACAAGGTAGACCAGATAGCCAAGGCCGTGGTGCGGAGCAACGGAGTCTCCGGCGCCCCTATCCTGCTGGAAGATATTGCCGACGTTCAAATCGGAGCCAAACTTCCTAAACTGGGTACCGCCTCGGAACGCGGTAAGCATGCCGTACTGCTGACAGTCACCAAGCAACCCGCCACAAGCACGCTGGAGCTTACAGACAAACTGGAAGCTTCCCTGCAAGACCTGCAGAAGAATCTACCGGCGGACGTAAAGGTTTCCACAGACATCTTCCGTCAAAGCCGTTTCATCGAAAGTTCCATCGGAAACGTTCAGAAGTCGTTGTTGGAGGGAGGTATTTTCGTTGTCATCGTGCTTTTCCTGTTCCTTGCCAACGTACGTACCACAGTCATCTCGCTGGTGACACTGCCGTTGTCACTGATTGCCTCCATCCTTGCCCTGCACTATATGGGCTTTACGATAAATACCATGAGCCTGGGAGGTATGGCTATCGCCATCGGTTCGCTGGTGGATGATGCCATCGTGGACGTGGAGAATGTCTACAAGCGTTTGCACGAAAACCGACTGAAACCTGCCGGCGAGCAACTTCCTATTCTGGAAGTGGTGTTCAATGCTTCGAAAGAAGTGCGTATGCCTATCCTCAATTCAACGCTGATCATCATTGTCAGCTTCGTACCACTGTTCTTCCTTAGTGGTATGGAAGGTAGGATGTTGGTACCACTAGGCATTGCATTCATCGTGGCATTGGCGGCTTCAACCGTTGTGGCACTGACCGTAACGCCGGTACTTTGCTCCTATCTATTGGGAAAAGAGAAAACGAAAAAACAAAATAACGAAAACAGCGATTCTGCCGTAGCACGCAAGATGAAGCAATGGTATGGTTCAGCACTGACTTTTGTATTGGGGCATAAGAAAGGGGTACTTGGAGGTATTATCGGACTATTTGTAGTGGCACTCGGCTGTTTCTTCACCCTGGGCCGCTCGTTCCTGCCGCCTTTCAATGAAGGTTCGTTCACCATCAATATCTCCTCGCTTCCGGGTATCTCCCTGGAAGAAAGCGACAAGATGGGGCACCGTGCCGAGGAGCTGCTGCTCTCCATCCCCGAAATACAGACCGTGGCCCGTAAAACGGGACGTGCAGAGCTGGACGAACACGCTCTGGGAGTAAACGTCTCTGAGATCGAGGCACCGTTTGAGTTGAAAGACCGCTCACGCAGCGAGCTCGTGGCAGAAGTCCGCGAAAAACTGGGTACCATTGTAGGGGCAAACGTGGAAATAGGCCAGCCTATCAGCCACCGTATAGACGCCATGCTATCCGGTACAAAGGCGAACATCGCCATCAAACTGTTCGGCGACGATCTGAACCGCATGTTCACTCTGGGCAATGAAATCAAGAGTGCCATCCAGGGTATTCCCGGTATTGCTGACCTGAACGTGGAACAGCAGATTGAGCGTCCGCAACTTGTCATTTCACCCAAACGGGAAATGCTTGCCAAATACGGCATTTCACTGCCCGAATTTTCGGAGTTTGTCAATGTCTGCCTGGCCGGTGAAGCCGTTTCCCAAGTTTACGAAAAGGGAAAGAGCTTCGACCTGACCGTACGCGTGAAAGACAACCTACGCGACGAAATGGAAAAAATACGCAACTTGATGATTGATACGGGCGACGGACAGAAAATTCCACTGAACTATGTAGCGGAAATCCGCTCGGCCATGGGTCCGAACACCATCAGCCGCGAGAATGTAAAGCGTAAAATCGTCATCTCCGCCAACGTGGCCGACCGCGACCTGCGAAGTGTAGTCAATGATATACAAGCCCAGGTAGACGCACAAATCAAACTGCCGGAAGGATACCACATCGAATACGGCGGACAATTCGAAAGCGAGCAGGCAGCAAGCCGCACGCTGGCACTTACTTCGTTCATGTCCATCGTGGTGATATTCCTGCTCCTCTACCATGAATTCCGCAGTGTGAAGGAGAGTGCCATCATCCTTATCAATCTGCCGCTGGCATTGATAGGCGGTGTATTCGCCCTGCTCATCACAACGGGAGAAGTGAGTATCCCCGCCATCATCGGTTTCATCTCACTGTTCGGTATCGCCACCCGAAACGGAATGCTGCTCATCAGCCATTACAACCACTTGCAGCAGGAAGAAGGCTATGGCGTCTACGACAGCGTTATCCGCGGTTCGCTCGACCGTCTGAATCCAATCCTGATGACCGCCCTATCCAGTGCACTGGCACTTATCCCGCTGGCTCTCAGTGGCGACCTGCCGGGCAACGAGATACAAAGCCCGATGGCAAAGGTTATCTTGGGCGGCCTTTTAACATCCACGTTCCTGAACGGTTTCATCATTCCGATTGTTTACCTGATGATGCACCATAACCAACAACCTAAAACGTCAGACAATGAATAAAAGATTTTTCATATTCAGCGCCGCCATCCTCGCTTTTGCGGGGATGAGCGCACAAACGTCCGGCATTGATGCCGTGCTCCAGCAGATAGAGGCCAACAACAAGGAATTGCAGGCTAACTCCCACCTCATTTCCTCACAAAAACTGGAGAACAAGACAAACAACAACCTCCCCGACCCTACACTGTCATACGCCCACCTTTGGGACTCCAAGAACAGTGACGAGACAGTCGGCGAAATGGTCATCTCGCAAAGCTTCGACTTCCCCACGCTTTACGCCACCCGAGGGAAGATGAACCGACTCAAGACAAATGCACTGGATGCACAAGCCACCGCCTTCCGCCAGCAGATATTGTTGCAAGCGAAGGAAGTATGCTTGGACATCATCATGCTGCAACGCCAGCAAGCCCTGCTCGACGAACGGTTGAAGAATGCGGAGGAACTGTCGGCCATGTACACCCGGCGTTTGGAAACGGGAGATGCCAATGCACTGGAAACCAACAAGATTAATCTGGAGTTGCTGAATGTACGCACGGAAGCCCGCATGAACCAGACGGCACTTAACAATAAACTGAAAGAGCTGCTTGTCCTCAACGGAAACCAGCCGCTCACACCGGGACGTCCCAGACCCGATACCACACCCGACGCCCAAACACTCGGATTGACAGAATACCCGGCAGTGCCGTTGCCGGCCGACTTCCACCCGCTGGCCGACGAACTGCTGGCTTCAGACCCCACCCTGCAATCCTTGCAGGGTGAAAGTTCTGCCGCCCGGAAACAGATTTCGGCAAGCAAGCAAGGCTGGCTGCCCAAACTGGAACTGGGTTACCGTAGAAATACCGAATCGGGGCATCCGCTAAACGGTGTAGTAGTAGGCTTCTCTTTCCCGCTTTTCGAAAACCGCAATAAGGTCAAGATAGCCAAGACACAAGCGCTCAACATTGACTACCAAAAGGAGAACGCCGCACTGCAAGCCAGCTCTGCCTTGTGGCAACTCTATGAAGAGGCCAAGAACCTGCACGCTTCCATGGAGGAATACGAGCGCACCTTCCATCAACAGCAAGACCTTTCTTTACTGAAACAAGCACTTATGGGAGGACAAATCAGTATGATTGAATACTTCGTTGAAATATCGGTTGTCTATCAAAGCAAGACAAACCTCCTGCAACTGGAAAACCAGTATCAGAAGGCAATGGCACAGATATACAAGAGCCGGTTATAAATAGAAAGAGCTGTCTGCGGTTGACAGACAGCTCTTTCTATTTCAATATATTGTAGTTATAGTTTTGTGACTTTACCCATAAACAGAATAACTCCCGTACTCTTCTCCTTTATCAGAAAGATGAAAGGACGGTCCACATAGAACGGAATTACCGTACTTGGTCCGGGAGCGGCCACGTCCATTCCTCCGACAGTTACAGCCGCAGCTTCCGTCCCCTCTTCATTCACTTTCACATAAGTGAACTGTTGCAGCAAACTGATAAACAAATCCTCATCCGCCATTCCGGAAAAATCGGCCGATGGAGTAAAAGCCTCCTGCATTCCCATTGCCATCATATCGTCAATGAGTTCTTTATCATATTCCATTTCAAACCGGGGTAACTTAAGGTTCAAGGCAGAGCTTGATAAACTACTGTTCCATTCCCCCCAGCGCTCGTCATTCAGCTGCGGCAGGCACTCATCCAACGATTTTCCCTCTGCCGGCAAGAGCACCACCATACTGAAAGCCTCATTGCCGTAAGGCAACTCTGCCATTGAGAAATACTCATTCTCGGCATAGTTGAATCTCTCGTCACGAAGATTCATCATGTGTACAGTCGATTTGCTTCCGTCAGCATTCGTAAAAGCCTCTTCTGCCGTATCCGATTTTTTGAATTGATTCTTCCAAATCCCCTTGAAATAAAGCGCATTCAACAGATAAAGACGCGCCGTCTCCGGAATCTCATTCAAGACTTTGGGGATGCAATTATTCGTTTTCCCGGCACACCAGCCGTTTATAATGTCCGGAGCCTTGGGAGAGGCAAAATCCAGCTCCTGCACTTGCGCGTCATACATCTTTTTGTTTACGCTTACAAAGTCGTCATGAACACCGAACCCTTTCTTTATCCAGATGGAATTGGCAATTCCCAACTGTGTGGTATTGTCCAAATCGAGCAACGCCTCCACCAGCTTCTTATTATAGTTGTTCATTTCTTCCAACGAATAGCCCGAAAAGCCCAGGACATCTGTCATCTCAGATAGTGTGTTTCCCAACGCTCCATTGGCAATCATAGACAGACAGAGCGAAGCGCTCAAAGGAGAGATGAACAGATTGGGCTTTTCCACCTCAGTTTTACAAACCTGATTAAAGAAACGGAAAGCGAAATCCGTTCCTAAATCCATCATCTCCTGCTCGGCACGGGTCAAGGCAATGTCTTTGCGAGGCTTGGGTTGTGGTGAAGAGTTGTCGTCACTCTGGCAGGCTGCAAGGATACAAAGTAGGCTTAAGGCAGTAATCGTTTTTTTAAGCATAAGCAAATAGTATTAGTTTTAAAACAGTTATCTATATATAGAAAATGCTTGAACAAACAAAATACTGCATTGAAGAAACAATAAAAAATAGTACATTCCTACTCTATTATCATACTGCAAAGTTCTGCATATTTTTTGCAGTCGCACTGCATATGTGTTGCAGCACCACTGCATATGTGTTGCAGTCGCGCTGCATATATATTTGCAGTGTCACTGCAACAGCTCTGCAGTGCTACTGCAAAATATATACAGCAGCTTTGCAGTAACGTGATTGATTTCACCCGGTTATTGTTGCCAATTCCAGCACCCCTTCCGGCAAATATCCGCTGCGTATGCGCCATTCCTGGGGATAAAGATTATTGGCACGGTTACCTATATTCTTGACAAATCCTAGAGGTATCTGTTTGTAGGTGAGCAAGACAATGCCGCGCGGAGCAGTCTCCGAAAGGACAACAGCCTCCTTGCGCAGATAGCTGATGGCCTGCTCGCGGCCTATCTCTTCATGGGCAAAGGCATCCGGATTCAGTGCTATACTCATGGCGAGCCCATGAGCAGGCATCCAGTCTTTTCCTTTCAACTCGGCAACATCTACCCCAGCCTGCACGATACGGAGTGACGAACGCAAAGCCGACAGTTCGGAGAGATACGCTTTAGGGAAAGCGCTGACGTTGTTGCCATTGACGATAAATTCGTAATTATCCGGAACCGCAAACCACTCATGCAGTGCCGAAAGCTGTTCTTTGGAAACACCCGGAGTTTTCGCTCCTTTTCCTTGAGGTTTTCTTCCTTTTTCCCAGGATTTCACCTGCCCGGCCCAGGTATTCCCATCGCTCACGCCCGGTTTGCGGAGAACTGCCAAAAAGAATCCTTCCCCCTTCGTCCGATGGGGCAGGAAACGATAGGCGGGAAAGTCCTCTCCCGACAATAGATTACCCGTAATATTCCAGTCAGTAGAAATTTCCAACGGCAATACCTCCGCCCCGAATTCATCCCGTATCCAACGGATGTTCTCTTCGTTTTCCTTTGTATTATAGGTACAAGTACTGTAGATGAGAATGCCTCCGGACTTCAAGCAAGGCCAGATATCCGTAACGATGCGACGCTGGCGCTGCCAGCAGATTTCCACATTCTCCCCACTCCACTCACTTACCGCAACGGGGTCTTTACGGAACATCCCCTCGCCAGAGCAGGGGACATCCGTCAATATGACGTCGAAGAAGTCCGTCAAGGAAGAAAAATCTGCCGGGTCATTATTAGTGACCACCACACCGGAATGCCCCCACTTCGTAAGATTCTCCGCCAATACCTGCGAGCGGTTGCGGATTACCTCATTGGCCACCAGCAGACTGCCTGCGGGCAACACGCTACGGGCATGCGTGGATTTCCCGCCGGGAGCCGCACAGAGGTCAAGCATCACCACCGGTCCTTCGCCCACATACCGCCTCAAAGCCTGCTCCACAAACATAGACGAAGCCTCCTGCACATAGTAGCAGCCTGCATGAAACAGCGGGTCAAAAGTGAATGTCAGCCGCTTGTCCAGATAGTATCCGGCAGTAGACCAAGGGACATGCCTAAAAGAGGAACGAAAAAGACTGAATGAAGATTCCGGTAATTTATCTTCATTCAGTCGGATACTGACCGGCTGCTCCCCTTCCAGGGCGGCAGCCAGCTTTTCATATTCTTCCACACCCAAGAGGGCGCGTGTATAATCGGTGAAAGATGAGGGTAGCTTCATGCTTTGAACTGTTTTATGGCAGCAAAGATAGTGCAAAATACGTTTCACCAATCTACGGGGCTAAACAAAAAGCACGGTTCAATACTCTTTTTAAAAACTGAGTTTCACCCCTGCAAAATAGGAACGCGGTGCACCCGGTCCGTAGATATAACCGGAATCGCGGCTCGCTCCTTTATCAAAATCTTTCTGATAAGAATTGAATATATTCTGTACACCGGCATTGAGCTGCAAACAGAACCCTTGAAAATCAAAGTCGTAAGCTATCTTTGTTCCAAGCTCAAAGAAGTCCGGACTCTTTACCAATACATCCGCCTCACCGTTCACCTCCGAAAGCAAATGGGGAACGTACATCCGCCCGGTATAATTGCCGTTCAAAGCTATTGAGAAGGCTTTAACCGGCATATAGGTAGCTGTAAAGTAGCCGTAGACGTCGGGAGTACGCAGTATCTTGTCGCTGTAACGTTCTTTCTCCGACAAGTGCTCCTCATCCGCACTCCATTCTTCGGGAGAGTCATAGATACTTCGTTGAAGCGTCAGCCCTGCCTGCAACTGAACCTTATCCTTATAGGCAACCTTTCCTTCCAATGTGCCGCCATACACTTTAGCTCCCGAACCATTGATACGGGTCTGTATCAGATAAGCGCTACCATCCGGGTCTTTCACCGGAGGCGTCAGGACAAACGGGTCGGAAAGTTTCGTGTAGAAGCCTTCCACCAGTAGGTTTGCCTGGAAATCTCCGAAATAGTGGTACCAATCTACCGAAGCATTGAAGCTGCGCGAACGCTCTTCCTTCAATCCTTTGGCGCGGACAATGGAAACCAACTCTCCACCCACATTACTGATATGCAGATCTTCATCAAACGCTTGTGGAGCACGGAATCCCTCAGCATAACTGAAACGGATATTCACATCCTGAGTAGGATTGTAACGGATATTGGCACGGGGACTGAAAACAGCCTTGTCCATGATGCTGTTTTTATCTACGCGCCCGCCAATCAGGAAACTCCACTGTTCGTTCTTCCACTCATTCTGGGCATAGACGCTTGCTATATTCACCACTTGGTTCAACGGGGCGGGGGTATATTTCTCAATCAGTTGTTGCAAGCGGTCACCCGTTGCCGTAGGATCTTCGGCCAAAGCAGCATCACGATACTTCTGTACGTCCGTTGCCTTGTCATGCAGATTGTCGTGATTGAACTCAATGCCTCCGGTCAAATCGGCAGGCATAAACAGACACTTGTCAAAATGATAAATATACTGGGCACCCAGCACACCGGTAAAGTCCGTAGTCATTCCATAAGCGCTGTAATAACTATTGCGCACGATGTGCTGAGCCGAAGCATAGGTACTGAACGTATGTTTCTGGTTTTTGGAGAAAGCCGTGAACTTGAGCCCACCCGTGTTGATGGAATGTTTCAGCTGTTCCACCAGTCCGGGCGCCCCGGTACCGTTCAATCCGGCATCCTCGGCTATATGAGGGGGAAGGCTGAAGCCACTTCCACCACGGCGGAATTCCTCCATATGATGGTATTCAAGGCTCAGCTTGGAATAGGCACTTGTCCGGTAGTAAGCATTCAGACCGACAGTCTGGTTCTTCAGCTTCGGTAATTCGGAAAAACCGTCTCCGTTGGAGTCCCATGCCGAACGATGCCTGCTCTGGCCGTACACATAAGCCCCCATCTTACTGTCCGAAGAAACCAAGGAAAGATTCAGGGTCGTGTTGTTGTCGAACGAGCCGGAACCGTCGAAATTGGAAATGGTATGCGAGAAAGAACCGGAATTGCGAATCGGTTCCTTCGTAATGATATTCACCGTCCCGGCAATGGCCGAAGAACCGAACAAGGCTGAACCACCTCCACGCACCACTTCCACACGCTCTATCATGTTGGCGGGAATCTGTTCCAACCCATACACACCGGCCAGAGAGGAAAAGATGGGACGTGAGTCTATCAATATTTGGGTATATTTCCCATCCAGCCCGTTGATGCGCACTTGTGAATAACCGCAATTCTGGCAATCGGTCTCCACCCGCACACCTGGCTGAAAGGCCAGTCCTTGCGACAAAGTATGCGAGTTTGTCTGCTCAAACAGTTTAGGAGTGACCACTTTGACCAAAGTGGGTGCCAAGCGCCGGGCAGTCTCATTGCGGTTGGCTGTGACTACCACCCCGTCCAGTGCCACCATGTCTTCTTCCAACTCAAAGTTCTCTTCCAAGGTCTTACCACGTTTCAGAACGACTTTGCGCTCCTGCGACTTATAACCTACGGCACTGACGGACAACGTGAACTCACCTTCAGGCAGATTCTTTAGGAAATAGTGACCGGTGGCATCGGTCATGGTCCCGATGGTGGTGCCTTTCAGCGAAACTGTCATATAAGGCAAATGTTCCCTTGTACTTTTTTCTATTACATGACCGACAATATTGGCATCGGTACTCTTCAAATCTTCGGCATAAACGGTTGATGAGAGTAACAGACATACTGCTCCCACCACAAAAAATATATATTTTTTCATGTACTTCTAAAATAATATGTTAATCAATGAGGTTGACGCAATCCCACAACGGAATTGCCTTAATCTATCGGATTTGAAAAAAAGAAGGGGGAGCACGCAGGCAAATACCGCCACGAAGCTTTACACACTTGATGCATTCCGTGGTAAGAATGCTCAGTACACACAACAAAACAAGGAAAACCGTCGCGGCAACCGGAAGCAACGGAAGGGAAGAAGAGACGAAAGAGGCTAGATAGAAAATGGTTTCCAACTGCACCTCTGTATGCTCATGCTGGCCCTTGAATGGATGGGAATGCACAATGATAACACCATTCACCACATGCGAGTGGGTAAACAGCGTAATTCCTCCCAGATAGGCAATGAACAGCAGAGGGAGGAAACACTTCATTATATTCCTCAACTTCATCAAGACTTCCCAATAAAAACAGATGCGCAAAGATAACAGTATTTACAATAAGAAACAACCCGGTTTGTATATTTACCTCTATTTACAGTCGCAAATACCTACTTCTTGTTATTCCGGAAAAAAGACAATAAGACATTTTCACGGAAAAATATCGCCTTATTTCCGGTTTTCTAAAAAAAATATCTTCTCTTTGCAACTTTATAAAGGTGACGACACGTCTAACCAACAAAGAAACAAATTAAAAGACCATAGATTATGAAACGTATCATTTTTGGATTAATGCTCGCCATGATGTTCTGCACACTGGTGCAAGGCGCAAACAGAACCGTAACAGAGAACGACGGTCAGGGGAACAAGAAAAGAGTCATCGAATTGAGAGACACTGTCATCAATGGAGAAACCGTAACAGACACACTCAGCATCATGACTTATGAAAACGGTACCGGCAGTAGCGATGCTCCGGAAAAATGGAGAACCCACCACAGCAGTATGGACTGGAACGGGTTCGACCTCGGGAGCAAGACCTCGGAGACCGTGATTGCCGTAACAGCCATCGTCTTTGTATTCGGACTGCCGCTACTCATCATATTCGTAGTATTCTTCTTCCGCTATAAAAACCGGAAAGCCAAGTACCGCCTGGCGGAACAGGCCCTGGCCAGCGGACAGCAACTGCCTGAAAACTTCTTCAAAGAAGCCGCAGCAACGGATATCCGCAGCAAAGGCATCAACAACATATTCGTCGGCATCGGCCTGTTCATCTTCCTTTGGGCCATTACCGGAGAATTCGGTCTCGGATGTATCGGCTTACTCGTCATGTTCACCGGCTTCGGACAATTGGTGATTTTCTACAGCCAACAGAAGAAGAACGAAGAAAAATGAGTCAGATGGGTGACATATCGTTAGTCGCACAGGTCGTGGTGTTTCACAACACCAGGGCCTTCGACCAGTTGGTAAAGAAGTACCAGTCGCCCGTGCGGCGGTTCTTCCTGCACCAGACCTGCGGCGACAGCGAGTTGAGTGACGACCTGGCACAAGATACGTTTATCAAGGCCTATACAAACATCGCTTCGTTCAAGAATCTGTCCAGCTTCTCAACCTGGCTCTACCGTATTGCCTATAACGTTTTTTATGATTATATTCGCAGCCGGAAAGAAACGGACGATTTGGATACGTACCGAGTGGACGCTCAATGCAGCACACTGCAGCAGGACGTGGGACAGCACATGGACATTTACCGTGCCCTGGCCACACTGAAGGAAATGGAACGCACCTGCATCACGCTCTTCTACATGGAAGACCAAAGCATCGAAAAGATTGCAGGTATCACCGGATGTCCGGCGGGAACGGTAAAAAGCCACCTCTCGCGGGCGAAAGACAAAATGGCTTCCTACTTAAAACAAAATGGTTATGATGGAAAATGATGATAAACTCCTGACTTCATTCTTTGCCGAACACCGGCAGGAAATAGCCGATAACGGGTTCAGCCGCCGCGTACTGCGACATCTGCCCGACCGTAGCCGCCACTTGGCGCAGATATGGACAGCATTCTGCTTTACTCTGGCCCTCGTACTGTTCGTCTCCCTCGACGGAGTGCAGCTGATACTGGACACCTTGCGCGAAACCTTCGATACTGCCATCCGGAGCGGAGCTTCGGAGCTTGACCCCAAGTCGTTAATCATTGCCGGAGTGGTATTGCTCTATTTCGGTTACCGCAAGATTTCATCTATGGCATAGTTGTTTTTCAATGATAAATCGTATCTTTGTCCCCTCATAAAACTAACTAAGAGGAGAAAGTTTTGAGAAAAATTCTATTCATCATATTATTCGTTTTTTCTATTGGGAATGCCGGGGCGCAAGCAACAAGCGATTCCATTGTCATGAATTACTTGAAGGAAATGGGCGCCCCCGTCACTTATAACAATGAAGTGAAATTGCTGATGACCGGCCATGACAAGTTCGTCGATCTCTTCGAGAATATCCGCCATGCCCGGCATCATATCCATTTGGAATACTTCAACTTCCGCAACGACTCCATAGCCAATGCCTTGTTCAGCCTTCTGGCAGAGAAAGTCAAGGAGGGAGTTGAAGTCCGCGCCATGTTCGATGCCTTCGGCAACTGGTCCAACAACCAACCATTGAAAGAACGCCATCTGAAATCCATCCGCGCCCAAGGCATCGAAATCGTTAAGTTCGATCCTATCACTTTTCCCTGGGTGAATCATGCCATACACCGCGACCATCGGAAAATAGTAGTGATTGACGGAAAGATAGGTTATACCGGCGGCATGAACATTGCCGACTACTACATCAACGGATTGCCTAAAATCGGTAAATGGCACGATATGCACATACATCTTGAAGGAGATGCCGTGCGCTATCTGCAGGGCATCTTCCTGACCATGTGGAACCGGGAAACGGGACAACACGTAGGTGGACCTGCCTACTTCCCGGATACTCAGCAACTGCCCGACAGTATTGCCGAAGAAATAGCCATCGTGGACCGCACGCCACGCGAAACACCACGCTCCATCAGCCATGCCTATGCAGCTTCCATACAAGCCGCACAGAAGAGCATCCGAATCGTGAATCCTTATTTCGTTCCGACCAAATCAATCCGCAAGGCAATCAAGAACGCACTGAAAAAAGGTACTGAAGTGGAAATCATGATACCTGCCGTGTCGGACATAGCCTTTACTCCGGATGCCTCATTCTACATAGCACACAAGCTGATGAAGAAAGGAGCCAAGATATATCTCTTCAACGGCGGCTTCCACCATTCCAAGATAATGATGGTAGACAGCACTTTCTGCACGGTGGGTACTGCCAATCTCAACAGCCGCAGCCTGCGCTATGACTACGAGACAAACGCTTTCATCTTCGACCCCAAGATCACCAATGAGCTGAATGCCATGTTCGAACGGGACGTGCAAAACAGTACACTGCTCACTCCCGAAGTCTGGAAAAAGCGTTCCGGATGGAAGAAATTCGTAGGCTGGGTGGGGAACTTGATGACCCCCTTCCTCTAATTTTTAATTATTAATTATTAATTATTAATTAATTCCCCTACCTTTGCGTTCGGATAAAAACAGAGCTACATCATGAAACAATATTTAGACCTGCTGAACCGCGTACTGACCGAAGGCGTAGAGAAAAGCGACCGTACGGGTACCGGCACCATCAGCGTATTCGGCCACCAGATGCGTTTCAACATGGATGAAGGCTTCCCCTGCCTTACTACCAAGAAGCTGCATCTGAAATCAATCATATACGAACTGCTATGGTTCCTCCAAGGAGACACCAATGTGAAATATCTTCAGGACAACGGTGTACGCATCTGGAACGAATGGGCGGACGAAAACGGTGACCTGGGACATATCTACGGGTATCAATGGCGCTCCTGGCCGAACTATAAAGGTGGATTCATCGACCAAATCAGCGAAGCTGTAGAAACCATCAAGCACAATCCCGACTCACGCCGGATTATAGTCAGCGCATGGAATGTAGGCGATTTGGACAACATGAACCTCCCTCCCTGCCACGCTTTCTTCCAGTTCTATGTCGCCAACGGACGGCTGAGCCTGCAACTGTACCAGCGTAGTGCGGACATTTTTTTAGGAGTGCCCTTCAACATTGCTTCCTATGCCCTGCTCCTGCAGATGATGGCGCAAGTCACCGGACTGAAAGCCGGAGATTTCATCCATACCTTAGGAGACGCCCACATCTATCTGAACCATCTGGAGCAGGTAAAGCTCCAACTATCTCGTGAACCGCGGGATTTGCCGCAGATGAGAATCAATCCGGATGTGAAAAACATCTTCGATTTCAAGTTCGAGGATTTTGAGTTGGTCAACTATAACCCGCATCCGCATATTGCAGGGAAAGTGTCAGTATAAATCCTACAATAAAAAGATAGAAAGAGAAAAGAATTTTACACACATATGATTAGTATTATTGCTGCAGTAGACAGAAAGAGAGGTATCGGCTATCAGAACCGGTTGTTATTCTGGCTTCCCAATGATTTGAAGCGTTTCAAAGCCCTCACCACGGGAAATACCATCATCATGGGCCGAAAGACTTTTGAATCTCTCCCCAAAGGTGCGCTTCCCAACCGCCGCAACGTTGTTCTGTCCACTCAAAAAGATTTGATCTGTCCCGGTACAGAAGTTTTTCCCTCATTGGAAGAAGCACTAAGCAGTTGCCAGCCCGACGAACACGTCTACATCATCGGCGGTGCAAGCGTTTATCGCCAGGCACTCCCCTTTGCAGATACCCTCTGCCTGACCGAAGTGGATGCAGAAGCCCCTCAGGTGGACGCCTACTTTCCCGAAGTCGCTCCGACTGTATGGCAAGAAAAAAGCAGGGAGTCCCATCCCGCAGATGAGAAGCATCCCTGCCCTTATGCATTCGTCGATTATATCCACCGGTAAAATTAATCTTCCTCTTCTTCTACCGTTATAGGCATCTGCCGCTTGATGGCTTCGTGGAAAGAAATCAAGGTTTCCGTACGCGCCAGTCCCAGCGGCTGCAACTTATCATGTATGATGCTCAGCAAATGATGGTTGTTGCGGGCATAAAGCTTTATGAACATATCATACTTGCCCGTTGTAAAATGGCATTCCACAATCTCGGGAATAGCTTCCAATGCTCTCGTTACAGCATCAAAAGAAGCAGGATCCTTTAGATAGATACCGATATAGGCGCATGTTTCATATCCTATCTTCTCCGGATCAATCACATATTCAGAACCTTTCAATATACCTAAGTTTGTCAGCTTTTGAATGCGCTGATGAATGGCTGCTCCCGATACATTACAAGCTCTAGCCACTTCAAGGAAAGGAATGCGTGCATTATCGGCTATAAGTTTTAAAATCTGTTCGTCTAAAGTATCCAACTGATGATGTCCCATTTCAAATTCTAATGATTAATAAATTACTATATCTCCCGCATATCTATACGGCAACATGCAAAGTTAGCTATTTTTTCGCCAATAAAAATACGGTTTATAACTTTTCTTACAAAAAAAAGAATAATACCGCATATCAGGCATTTCAAAGTGCATATGCAAAATTCCATCTCGCACGACCGGAAAATTGCAGATGAGCTTTAAAGATATTATCTTTGTAGTAGCAATAATAATGAACCGTTATGAAAAAGTATTCCTTATTCCTATTATGCCTGATGGCAGCAATATCCTTGCATGCCCAAAGTTTTGCCGATTATTTTGCAGATAAAACCCTGCGTGTCGACTATATCTTTACCGGAAATGCAGCCAAACAAGAGATATGCCTGGACGGATTGTCTTGTCTCCCCTCTTGGGCAGGAAGGAAGCATCATTTATCTGAGTTGCCCCTGCAAGGAAACGGACAAATCATTATGCGAGATGCAGCCAATGGCAGCGTAATCTACAAAACATCCTTTTCTTCGCTCTTCCAGGAGTGGCTGGAAACGGATGAAGCCAAAGCGGTGACCAAAGGATTCGAAAACACCTTTCTCCTTCCCTATCCCCTCCGTCCTGCAGAAATAGAAATAACACTTCTCGACCCGCGTAGAAATGTACGGGCAAGCATGAAACATACGGTCAGTCCCGACGACATCCTGATACATCAGAAAGGTACTGCCCACATCACACCACATAAATATCTGCTGCAAAGCGGCAATACGGCCAAATGCATCGACGTAGCCATCCTTGCAGAAGGATATACTCCCGAAGAGATGCCGGTATTCTACGAAGACGCAGCCATTGCCTGCGAAAGTCTGTTTGCCCACGAACCCTTCCGGTCCATGAAAAAGCACTTCAACATTGTAGCAGTGGCCAGCCCCTCCGAAGACAGCGGAGTAAGCGTACCACGCCTCGGAGAATGGAAACGGACAGCATTCAGCTCTCATTTCAGCACATTCTATTCAGACCGGTATCTGACAACCTCCCGTGTCAAATCCATACACGATGCGCTGGCGGGAATACCGTATGAACACATCATCATCCTTGCCAATACGGAAGAATACGGAGGCGGTGGAATCTATAATTCCTATACCCTTACTACCGCCCACCATCCCATGTTCCGCCCCGTTGTGGTACATGAGTTCGGGCATAGCTTTGGCGGACTGGCCGATGAATACTTCTACGACAATGACGTGATGACAGATACCTATCCACTAGATGTGGAACCCTGGGAACAGAACATCAGCACAAGAATCGATTTCACTTCCAAATGGAAAGATATGCTTGCTCAAGGAACTCCCGTTCCTACTCCCTCTTCTGAAAGTGGAACATATCCCGTAGGCGTATATGAAGGAGCTGGCTATTCTGCCAAAGGCATCTACCGTCCGGCAGACAATTGCCGCATGCGCACCAATGAATACCCTACTTTCTGCCCGGTCTGCCAACGGGCCATCTGCCGCGTCATTGAATTTTATACTGAATAAAAACAAACTAAACTAAAAGAACTTATGATCAGACTTCAACGTATTACAACAGCTGACACAGACTTGTACAGCTACATGGAGAAATTAATGACTCAATCATTCCCTTCAGAGGAGTACCGGGAACTGGAGGAATTGCGCAAGTATACAGATACCAAAACGCACTTCTATAACAATATCATCTTCCATAACAACACCCCGGTAGGTCTCATCACTTACTGGGATTTCGGACATTTTTACTATATAGAGCATTTTGCCATTGACCCCGCACAGCGTAACGGCGGATATGGAAAGAGCGTACTAAACCATTTATGCCAACTCTTAAAACATCCCATCGTCTTGGAAGTGGAAATACCCGAAGAAGAAATGGCTAAACGCCGCATTAACTTCTATCAACGGCAAGGATTCTCCTTATGGGAAAAGCCCTACCAACAACCACCCTATAAAACAGGCGACAACTACCTGCCTATGCTCATCATGGCCTATGGAGATATAGAATGTGGAAAGGATTTTGACTCTGTAAAGGAACACATCTACCGCGAAGTATATAATGTGAAATCTTAAAAAAACAATATACTTAAAACAATAAAGGTCGTTTCAACAAATGAAACGACCTTTATTATATCATTAAACTAACTTTTACTGACGCGGTTGCGCAGAATAGTTAATCTTCAAAGCATAAGCCTTACGAAGCGCTTCTTTGATATCTGTTACGATACCCATTTTCGTATCTTGGTCAACTTTCAAAGACACTGTCATCTGCGGCTGATCTTCTTCCTTCATACTGGCACGTTCACCAATAATGTAATCTTGAATTTCAGCAACTTCAGCATAGCTGTCGTTCAACTGGATACGGCTCTCATTACCTAACTTCTTACGAAATTCGGCAGTAGGTTTTCCTACATAGATAAACGTAACCAAAGACTTCTTTTCAAGTTTCTCCAATTCTGTAGCTTGCGGAACCTTAAACTCAACCTTCAATGTTACCTCACGCATCGTTGTTACAATCATGAAGAAGAACAACAAGGTGAAGATAAGGTCAGGCAGAGAAGAAGTGTTCAACGCCGGCATTCCACGTTTACCAGTCTTATTAAATTTTCCCATTACTTCTTTTCTCCGTACTTTTTAGGTTCTGCCTCAGAAATCTTCTGAGAATAAATTTCACGAATTGCATCTTGTTGTTCTTGATCCAACTCCATATAATTCTTCTGCCACTTTTCCTGAGCCAATTCATCACGCAACTCGTTATAAGCTGCTACCAACTCATTCTGTACAGACATATATGCTTTGTATGAAGAACCACGGTCACAACGCAAAGAAATCACATGGCCTTCCGTCACTTGTACTGTACCGAAGAAAGGAACATTCTTAGAAATCTTTTCCGGTTTTGTATCTTCGTTATACGGATTGGCAATAAATTCTTTTGCTTTTGCACGCAATTGGTCAACAGTAATATAATCATTCCCGCACATTAACTGGTCCTGCATGTTCAAGAAGACTTGCAATACGTTGCGTTCCTTCTTCTTTGCATCGTCCAACTTCTGGTCCTTTTCCGGTGGAGGCGGCAAACGTCTTGCCAAACCACGGTCGGTATCCATAGATGTTGTAATCAAGAAGAAAATCAGCAACAAGAAAGCGATGTCCGCAGTAGAACTTGAGTTAATTTCAGGAACTTCTCTTTTCTTTTTAGCCATTGTAATTATATCTTTAAATTGAGTTACCTCAATTGATTATGATAATTTTTTCTTAATGCTACTAAAAATGATTGCCAAGACTGTACCAGCAAACAAGATATAGATAGAATAAAGGAACATGTCAGTAAGCTTCAACCAGAAAGGTACGTTCTCAGTTCCGCTATAACCCGGAATAACAAGTGGTTCTTCACTACCCATAGTCCAAGAAATAACAACAACTGCAACCAATATAACCAAACCAATCAAAGATTTCAACGCTGCTCCCGGATTGTCTTTCAGTGCAGCTCCAAATTGGAACAAAACACCAACCACGGTAGCAATAATAGCTACAAAGAACAGAATGTACATCAAATAAATCAATGCGTCTGTATGAGCCGGTTGCCACATTTCTGCGTCAACGCTTGCCAACACTGCATCGCCCTGAGCATCTCCACCGAAGAAGAACATGCCCAACACTACCAAGATGATAGCGAACATGACATACAGTGCATAGTATGATACTTTATATGATAACTTAGCCATCTTAATTATTTTTTGTATTTCAAGTCATATTTGATAACCATATCCAACAGAGAGATAGAAGAATCTTCCATTTCGCTGGTCAAAGCTTCAATCTTAGCCAGGATGTAGTTATAGAATACCTGCAGAATCAAGGCAACGATCAAACCGAAGATAGTTGTAATCAAGGCAACCTTCATACCACCTGCTACAACCGTCGGAGAGATATCACCTACCTGCTGGATCTTATCAAATGCCTGCACCATACCGATTACAGTACCCAAGAATCCCAAAGACGGAGCCATAGCGATGAACAGTGTAATCCAAGAGCAACCTTTTTCCAGGTAACCAGCTTGTACACCACCGTAAGAAACTACTGACTTTTCTACTACGTCGATACCTTGGTCAATTCTCATCAGACCTTGATAGTAGATAGAAGCGATAGGACCTCTAGTGTTACGTGCGATGTCTTTAGCAGCTTCAACGTCACCTTTTTCCAAAGCAGCTTCAATAGCAGCCAAGAACTTCTTTGTGTTGATTTCAGCCAAGCTCAAATAAATGATACGTTCAATACAGAATGCAAGACCGATAACCAATGCGATAGCTACCAAACTCATGAAAGATGCAGTACCTTCAATAAACTTAGTTTTGAGTTCTTTGTGGATACCACCTTCTGCAGCTTCCATTGCGGCAGGAGCAGCAGCGTCAGCAGCAGGTGCTACAGCTGCTTGTTCAGTTTGTTCAGCTGCAGGAGCATCTTGAGCCTGAGCAAGTTGAGTTGAGCCAAATGTTAAGACTCCCATCACAGCAACAATTGCAAATAACTTTTTCATTGTGTGTCTAATTTTTAAGATTAATTAATTAATTTATTTATTATAATTTGTTGTTTTATCTCCATTTTATCACACTGCGGAGAGACGGGGATTCGAACCCCGGATACCCTTTAGGGGTATACACGCTTTCCAGGCGTGCCTCTTCAACCACTCGAGCATCTCTCCAATAGACGCCTTTTCTGAAATCGGGTGCAAATTACAAAAAAAATGCGAACCACCAGCGTTTTCAGCTACAAATGTATTCTTTTTTTTGTTGTTCTGCCTCATTCTCCCCGTTTTATATTAAATAAAATCTCAAAATTAATAAACTTTAAAATCTTAAAGAGCTTATTTGAGCATTCCGAACACTTTTAAAGCGTTATCAGAAGTAACCTGGGCCACCTTTTCAGGAGAGTTCCCATAGATTCCGGCCACCTTTACCAAAGTATCCTTAACATATGCGCTTTCGTTCCTCTTGCCTCGATTGGGAACCGGAGTCAGATAAGGGGAATCGGTTTCCAGCACGATGCGTTCCAAAGGAATATTCTTCAAGACTTCGGGCAAAGTTGATTTCTTGAAAGTCACCACACCATTTATTCCTATCATGAAATCCGCAAATTCCATAATCCTGCAGGCCTCTTCCGAGGTTCCCGTAAAACTATGGAAAATTCCTTTCAAAGGAGTCTGCTGATAGGGTTTCAACACATTATATATATGGTCAAACGCTTCCCTACAATGCAGCACTACCGGCAAACCGTATTCCAAAGCCCACTCAATCTGCTTGTCCAACACCCTTTGCTGCTCTCTAAGAAAAGTCTTATCCCAATACAAGTCCATACCAATCTCGCCAACCGCAACAAATTCATTCGGTGAAGCCAGCTCCCGGGCCACTATTTCCAACTCCTTTTCATAATCCGCACCCACAGAGGTAGGGTGCAATCCAATCATCGGATAGCAATACCCTTTATATTCACGGCACACCCGAAGCATAGGTCCTATGGTGGTACTATCGATATTGGGCATAAAAATATGCGTGACTCCTGCCTCACGGGCACGAGCCATCACTTGAGGCAAATCCTCTGCAAACTCTTCTAAAAAAAGATGGGAATGTGAATCAATCAATCTCATTCTTCAACTTACTCTTTGCGTTTCTCACCGGTACGGTAATAATAGATTATTCCATAATCACGGCATAAATCCAAACGTTTCTCATTGGGAGTGACCTCCTCGAATTTCTTTTCAACCTGGTTCCATATATCCAAAATCAAACCATCCGCCTCTGCACGCATCGAAGCCAAGGTGTCCAAACTGCGGGCTGTCAAAGATTGAAGATTCTTTTGCTTCTCATAACTATCCATGAAAATATCATAATGCACCCTCACTTTTGCAATCGTAGGGTTATAAATGGGAATTCCTCCCTGGGATATACGTTTGTTTTCCCCATCCACGATTTTACGCCCCCACTCTGCCAAGGCAGGCTCTGTCGATAAATCAGGCACATTATTGTTGCTTGTGTCCAAACCGTAATATTCCTTATGAGCAATACGCACTTCAGAACGGATGACAGCTAAATTCAACACCTGGATAAAATGAGAAATATACAGACGGGCAGTCTTTACATTAGCCTGATGCTTACGTCCCGCCCGAGCCTGCCGCTCAAAACAGTCGGCATAATAAGCTTGCGCAGCTTCAAACTTTGTAAGAAAATTCCGCGCATCAGTCAACGCCTTCAAAGATACGGCCAAATCATACACATTACATATATCACCCTTGACGACCACTGCTTTCAGCGCCCGTATTCTCGCTTGATCTGTATTAGGCAATCTTCTATAAGGCATTTTCTCCCGGATTTAAAGTTATACTTCCCGATGCATCAGGTTAGCCATCAGGTTCTTCAATTCCTCTTTCTTTTCATCTGCCACCTTCACCGCCAACAGACTTTCCATTGCGCGTTCACAATACTCTTCCATCTTTTTCTCACACAGTTCCTTGACGCCAATCCGGTTATACAGTTCCGTCACCGCAGCAACTTTCTCCTCCGGGTTGAATGCAACAGCATCCACCCAAGCATTCAAGCGGGTCAACTGCTCCTCATCCGCATGTTCAAAAGCCTTTATCAGCATGTAGGTCTTTTTATTGCACAGAATATCACCTCCAATATTCTTTCCAAAGACGGCAGCATCGCCATAAACATCCAGGAAATCATCTTTCAACTGAAAAGCGACACCCAAGTTCATGCCAAAATCATACAACTGCTCCGCATCTTCAGAAGAAGCCCCTCCCAAAAGAGCGCCAATCTTCAAGCTTGCAGCCAACAATACCGAAGTTTTCAGACGAATCATTTCCAGATACTCCTCTGCCTTCACATCCTTCCGATGTTCAAACTCCATATCCAGCTGCTGTCCTTCACAGATTTCCAGTGCAGTCAGGCTAAATATATCCATCACCTCTTTCAGGTGTTCAACCGGGCATTGAGCCATAAACTGATAAGCTAATACAAGCATTGCATCCCCCGAAAGGATGGCAGCATTGTCATCCCAAACTTTATGTACCGTCTCCTTACCACGGCGACGGTCTGCACGGTCCATCAAGTCGTCATGCAAAAGAGTATAATTATGATACACTTCAATCCCCGTTGCAGGGTTAAAAATACGGGTAATATCCTCCTGATACAGATTGTAGGCCATCAACATCAATACCGGACGGATTCTTTTTCCGCCCATGGACAACACATAGGTAACGGGAGCATATAAACCTTGAGGAGTACGGGTAAACTGCAATTCTGCAATATGAGAATTTATTCTTTCTAAAAGCTCGGAAGCTGTAAACATGGCATTTTCAGAATTTAGGGAATAGCGGATAATGAAAAGAGGCTGCATTCCGGCAGCCTCTCCCACTTATAGATATTTTATTACTGCAATCTAAACATTACAGGCACGGTATACTTAACACGAACGGGTTTACCACGCTGCATACCGGGTTTCCACTTCGGCATGCCCATAATCACGCGGACAGCTTCTTTGTCCAAATACGGGTCAACGCCTCTCAGAACTTTAGCATCTACGATACTACCGTCCTTATTAACCACGAACTGTACAGTTACACGGCCTTGAGTTCCGTTTTCCTGTGCAATAGTAGGATATTTAATATTCTTGCTCAAATACTGCATCAAACCAGCCATACCACCATTCGGGAACTCAGGCATCTGTTCTACCACCTCGAAAATAGTCTGTTCTTCCGGTTCTTCCTCTTCCACTGCTACGGGAACATATTTGATTTCCACTGCCTGGTTCAATTCTTCAGAAGATACAATGGCCGTTTCTTCCACGTCAGCATCGTCTTCAACGATAGTCAACGTCTCTGCAATTGAAGGGGCTTCGGGAGGCGGAGGAGTAACCTGCTCCGGCTGTTCTGTAATAGGGATGATTTCCTCTTCAAAAAATACGTCGGTAATAGCCTGGCTCGTGTCAATCTTGATGTCACGCTTTGTCCACTCGAACGCAACAAACATGAAAGCGAGCACGATTACATAACCGACAAGCAGCCAAGTCGACTTCTTACTCTCCAGGTCTGCCTTAGGTGATTTCTTAATTTCCATAATTTATAATATAATTTTAGTGTTTCTCATTTGGGGCAAATATAGCACTTTTCCCAAGAATGTTCACGCTCTGCTGTTTTTTTTTACACAATAGGCGCTCCATTTTCATTTTTTTAATCCTTCAAAAACCTCCATGTGCTTTTGTGCCACAAATGTAACGAGATATTTTAAAAATACCGTATCTTTGGCAAGAATTTTAAATGAAATATTGAAATTTTCTGTTTTGCAGGTGTTATACCTATATAACTATAGCATAAAAGTCATGAAAAAGATAACAATAGCAATCGACGGTTTTTCCTCTTGCGGGAAAAGCACTATGGCCAAAGACCTCGCCCGCGAAATCGGTTACATATATATAGATAGTGGTGCCATGTATCGGGCAGTAACATTATATAGTATAGAGAATGGTATTTTCCAGGGTGACCGCATAGATGCCGAAAAACTGAAAAGTCTAATAAAGGATATACATATTTCTTTCCGCCTGAACCCCGAAACCGGACGCCCAGATACCTACCTGAACGGAGTAAATGTAGAAAACAAAATCCGTACCATGGAAGTATCTTCACGTGTCAGCCCCATTGCAACATTGGATTTCGTACGCGAAGCTATGGTAGCACAGCAACAAGAGATGGGCAAGGCCAAGGGTATCGTTATGGATGGGCGCGACATCGGCACTACCGTTTTTCCGGATGCCGAGCTGAAAATTTTTGTAACCGCCACCCCCGAGATACGGGCACAACGCCGCTATGACGAACTAAAGGCCAAAGGGGAAGAAGCCAGCTTTGACGAAATTCTGGAAAATGTGAAACAACGGGACTATATTGACCAAAACCGGGATGTAAGTCCGCTGCGCAAAGCTTCTGACGCTTTATTGTTGGACAACAGCCACCTGAGCATTTCCCAACAAAAGGAATGGCTGGCGGAACAATTCGAACGGGTTATAAAGGAGAAGAACTGAACCGGATATGGCAAAAGTAGAAATAGACGAAGGCTCCGGCTTCTGTTTCGGAGTTGTCACCGCAATAAACAAGGCAGAAGAGGAACTGGCGAAAGGAGGAACCCTCTATTGTCTGGGAGACATCGTGCACAACAGCCGTGAAGTGGAACGCCTGAAGGCAATGGGGCTGATTACCATCAACCATGAGGAATTCAACCACCTCCACAACGCCAAAGTGCTGCTGCGTGCTCATGGAGAGCCCCCTGAAACTTATGACATTGCCCGCCGCAACAATATAGAAATCATTGACGCAACCTGCCCGGTCGTACTCCGCCTGCAAAAGAAGATTAAGCAAGAGTACGTCCAGGAAGACAACCGCGACAAGCAAATTGTCATCTATGGCAAAAATGGACACGCCGAAGTACTGGGTCTGGTAGGACAAACCACCGGAAAGGCCATCGTCATCGAAAAGCAGGAAGAGGCAAGGAAACTGGATTTCAGCAAAGACATCCGTCTCTACTCCCAGACCACAAAGTCTCTGGACGGATTTCAAAACATTGTGAAATACATAGAGGGACATATCTCACCGAAAGTCACTTTCGAGTCCTATGACACTATCTGCCGACAAGTAGCAAACCGGATACCTAATATCCGGAAATTTGCAGCTTCCCATGATTTAATATTCTTTGTCAGCGGCAAAAAAAGCTCTAACGGCAAGATGCTGTTCAGTGAGTGTAAAAAAGTCAATGCCAATTCACATTTGATAGACAGTGCCGAAGAAATAGATAGTTCTCTGTTAGCCGGTGCCAATTCCATCGGTGTCTGCGGAGCCACTTCCACCCCCAAATGGCTGATGGAAGAAATTTCAGAAGCCATAAAGTCAAAACTTAAATAACAGTTTGTCATCCTTTTGGAACAGCAAATTAACGTAATTTATTAGTCACCGCCTCAGCTTTTTACTATCTTTGCGGCATGAAAAAATAGTCCAAATCTATTTTTCATCATGATTATTAATACTAAACAAAAAGATTGTTATGGGAACAGTTAAGTGCATTGGTATCTTGACATCAGGAGGTGATGCTCCGGGAATGAACGCAGCCATACGTGCCGTGACACGTTCGGCTATTTACAACGGACTTTCAGTTAAAGGTATATATAGAGGTTACAAAGGTCTGGTAACCGGCGAAATCAAAGAATTCAAAAGCCAGAATGTCAGCAACATCATCCAGCTGGGTGGTACAATCCTGAAGACAGCCCGCTGCAAAGAGTTCACGACTCCCGAGGGCCGCCAGATTGCTTACGACAACATGAAGAAAGAAGGCATTGACGCCTTAGTGATTATCGGAGGCGACGGTTCGCTGACCGGTGCTCGTATCTTTGCACAAGAGTTTGACGTGCCTTGTATCGGGCTGCCGGGAACTATCGACAATGACCTTTATGGAACAGATACCACTATCGGCTACGACACCGCGCTGAACACGATCCTGGATGCTGTGGACAAAATCCGTGATACAGCCACTTCCCATGAGCGCTTGTTTTTCGTAGAAGTCATGGGACGCGATGCCGGTTTCCTCGCTCTGAACGGCGCCATCGCCTCCGGAGCAGAAGCAGCCATTATCCCGGAATTCAGTACGGAAGTGGACCAACTGGAAGAATTCATCAAGAACGGTTTCCGGAAATCCAAGAACAGCAGTATCGTACTGGTAGCCGAGAGTGAACTGACCGGCGGTGCAATGCACTATGCAGAGCGTGTAAAGAACGAATACCCCCAATATGACGTACGCGTAACCATCCTCGGTCACTTGCAACGCGGTGGTAGCCCTACGGCACACGACCGTATCCTTGCCAGCCGTCTGGGCGCAGCCGCCATCGACGCCATCATGGAAGGACAGCGCAATGTCATGATAGGCATTGACCACGATGAAGTGGTATACGTTCCCTTCACGAAGGCCATCAAGAATGACAAACCCATCAAGAAAGACCTTGTAAATGTATTGAGAGAACTGTCTATCTAATGACAGACAGTTCAGATACCCCATAAACAGAGAAGGCGACATATGCGCCTTCTCTGTTTTTTACAACCATTTTTTCACTATACTTTCCGTCCTCTCCCACAGTTCTTCCATCTGTACATGCCGGGTGTACTTCTCCGAAAGAGACTTGGGACGGCAACTGGCATTCAATGTCCCCGTACGTTTACCGGCATCCTCATCCAGCAATAAGCCGACAGCCGTTGCAGCTCCCTTACGGGGAGTACGGATAAAAGGCCTGAAAAGTATATCTGTCAGCGGGTCAAACCACATATGCATGGTGATGATATTGGTAGACACAATCCCCGGGTCGGCCGCATTCACAACAATACCTTTGTGTTTGACGCGACTGGCCAAGTCGATGGTGAACAGAGTCAATGCCAGCTTCGTGTTGCTATATATAGGAATGCGCCAAAAGCCACCCTTCCTTCCCCGGAGGAAAAAATCCGGAAAGTCAAGATGACCGATGGCATACGTACAAGATACCATATTCACAATACGGCTCCCCTCTCCCATCAATGGTAGCAGCTTGCGGGTCAGCAGGTAAGGGCCTACATAATTGACACTCACCGTCCGTTCCAGTCCGTCTTCGGTAATGCGGCGTTCCGTTTCCATGGTTCCGGCATTGTTCATCAGCAACGCCAACGGCTCTCCCCGCTTCAACAGATGCTCTGCAAATGCGGCCACTGAAGCCAGAGATGCCAAATCAATGGGAGCAGTCTCAATACGCGGATTACCGGTTTCACGCATCAGTAGTTGCCGCTTGGGTTCGGCAGCTTGGGGGTCACGGCATGCCATGATGACCTGATAGCCGGCAGTTGCCACTGCGCGGGTAATTTCCATGCCCATGCCACCGTCTGCCCCGGTTATAACAGCTAAATTCACTTTAATAATTAAAAATTGAAAATTAAAAACTAAAAATCAGCCTTTCGCTTCGATTTTCTCTATCTCCCTTTTCAGACAAGGTGGAAGCTCCTCCTTCAAATGCTGATGGCATGCCATCTCGATGGAATACATCCGGGCAATGCAATAATTACTATGCCGGCAGTTGCAACGTGCATTCTCTTCGGCACGCATGCGGTTGACAAACCCCGGCTCATTGAGCAGAGCGCGTGCCATTTGCACAGCCTCGAAGCCGTCATCCAGCACCTCATCTATCTTGTCCCTGGAAACCAGGCCACCCACATAAACCAACGGTATCTTCAAGGCGGCACGGAATTTCAAGGCATCTTCCAGGAAATAAGCTTCCTTAAACGGTACGCTCGGTATCATCCATTTGCCTACCATGCGTACACCGTATTTCAACCACCAGCAGGTCATGTAATGCGTCATGCTGCGGATAGGCATTTCGCCCCGCATGACATACATCGGCGCCTTACTGACGAACCCACCGCTCAAGACCAGCGCATGTGCTCCCGACTGCTCCAGCCTGCGCGCCACCTGCATCGTCTCGTCCAGCTCCATCCCTCCACGGAAACCGTCGCGCATGTTCATCTTCACCAGCACAGCCATATCACTGCCGGCAGCCTTCATCACTTCTTCCATCACCATATCCATAAACCGCATACGGTTCTGCAACGAGCCTCCGAACTCGTCTTTCCGATGGTTGGTGGACGGGGACAAGAACTGGCTGATGAGATAGCCATGCCCTGCATGAATCTCTACAGAATCAAATCCGGCCTCCCGTGCCAGATTCACCGAACGCCCATAAGCACGCGCCATCTCCGGCAGCTCATCGGCACGCAGTCCGCGCACAAAGGTAGGAGAGTAAAGATTGAAACCGGAAGATGCGCCGACGGGCATACAACCGCAAATGCTCTTATGGGACATATTGCCACAGTGTCCCAACTGGATGCCTGCCGCAGCCCCCTCCGCATGTATGGCATCAGTCAGCCTACGGAGTCCGGGGATAATCTCGGGACGCATCCACAACTGGCGGTCAAAAGACAGGCCGCTCTGAGTAACTGCCGCATAAGCAACAGTAGTCATACCTATACCTCCCGCCGCTACCGACCGATGATAGTCGAGCAACATGTCCGACGGAGCGTTTCCGGGACACATGCTCTCGAAAGCAGCCGAACGGATGGTACGGTTACGCAAGGTCAACGGTCCGAAAGTGACGGGTGTGAATAACTTGGATTCCATCGTTATGAGTTATGAGTTATGAGTTATGAATTATAAGTTATGAATTATTCATTTTCCATTTTCAACTTTCCATTTTCCATTAATAAAGAAATGGAATGATGCGTTTGCGCTTTCCTACCGCCTCATCGCCAAACTCCTCCCGATAACGGCGGTGAATGGCATCGGCACGGGGAACAAGGTTGGCAAACGTCCACCAAACGAACACCCAGGCGGCGGGAGAAGCTGTGAGTATGGCAAACCCCGTCCATTCCACCAGCTCACCGAAGTAATTGGCAGAAGTGACGTATCGGTAAAGCCCTTTTCCGGGAAGATAATGCTTCGTATCACCCGGCCTGCGCAGATGACGTATCACATAGTCGGAATGCAAATTGACGAACATACCCGCAAAAAACAGAATGATTCCCAACAAGGCATGAGGTTTCAGCAAATAGGCCCAGCCATCGGCATACAAGCCTTCGGGAGCAAAATAGAACAAACCGCCCGCCTGCATCATCCCGTTCAAAAGGTTGAAGACGATACCCATCGCCATAATAGCTACCGGCATCCGGCTTTTACCTTTCAGCAGGAACGGAAAAATAAAGGCCCGCTGAAGATAGTGCAACTGAAACAGCAGGAAAAAGAAATATACCGGCACGGCAAATCCCGCTCCACTCTTCCCCCACAACCCAAACATGACGATGAATACCGGCGCTTCCATAAGCACCCACGCCAGTTTATTATTGATGGAGATTCCCCACGAGGCAGTACGGAACATGCCATAACCCGCTTTGACAAAATAGAGCGCAATAAAGACAACCAATGCCACAGCACTCATTACCCACAGAAATATCTGAAAAGTTTCCTGATTCATAGTTCTTTATTTATGCGAAGCAAAGATAAAGAAAACTCACAACAAACAAATCGTTTTCCCCGGATAATTGTTTTTTCATACAAAAACCAGTGTTTTTTACTGAGAAGATTAAGCAGTAGAGATACGAAAATCTAATCGTTCCATCATGGAGTAAATTTCATTCCACCATGGAGAAAAAATCGTTCCACCATGGTGGAACGATTTTTTCCCCGTGATGGAACGATTTAAAAGATACAAGTCTAATCCTTACCGTTTCTTAATGGGCACATAAGCCACCTCATCCAAAACATTCTTATAGGCAGGACGGATAATACGCTTACCTTCAAAGTTCAATTCTTCATTGCGATGTGCACACCAACCGACAATACGTGCCATGGCAAACAAAGGCGTGAAGATTTCCTGCGGCAGCCCAATCATCTCGTAGACAAAGCCCGAATAGAAATCCACATTACTCGAAACCGTCTTGCCATTATTCTTCACACGGCCAAACACATCAATGGCGCGCTCCTCGAGCAGTTCAAGGAAAGCGAACTCGCGTTCTTTCCCTTTTTCGCGGGCAAGGTCGCGGGCAAGCTCTTTCAGCAGAATGGCGCGCGGGTCGGAAATGGTATAGACGGCATGTCCGATACCATATATCAAGCCGGTCTTGTTATAGGCTTCCTTGTTGAGCATGCGGGTGAAGTAAGTATCAATCTCATCCACATTCGTCCAGTCCTGAATGTTTTCCTGCAGATGGTGGAACATATCGGCAACCTGGATATTGGCACCTCCATGAAGCGGCCCTTTCAAGGAACCGATACCTGCCGCTATCGAAGAGTAAGTATCCGTCCCGGTAGAAGAAGTGACACGTACGGTAAAAGTGGAGTTGTTACCACCACCGTGCTCGGCCTGAAGAACCAGCAGCAGGTCGAGCGTGCGGGCATCCAGCTCCGTGTAGTCCTTCTTCAGCATATAGAGGAAATTCTCGGCAATGGAAAGGTTTTCCTGCGGATGGCGGATATGCAGTGAACGGCCATGGGTGGCATGGCGAAGCATGTTATAGGCATACGCAATGATGGTCGGGAATTTCGAAATAAGCTCAATGCTCTGCCGCATCAGATTATCGCGGGAAGTGTCATCTGCATCAGGGTCAAAACGATACATCTCGAGCACGCTGCGCGCCAGGATGTTCATAATGTTGTTTCCTTCGAGTTCAATGATATTCATCTTGGTCTTCTGCTCCAGCGGCATGTTGTCGTTGATGAGTTCACGGAAAGAAGAGAGTTCTTCCTTGTCGGGCAGGCGACCGGAAAGCAACAAGTAGGCAATTTCCTCAAAACCGAAACGCTTCTCTTTGATGATGGCGTGTGCCAAGTCATCCACATCATAACCGCGGTAGAACAATTTGCCGGGAATAGGCTTCAGCCCTCCACCGGGGATGCGTTCATAGCCGACCACATTGCCTATTTTGGTCAACCCCACCAAGACTCCCGTGCCGTCCTCATTACGCAAACCGCGCTTCACATCAAACTTCCTGAACAGTTCATTCTCAATCCGGGTAGCTTCCTTCAAATCTTCGGAAAGCTTGTAAATCAGATACTCCTTCTTCATAATCGTTTCGTTTTATTCGTTATTCCCATTTTCTATTCTCCTTACAATCTCCCGGGTGAAAGCCGAAGTGGACAGCGAGACGCCACCCGGCATAAAACGGGCCAAGTCGGCAGTAGCACGGGCTTCTGTGAAACTTTGCTCCAAGGCGTTCTCTATAAGAGAGGCTGCTTCCTTCCAACCCAGATATTCAAGCATCATCACAGCGGAAAGGATGATGGAACAGGGATTCACAATGTCTTTCCCGGCAATGTTCGGAGCCGTCCCGTGAGTAGCCTCAAAAATGGCATGCCCCGTTTTATAGTTGATATTCGCACCCGGTGCAATGCCGATGCCGCCTACCATGGCAGCCAGTTGGTCGGACACATAATCGCCGTTCAGATTCAACGTGGCAATCACGGAATATTCTTCGGGGATAAGCAACGTGTTCTGCAAGAATGCATCGGCAATGCAGTCCTTGATGACCAGACGCCCTTCTGCCAGTTCTTTACCAAACTCACGTTCTGCCAGTTCGTACCCCCACTTCTTGAAGCCGCCTTCCGTAAATTTCATGATGTTTCCTTTGTGTACCAAGGTCACGGAAGGCAGATGATGCTCAAGGGCGTATTGGCAGGCGGCACGCACCAAGCGCTCTGTTCCTTCTCTTGAAACGGGCTTCACGCCAAACGAGGAGGTTTCGGGAAAACGGACTTTTGTCACCCCCATGTCATCACGGAGAAAACGATAGAACTTTTCAGCCTCCGGAGTTCCGGCTTCCCATTCGATGCCTGCATAAATATCCTCGGTATTCTCACGGAATACGCACATATCCACCTTCTGTGGCTCTTTGAGTGGAGAAACAATGCCCTTATACCAACGTACCGGACGTTGGCAGACATACAAATCGAGCGTCTGACGCAAGGCTACGTTCAAAGAACGGATACCTCCACCGACGGGAGTTGTCAAAGGACCTTTGATGCCCACCTTATAGGTGCGGAAGGCTTCCATGGTTTCGTCCGGCAACCAGGAGCCGGTTTCGTGGAAAGCACGTTCTCCTGCCAGCACTTCTTTCCATTCAATGCCACGCCGGTCACCATAGGATTTCTTGACAGCGGCATTCACGACAGCCTGCATGGATGGGGTCACTTCTGCTCCCACTCCATCGCCGGTAATAAAAGGTACAGTAATTTTTTCCATATTCTATCTTGCATTAAGTGCAGAACCGGCCCGGAACCAGGCTATCTGCTGTTCGTTATACGTATGTTGTACTTCAAAACTTTCTTTACTCCCGTCCTCGTGATGAAGAACCACCTTCAACGTACGTCCCGAAGCAAAATCTTTCAACCCCATGACAGAAATCAGGTCGCGTTCCCGAATCTTGTCATAATCGGCCTTATCCGTAAAGGTCAGCGCCAACATGCCTTGTTTCTTTAAATTCGTCTCATGGATACGGGCAAAGCTTTTCGCCAAAATGGCGCGTACATTCAGGAAGCGTGGTTCCATGGCAGCATGCTCACGGCTGGAACCTTCACCATAATTCTCTTCGGCAACGACAATGGAAGGGATGCCTTCTGATTTATACAGCTTCGCAGTGCCTGACACTGTTCCATAGGTATTGGTGGAGCGGTTCCAAACCTTGTTCGTCTCTCCATTGAAAGCATTGACAGCCCCCATCAGCATATTGTCCGAAATATTCTCCAAATGTCCCCGGAAACGGAGCCATGGCCCCGCCATAGAGATGTGGTCGGTGGTACATTTCCCTTGCACTTTAATCAATAAAGGCATATTCAGCAAGTCCATGCCATCCCAGGCAGGGAAGGGAGTCAGCAGTTGCAAGCGCTGTGAATGAGGATTGACCGTAATTTCCGTCTGTCCCTTGTTTGGAGCAATATATCCTTTTTGTCCTCCGATGAATCCGTGTGCCGGCAATTCCTCACCGACTGGTTCGGACAGTTTCACAACCTCTCCTTTGGCATTGACCAGCGTATCCCGCAAGGGGTCGAAACAGAGGTCGCCTGCAATGGTCAGCGCCATGGTAATTTCGGGAGAAGCCACATAAGCAAAAGTATTGGGATTGCCGTCGGCACGTTTGGCAAAATTACGGTTAAAAGAGGTGACGATGGAATTTTTGCGTTCGGGGTCATCAGTATGGCGCTTCCACTGGCCAATACAAGGTCCGCAGGCATTCGCCATTATCGTTGCGCCAATATCTTCGAAAGCGGCAATCATGCCGTCGCGTTCAGCAGTAGCACGTATCTGCTCCGAGCCGGGATTGACAATCAGCGGGGAAGCAACCTTCAAATTCTTTTCCTTTACCTGCCGGGCAAGGGAGGCCGCACGGCTCAAATCCTGATAGGACGAATTGGTGCACGACCCTATCAGGCCGACTTCCATCCGGCGGGGATAGTTATTGGTTATCACTACCTCGGCAAATTTCGATATCGGTGTTGCTGCATCCGGCGTAAAGGGCCCGTTGATATACGGTTCCAACAGCGAGAGGTCTATTTCAATGATGCGGTCGTAATATTTTTCCGGATTTGCCAGCACTTCGTCGTCGGCGCGAAGGTCGACAGCTACGGAAGCAGCCATTTTTGCCACTTCTTCACGTCCGGTAGCCTTCAAATAAGTACCCATGCGCTCATCGTAAGGGAAAAGGGAGGTAGTCGCCCCCACCTCTGCCCCCATATTGCAGATGGTAGCCTTTCCAGTGGCAGACAATGAAGCGGTTCCCGGTCCAAAATATTCAATGATGGCATTGGTTCCCCCTTTTACAGTAAGAATACCCGCCAACTTCAGAATAACGTCTTTGGGAGCTACCCAGCCACTCAATTTACCCTTCAAGTGTACGCCTATCAGACGCGGCATTTTCAGTTCCCATTCCATGCCGGTCATCACATCCACCGCATCGGCACCACCCACACCAATGGCCACCATGCCCAAACCTCCGGCATTGGGCGTATGAGAGTCCGTGCCTACCATCATTCCACCCGGAAATGCGTAGTTCTCCAATACCACCTGGTGAATAATGCCTGCCCCCGGCTGCCAAAAACCTATACCATAGCGGGAAGAAACATCACGGAGAAAATTATAGACCTCCTCGTTGGTCTTCGTAGCAGTCGCAACATCTTCTTTTGCACCTTTATATGCTTGAATCAAATGGTCACAATGCACAGTGGAAGGCACGGCAACCTGCTCACGGCCTGCATTCATAAATTGCAATAAGGCCATTTGAGCCGTTGCATCCTGCATGGCCACACGGTCGGGACGGAAATTCACATAGTCTTCTCCCCGTCTGTAGTTCTTCACTTTATCCCCATCATACAAATGAGCATACAAAATTTTCTCCGCTAAAGTCATCGGACGCCGCAGTACGTTCCGTACGCGTTCTATCTTCTCCGAATAAGCGGCATAAAACGTTTTGAGCATCGTTAAATCATATACCATAACCACTATTTTTTAGTTTTTCATTATTGTAAAGATTACAAATTAATATCATAAACAAATAAAAAGGCTGAATAGTTTAACAAAATAAAGCATTTTTTCCGTCGGAAGCGAAGAATGATTACCTTTGCAACCATGAAGGAACAAGATTCAAATAGTCCTATTATTCACCTCCAACAGCAGCAACTTTTGCTGCGCATGGAATACGAATACGAAAAAGAGGAATTCAAACGCCAAACCGAAAACATGGGGATTGCCCGGAAAGTGAAACGGGGACTTTGCTGGTATCCTGCCACTCCGGGACGAAGTTACTATAATTCACTGAATCAATTAGTAATAGAAATTACACACACAGAAAATACCGATATAGAACATAATTTTGAGTTCGGCCGTCCCGTATGTTTTTTCCGCCAGTCTGCCGATGGAAAAATAACCTATATGAACTTCACCGCTACCGTAAGCTATGCCGACGAGACACGGATGGTAGCGATAATGCCCGGAGCCGGTGCCGTGATGGAAGTGCAGGAAACGGACAACCTCGGCGTGCAACTTTATTTCGACGAAACATCCTATCGGACCATGTTCGAAGCCTTGGAAGATACGTTACGCTCCAAAGGCAACCGCCTGGCCGAATTGCGGGACATATTGCTGGGAACCTCGAAAGCCGGTTTCCGAGAGCTCTACCCCGTACGGTTTCCCTGGCTGAACTCCACGCAGGAGACAGCTGTAAACAAAGTGCTGTGTGCCCGCGACGTGGCCATTGTACATGGTCCTCCGGGAACCGGAAAAACGACCACCTTAGTGGAAGCCATCTACGAAACCCTGCATCGGGAACCGCAGGTACTGGTATGTGCCCAAAGCAATACTGCCGTCGACTGGATTTCGGAAAAACTTGTGGACCGTGGCGTCAATGTCCTGCGTATCGGCAATCCGACCCGTGTCAACGACAAGATGCTTTCCTTTACCTACGAGCGTCGTTTCGAGAACCATCCGCTTTATCCGGAGCTGTGGAGCATCCGGAAAAATCTCCGTGAACTGGGCAGCCGTGCCCGCCGTGGCAGCTATGACGAACGCGAAGGAGTACGCAGCCGTATGAGCCGCCTGCGCGACCGCGCCACCGCATTGGAAATACAAATCAATGCAGAGCTTTTTGATGGGGCACATGTCATAGCCTCCACGCTAGTAAGCAGCAATCACCGGCTGCTGAACGGACGCCGTTTCGGCACCCTTTTCATTGATGAAGCAGCCCAGGCCTTAGAAGCTGCCTGCTGGATAGCTATCCGAAAAGCAGACCGCGTGGTATTGGCGGGTGACCACTGCCAACTTCCGCCCACCATAAAATGCCACGAAGCCGCCCGTGGAGGTCTGGAACGAACATTGATGGAGAAAGTGGTGTCCAACAAACCTGCCGTTGTCTCTTTGCTGAAAGTGCAATACCGCATGCACGAGGAAATCATGAAATTTCCTTCCCAATGGTTTTATAATGGCGAGTTGGAAGCCGCTTCCGAAGTGCGTTACCGGGGCATCCTGGACTGGGATACCCCTATCCACTGGATTGACACCTCCGAAATGGATTTCAAAGAAGAATTTGTGGGAGAGACTTTCGGACGCATTAATAAGGCGGAAGCGGACCTGCTCCTATCAGAACTGAAAATCTACATCAACCGTATCGGTGGCAGCCGCATTCTGGAAGAAAAAATAGACTTCGGCATCATCTCCCCTTACAAGGCACAAGTGCAATATCTCCGCAACAAGATAAAGGCAGACGCTTCACTCAAGCCTTATCGCAGCTTGTTCACTGTAAATACGGTGGATGGCTTCCAAGGGCAAGAGCGCGATGTTATCTTCATCAGCCTTGTCCGTGCCAACGAAGAAGGACAGATAGGATTCCTGAATGATTTAAGGAGAATGAATGTAGCCATCACCCGGGCACGTATGAAGCTGGTGATATTGGGAGAGGCAGAGACGCTGAAACATCACGGTTTTTACCGGAAGCTATTGGAGTTTATTCAAAATATAGGGAATCAATAATAAAGAAATACCCCCTCCGGTAACACCGAAGAGGGTATTTCACCTATTTATATAAAGCTGATTAATTGTTTTCCGGACGAAGTTTACGAACTGTAACAGCTGTCTGCCACATTTCGCTTTCACGCAAGGCTTTCAATTCTGCATTCAGCTTCTCACGATAATCGGGTTTGGAGTTACTGTCGATAGAAATCTGGGCTTCGTTGCCCGACTTCACACTTGCATACAATTTCTGTACAACCGGCTTGATGGCATCATGGAACGGGGTCATCCAATCCAGCGCACCACGCTGTGCCGTAGTAGAACAGTTGGCATACATCCAGTCCATACCGTTCTTGGCAAACAATGGCATCAAAGATTGAGTCAACTCTTCCACTGTTTCATTGAATGCTTCAGAAGGAGTATGGCCGTTTTCGCGCAATACTTCATACTGAGCCAACAGCAATCCCTGGATAGCACCCATCAATGAACCGCGTTCACCGGTCAAGTCGGAAGTGGCTTCGCGGATGAAAGTTGTCTCGAACAAATATCCCGAACCGATACCGATACCCAGTGCAATCGTCTTGTCAAAAGCCTTACCCGTAGCATCTTGATAGACGGCATATGATGAGTTCAAGCCACGCCCTTCGAGGAACATGGTACGAAGTGAAGTACCGGAACCTTTGGGAGCAACCATAATAACATCAATATCTTTAGGAGGAACCACGCCGGTACGGTCGTTCCAGGTAATAGCAAAACCATGAGAGAAGTAAAGAGCCTTTCCGGAAGTCAAGTAAGGTTTGATAGTCGGCCATACAGACATTACAGCTGCGTCAGACAACAGACACATGACGATAGTACCTTTCTGACAAGCCTCTTCGATGCCGAACAAAGTCTCACCCGGTACCCATCCGTCAGCCACAGCCTTTTCGTATGTCTTACCCGGACGTTGTCCTACAATCACATTGAAACCGTTATCACGCAAGTTGCAAGCCTGGCCCGGGCCTTGTACGCCATAACCGATTACTGCAATTGTTTCATCTTTCAAAATCTCACGTGCTTTTTCCAAAGGAAATTCTTCGCGGGTCATTACATTCTCAATAACACCGCCAAAATTCAATTGTGCCATTTTTTGTTTTAATTTTTATTTGTGGCTTACGCCAACGTTGATAAATTTATTTATTTCTCTGTAAATATCACTTTAGAGCGACAGACCACTTCGCTGCCATTCTTTTTCACCTCCACATCGTAAACGCCCTCACCGGCATCATCCATGAACAAAGTCAACTCATCCCCATAATAGCTTTCGGCTACATATGCCATTTCAAAACGACGGATGCGCTTCTCCTTATACATCTCTATCGGGAACAAATCAAGGATATGCTCGATGTAACGGATGCTGTTCACATGCCCGTTAATGTCAATATCACTGTATTTGGCTACCAAAGCAGCAACCGGTTCCTTTGAGGCCACCTTTATCCGCGAAGGTTTTTCTATCGGGCAAGGCTCATCGCAAACATAATCTACAATGCTGCCACTATGAAGAGCCAGCAAATCTGCCGGCTTACGGGTATTCATGCTAATCATCGCCCAAACGGAACGTGCATACCCAATCTTCTTACCCTCCTTATCGATGATAGCGAAATTACGGTCTGTAAAAAGGCGATAGACATTCTCCACCCAAGTCTGAATGGAGAAATCTTCGTACTGATAAGGCATTTCATCCAGTTCGACAGCCAGACGGGACAATACCCAAGTATAATTGTCCTCGTTTAGAGTCGCGATGCCAAAACCGCGGTCGCTGGCATGGAAACCCGCACAATTCAACAAATGGTTGCCCAATACTCCCATTGTCAGCCGTCCGGTAAAGTCGACATGAAACGGTTCGGCAACAAACTTGTAGGTACCTATCTTATTGTTCTCGCTCATCATGATTCTTGGTGTTTACTTTGACGATATTTTGCTTCACGGTCCGCCAGATATTCATTGACACGCTCAAAGCAGCTGGTCGTAATGGCTACGCGACCCGAACGGACGAACTGAAGTACGCAATCCAACTGGCGCAACTCCTCATAAAGATTGGTTATTTCCTCACTCATGCCATTCTTCTCAACAATGGCAAATACAGCATTCACCTCCACAATACGGGCATTGTACTTACGGATTACTTTGGACACCTCCGGTTTTTCTTCCAGCGTAGGGGTCGTTATTTTATAGAGAGCAATCTCGTGCTGATAGATTTCATCATCCGTAAAATAATGGGCTTGCAGCACATCTATTTTCTTGGTAATCTGCTTGGTCACCTTTTCAATGGTATCCTTGTCCGTCCAAGCGGTAATGGTATATTTATGTACCCCCTTGATGGAGGAGGCCGATACATTTAAACTTTCGATGTTTATCTGCCGACGGGTAAACACAGCCGTCACTTGATTCAGCAAACCGGCAAAGTTTTCCGAATGAACAATGATTGTATATAGTTTTTTATCCATAGATAGAGTAAATTCTTTAATTTCGCATGACTTCAGCATTCCAACAACATCTGATTGACCGAACCGCCCGGAGGTGTCATCGGCATTACATTTCCTTCTTCCTCCACACAAGCTTCGAGCAGGAACGGTCCGTCGGTTGCTATCATCTCGTCAATCGCTTTTGCCAGCTCCTCGCGGGTCATTACCCTGCGTGCAGGAATATCATATGCCGAAGCAATCTTCATATAATCCGGATTCATCATCGGAGTAAACGAATAACGACGATTGAAAAACATCGCCTGCCATTGACGAACATTGCCCAAGAAGTTATTGTTCAACAGAATCATCTTCACCGGAGCCTTTTGTTCCATGATGGTACCCAGTTCCTGCAGGTTCATCTGCAAGCCGCCGTCTCCCATGAATACGCATACCGTGCGGTCCGGACGTCCAAAAGTGGCACCGATAGCTGCCGGAAGGCCGAAGCCCATAGTACCCAGGCCACCGGAAGTAACAATGCTACGTTCCTTGCTGTATTTGAAATAACGGGCGGACATCATCTGATTCTGGCCGACATCAGTCACCAATATCGCCTCGTTATGGGTAGCCTCACTCACAGCACGCACCACCTCACCCATGCTTAGCGCTTTTCCTGCCGGATGTAATTCCGGACGGATTACCTTTTCCTCTTCCACTTCCTCGTATTGCCGGAAACTGTCAATCCATTCCTGATGGTTGGCGGGTTCCAGCAATTGGGTAACGGCAGCCAGTGTCTCTTTGCAATCTCCCAGGACAGCAACATCGGTCTTTACATTCTTATCTATTTCGGCAGGGTCAATATCAAAGTGGATAATCTTCGCCTGCTTGGCATATGTTTCCAATTTACCCGTCACACGGTCATCAAAGCGCATGCCTACGGCGATAAGGACATCACATTTATTGGTATTGATATTGGGCCCCAGGTTACCGTGCATACCAAGCATTCCTTTGTTCAACGGATGGTCCGTAGGCAAGGCAGAAAGTCCCAATAAAGTGCATCCGGCAGGCATTCCGGCTTTCTCAATGAAAGCACGAAGCTCTTGCTGGGCTTCTCCCAGCTCCACGCCTTGTCCTACCAGCACCAAAGGCCGTTCCGCACCATTTATTAATTCAGCAGCCTGCCGTATGGCCTCCGGCTCCATTTCGGGAACGGGAAGATAGCTACGGACATAGTCCACCTTAGTAGGCGCATATTCTGTTTTCTCCACTTGGGCGTTTTTAGCAAAATCCAGCACGACCGGTCCCGGACGTCCGCTCTTTGCCACATAGAAAGCACGTGCCACTGCCCAGGCCACATCTTCTGCACGACGAATCTGGTAACTCCATTTCGTGATAGGCTGAGTAATGCCTACCAAGTCCACTTCCTGAAATGCATCCGTACCCAAGAAGTTCGTCCCTACCTGGCCGGCAATGACAACGATAGGCGTACTGTCAATCATGGCATCTGCAATGCCCGTGATAGTATTGGTAGCACCCGGTCCACTGGTAACCAGACAAACGCCAACCTCGCCTGATACACGTGCAAAGCCTTGTGCCGCATGGGTTGCTCCTTGTTCATGGCGAACCAAGATGTGGTTCAATTCCTTCCGGTGGTCGTATAAGGCATCGAATACCGGCATGATGCTCCCTCCCGGATAACCGAAAATAGTCTTTACTCCCTGATGCTCCAGAGAACGCATCAATGCTTCTGCGCCTGTTATTAGAGCCTCACCCCGACCCTCTCCTTGGGAGAGGGAGGAAAAGTTACTCTTTTTATTATTATCAGCCATACTTTATCTATTCATTATATTTAAAAGCTCAATAGTAGCTTGAAAAATTTGTTTCATTCTCTCCTCCCCTCGCTTTCGGAAAGGGGGGCTTTTAATCAATCAGCCTCACAGCCCCTTTGTCAGCGGAACTCACCATACTGGCATATGCTTTCAATGCTTTGGAGACTTCACGGTTGCGGGTTACCGGAGTCATAGGGCGTGCTGCAAGCTCTTCATCCGTCAACTTCACATTGATAGAACGGTTCGGTATATCAATTTCGATAATGTCCCCATCCTTAATCTTGCCGATATTACCACCGGCAGCCGCTTCGGGAGAAACATGTCCGATACTTAGTCCGGAAGTACCACCACTGAAACGCCCGTCGGTAATCAATGCACACTCCTTACCCAGATGGCGGGATTTGATATAAGAAGTAGGATAAAGCATCTCTTGCATACCCGGTCCACCTTTCGGCCCTTCGTGAGTGATGACGACGACGTCTCCACTGACCACCTTTCCACCCAGAATACCGTCACAAGCCGCATCTTGTGAGTCGAAGACTTTCGCTGGCCCCGTAAATTTCCAGATACTCTCGTCTACACCCGCAGTCTTGACAACGCAACCGTCCTGAGCTATATTTCCCTTCAAAACCGCCAGACCGCCATCCTTGCTGTATGCATGTTCCAAATCACGGATACAACCGGTCGCACGGTCCGTATCGAGTTCCTTATAAGACGCATTTTGTGAGCCGAGTACCAGATTGAACTTTCCGGCTGCCGCACTGGAGTATTTCTTGATTGCCTCTTTACATACATTAGAGCTGGTAATACTATACCGGTCGATTGCCTCTGCCAACGTCATTCCATCCACACGGTGGACATTCGTATCGACCAATCCGCCCTTGGCAAGCTCATCCATGATGGCAATGATGCCACCGGCACGGTTAACGTCTTGTACATGATACTTTTGGGTATTGGGAGCTACCTTGCATAAGCAGGGGGTCTTGCGGGAGAGCATGTCAATGTCGTCCATCTTAAAATCCGCTCCGGCTTCGTGAGCCACAGCCAACAAATGAAGTACCGTATTAGTGGAACCGCCCATCGCAATATCCAGCGTCATGGCATTCAAAAATGCCTCGCGGGTAGCAATACTGCGCGGGAGTACACTCTCATCCCCTTCTTCATAATATCTAAAGGCATTCTCTACAATCAACCTGGCTGCATCCTCAAATAGTTTCTTGCGATTTTCGTGAGTGGCTACAATCGTGCCGTTACCGGGCAGTGCCAATCCAATCGCTTCATTCAAGCAATTCATGGAATTAGCGGTAAACATGCCTGAGCAGCATCCGCAAGTGGGGCAGGCATGTTGCTCAATCTGTGCCACCTCTTTATCGCCCACACTTTCATCAGCAGATTTAATCATGGCATCAATCAAATCCAAATGCTGTCCGTTCCATTCCCCGGCTTCCATCGGACCGCCTGAAACAAACACAGTCGGTATATTCAGCCTCATAGCCGCCATCAGCATCCCCGGAGTAATCTTGTCACAGTTACTGATGCAAACCATAGCATCTGCCTTATGGGCATTTACCATATACTCCACACTATCGGCAATGATATCTCTTGAAGGCAGGGAATAAAGCATACCGTCGTGTCCCATAGCGATACCGTCGTCAATGGCAATCGTATTGAACTCCGCAGCAAAACACCCCAGTTTTTCAATCTCTTCCTTTACAAACTGGCCTATTTCGTGCAGATGTACATGCCCGGGGACGAATTGTGTAAATGAATTGACTATAGCGATAATGGGCTTACCCATCTGTTCCTTCTTCATACCATTCGCCGTCCACAATGCACGGGCTCCCGCCATGCGGCGACCTTGTGTGCTGAACGAGCTGCGTAACTGATGCTTCATTTTCAAATCTCCTTTTAATGAAAAAGCCTCTCCCACTATAGTGAGAAAGGCTTAATAAATTATCTTCTAACGTACGAATACATACATAACCTTTCTCACGCTCTTGATGCCACCACCACGACGCGAATAATATGCAGGACTGCCAGGTTAATAGATGTATGTAAATTCATAACTTAATTCTTCTTTTTTGTTTCAAACGTGCTGCAAAGGTAAGGGCTTTTTTATAATCTCCAAACAAATTGAAGAAAAAAATAAGATAAATATGAATAATCGTAAGAAAATATCGCCCTAAAATCCTATTTTATCACTTAACAGTTCTAAATAGCACCATTCAGACAGCCAATGTAAATGTATTGCCAATCATTGAAACCATTTAATAATCTGAAAATTACCAAAGGCTCTCTACATCCCGAAACAAATAATTCGTATCTTTGTCTCTTCAAATACTCAAAAAAAAGTATTTACTAATTAAATAAAGATAGAAAATTAATGGAAACAGTAGAAAACAAGTACATCACCGTAGCATATAAGCTGTACTCAATCGAAAACGGAGAAAAAGATTTCGAAGAAGAAGCACCCGTAGAGCATCCTTTTCAGTTTATCTCAGGTCTGGGAATGACACTCGAACCCTTTGAAGCCCAGATAAAAGACTTGCAGATAGGCGATAAATTCGACTTTACCATTCCGGCATCAGAAGCTTATGGTGAATATGACGACGACCATGTTATTGACCTCCCCAAAGAAATCTTCATGATAGAAGGAGAATTCGACAGCGACCGTGTAGTGGAAGGCGCCGTCATCCCCTTGATGACTTCTGAAGGTCAACGCATCAATGGAAGTGTAGTAGAAGTAAAGGAAGACGTAGTTGTAATGGACATGAATCATCCACTCGCAGGTTGTGATTTGAACTTTACCGGAGAAGTGGTGGAAAGCCGTCCGGCTACGAACGAAGAGCTTGCTGAAGTTGCCCGTATGATGGGTGGCGGTTGCGGCAGCTGCGGTTGTGGTGACTGTGGCGACGGATGCGGCGACCATGAATGTGGAGGCGGATGCTGCCACTAAAGAATTAAGAATTAAAAATTAAAGAATCAGACTACACAGTATTAAGCATGCCGCATGGTAATTCTTTAATTTTTAATTCTTTAATTTTCAAATTCTATATTATTTACTTGTCATTATCTCCAATACCAATTTATCCGTTTCATTCATTCCTTTAGAACCGATTTTTGTCAGATTACGGATACTCTGATCCACATCCTCATCAATAATACCTTCTACGGAAGTCACACAACGGTTTTCCATGGCCATGATGGCTGAAAGCACTGCGGTTGAAACTCCGGTAGTTACTTTCAATGCACAACTGGGTTTGGCACCATCACAAATCATTCCGGTAAGATTGGCAATCATGTTCTGTACAGCATATGCCACCTGCTCATAAGTACCCCCCATTAGCCAAGTTATACCGCAACTGGAACCAGTGGCAGCAACCACACAACCGCATAAGGCGGATAACCGTCCCAAACTCTGCTTGATATAGATTACTGTCAAATGGCTCAACATCAAGGCACGAATCAATTCTTCTTCTGATTTCCCGTTTTCTTCGGCATAAATCAAAACCGGCAACGTAGCGGATATACCTTGATTACCGCTTCCTGAATTACTCATGACCGGAATCATGGCTCCTGCCATACGGGCATCGCAAGCACCGGAAGTATAAGAAAGAATATGGGAAAAAACACTGTCCCCCATAACCTTATGCTCGTAAGTACCACGAAGGATTTTTCCCAAGCCATGTCCGTAATCACCCTCAAAAGAGCTTTCTGCGGCAGCCTTATTCAGACGGGCCGTTTCGAGGATAAAACGAATTTCGTCCAACGGAGCCGTCAAAGCAAAATCATAGACTTTCCGCAAGCTTAAATCCAGCGCACCTTCCTCCTTTTCTGTGCTTGCAACAGCCTGCTTGTTCAACAGCACTTCCCCATTGCGTGCCATGTATACAAAGGAAGTGTGTCCACCTGCAATGATAGCAGTGGACTTTTCATCCCCGACCTCACAACAAACTTCAACATAAAGCTTCTCTTTAATGCCATCTTTCAGTGCTATATGGATGCGCTTTTCATCTATAAAACGTCTTCCTTCTTCCATGGCATCGGGATTACAATCCTTCAATACCTCCAGTTGATATTCCGATTTACCGATTAAGGCACCAAGCGCTACTGCAATAGGCAGCCCAATCATTCCTGTACCGGGAATTCCTACGCCCATCGCGTTCTTCAAGATATTGGCACTTAAAAGAACCGTTATCTTTTCCGGATGTCTGCCCAATACTTCCGCAGCTTTTGCCACACACAATGCCACAGCTATAGGTTCTGTGCAACCTATAGCAGGAACGACCTCGGATTTAACCAAATCAATAATCTGTTGTCTTTCCGTTTTTGTCATATTTATTCAATTTAGATGCAGACAAAGGTAATGTATTTTATTCTATAATAGAAGGAATAGAAGGAATAAAATAAATCCCACTATTAAGACATTGCTTAATAGTGGGATTCCCTATCTTAAGTTGTTATCTTCCTGTCTAAATTAGATTACTTTTTCAAATTCAAACCCAATTCAAACTTTGTAGTTTTTGACATTGCAGTCGGAAGGTCTCCCAATATAGCTTTTATCATAGGACCAAAACTACCTAATGCATCCGGATCATCAGGAATCAATTCTGCAATTGCCGGTCCCATAGCAGCAATAGTAGTCATAAGTTCTTTATCAATAAAGATTTTCACTTCTTCATTATTATTAGACAACGCATAATTCACAGGGATTCCATTCTTCACAAGTTCCAACAATTGAGATATAACAGTAGTTATATCAGCTTTAGTATTAGCATCGGCTATTATTTTTTCCAGATTCAGGAAAAGCAACATTTTACCATTCCCCTGCAATTTAAAGGTTGCATAATCTGCCGGTGAAGTCTCCCATACCGGAGTTATTGGCTTCTCACCTGAAAGATCTATCCCTGCAGAAGAATAAGTGGCCACTATATTACCGTCAGCACTCAAAGTAACATCCTGCAATACCTGCGGCAATATCACAGACCCCATCTGTATAGCTAACGACGGAATAGCACTTACCGGCAAAAATGATAGATATGTGTCCTCAGGTGCCTCCCATGTCATAAAAACACTACCTCCGATCACCGAATTATTTTCATCCAATTCAACAGCCGGAACTTTCCAAGTACCAATAACCGGGTCTTTAATCTTATCATCGTCGTCATCACTACAAGCAGTGAACAAACTCATAGAGCAAATCAACGCAAATAAAAAAAACAAATTCTTTTTCATACTTAAAAAAACATATTTAGTTAATAAAAAAATCTCCCAAGAGATAATTGTCTCCATTTTAAAGAGAAAATGCAAAGGAACACTTTTTAGAAATACTGAGCAAGGTCTTTTCTAAAAAAAGGATGTTCCATTTTTAAGATATCCCTTATTAATCCAAGTAGAAGGATTCCACAAAAAACAATTGTTCGCTTCTTATCAATCATAAGTTGATCTTATATCAATGTAGAGTTTTCAAGTATTGACACTGAAGGTACCAATACATTGAACTGCATTAGGACCGATATACAAATGATATTCAACAACTTAACACAGCTCATCTTTAATATGATTAGTACCGAACCGCTTCTTTTGCCTCTCTACACTGCAAAATAGCCACCACAAGGAACCTATTGTTTGCAAAAAAATACATTCTATTCAAACGAATCCAAAAAAAAGTTGTTATCTTTATAAAGTCAAAAGCATTTCTTATAAAGCGTATTGGCACATTAACCTCATATATAAACCTTTAAAGCATTTGATATGTTCAACTCATTTGGAAATATTCTCCGTCTTACCAGTTTTGGGGAATCGCACGGTAAGGGCGTGGGAGGAGTGATAGACGGATTCCCTGCAGGAATAGTCATTGATATGGATTTCGTCCAGGCAGAGCTCGACCGACGCCGCCCCGGACAGTCACGTATCACTACCGCCCGGAAAGAAGGTGATAAAGTGGAGTTCCTCTCCGGCATCTTCGAAGGAAAATCCACAGGCTGCCCCATAGGATTCATTGTATGGAACCAAAACCAACATTCTGACGATTACAATAATCTGAAAGAAGTCTACCGACCGTCACATGCCGACTATACTTATAAAGTGAAATATGGCATCCGCGACCACCGCGGAGGTGGACGTTCATCAGCCCGTGAAACAATCTCGCGTGTAGTAGCGGGTGCCCTGGCCAAATTGGCGCTGAAGCAGCTGGGTATACACATCACGGCGTACACTTCACAAGTAGGTCCTATCCGCCTTGAAGAAAATTATACCGCATACGACCTCGACCTGATAGAGACCAATCCGGTCCGCTGCCCCGACCCGGCGAAGGCAAAAGAAATGGAAGAACTCATCTTCAAGATAAAGGGAGAAGGAGATACCATCGGAGGAGTGGTGACTTGTGTCGTCAAAGGATGCCCCATCGGACTGGGACAACCCGTATTCGGCAAGCTCCATGCAGCACTTGGAGCAGCCATGCTCAGCATCAATGCAGCAAAAGCATTCGAGTATGGAGACGGTTTCAAGGGATTAAAGCAGAAAGGCTCGGAGCAGAATGATGTGTTCTACAACAATAACGGACGTATCGAGACCCGCACCAATCATTCGGGCGGTATACAAGGTGGAATCAGTAACGGGCAAGACATCTATTTCCGTGTAGCCTTCAAACCCGTGGCAACCGTACTGATGGAGCAACACACCGTGAACATTGACGGTGTAGACACCACCCTGAAAGCCCGAGGACGCCATGACCCGTGCGTATTGCCACGCGCAGTACCCATCGTGGAAGCAATGACAGCAATGACATTGTTGGATTATTACCTGATTGACAGAACAACACAACTATAATATTCACCCATGGAAATAAAGAAATACATCACCGAGAACGAGCCTAAAATGCTGGAAGACTTGTTCAGCCTCATTCGCATTCCAAGCATCAGTGCCAAACCCGAGCATCACGACGATATGCTTGCCTGCGCCGAACGCTGGGCACAGTTGCTGCTCGAAGCCGGAGCGGATGAAGCCCTCGTAATGCCCTCCAAAGGTAACCCGATTGTTTTTGGACAGAAAATCGTAGACCCGGACGCCAAGACCGTATTGGTATATGCCCACTACGACGTGATGCCAGCCGAACCTCTCGAACTTTGGAAAAGCGACCCCTTTGAGCCGGAAATACGCGACGGACATATCTGGGCACGTGGTGCTGATGATGACAAAGGGCAATCTTTCATACAAGTGAAAGCGTTTGAATACCTCGTACGCAACGAACTGCTGCAAACCAACGTAAAATTCATCTTCGAAGGAGAAGAAGAAATCGGTTCGCCCAGCTTAGAAAGCTTCTGCCAGGAGCACAAAGAGTTGCTGAAAGCAGACGTCATTCTGGTTTCGGACACCAGCATGCTTGGTGCAGACCTGCCTTCACTGACCACCGGACTGCGCGGACTAGCCTATTGGGAAATAGAAGTGACCGGCCCCAACCGCGACCTACACAGCGGTCACTTCGGCGGTGCTGTTGCCAACCCCATCAATGTACTTTGCCAGATAATCAGCCAAGTGACGGACGCAGAGGGACGTATCACCGTACCGGGCTTCTATGACGATGTGGAAGAAGTTCCCCAAGCCGAGCGCGACATGATAGCCCGCATTCCTTTCGACGAAGAGAAATACAAAAAGGCTATCCATGTAAAAGCACTTTTCGGAGAGAAAGGTTACAGTACGCTGGAACGTAACAGTTGCCGTCCGTCTTTCGACGTATGCGGCATCTGGGGCGGATATACGGGTGAAGGGTCCAAGACCGTGCTCCCATCCAAGGCATACGCCAAGGTATCCTGCCGGTTGGTTCCCCACCAGGACCACCACAAGATATCCCGGCTCTTTGCCGACTACATTCTGGACATAGCGCCGGATTCAGTACAGGTAAAAGTCACTCCGATGCATGGAGGCCAAGGATATGTATGTCCCATCACCCTACCCGCCTACCAAGCCGCCGAAAAAGGTTTTGAAAAAGCTTTTGGAAAGAAACCGCTGGCAGTGCGTCGGGGTGGAAGTATCCCCATCATCTCCACTTTCGAGCAAGTACTGGGCATCAAAACCGTTCTGATGGGCTTCGGGCTCGAATCCAACGCCATCCACTCACCTAATGAGAATATACCGTTGGACATCTTCCGTAAAGGAATAGAAGCTGTTGTCGAATTCTACCTCAATTATAAATAAAACAAGAAAATCAGGATGAAAGACTTCCAAATTCAAGCCATCGGCCTGATGTCCGGCACTTCCCTTGACGGGCTGGACGTATGTTGTTGCACTTTCCGGCAGCAAGCCGGAAAATGGTCTTTCCACATAGACTGTGCAAAAGGCTATAGCTACCCCGACGCCATGAAGCAGATATTGGGTACCGGTGCACAGACAATGAGTGCTTTGGAGTTCATCACTTTCCACAGCTCCTATGGAAAGTTTCTCGGTGAACGTGTCAACGAGTTCATGCAAGAATTTGGAGTCCACCCCGATATTATCGCCTCCCACGGGCATACCATCTTCCATGAGCCTCAAAAGAGAATCATGTACCAAATAGGTGACGGAGCCGCCATTGCCGCTGAAACCCGTATACCTACCGTTTCGGATTTCCGGCGGCTGGACATCATGCTGGGTGGGCAGGGCGCTCCACTCGTACCTATTGGCGACCGGTTGCTTTTTGCCGACTACGACTTCTGTTTGAATATCGGCGGCTTCTCCAACATCTCATTCGAGCAGGACGAGCGGCGCATCGCTTTTGACATCAGTCCGGTGAATTACGTCATCAACCATTACTGCCGGCAAATAGGATTGGAATTTGACCGTGACGGCGAGATAGCACGGCAAGGCAACATCTGCCAAGAACTGCTGGACGAACTGAACGGAATGGATTTCTACCATCAGTCCGGACCGAAGTCATTGGGACGGGAGTGGGTGGAAACGCTGGTATATCCCATGCTCGAGCGTTATGGCTTGAGTATGGAGAATATGCTACGTACCTTTTACGAGCATGCCGCCTGGCAAATATCACGCATCATCACCGCCCGCCCCTTGCCCGATGGTAACGGAAAACTGCTGATTACCGGCGGAGGTGCATTCAACAAGTTCCTCATAGAACGTATCGACGCCTTGTGTCCGTGTGAAATCGTGATTCCCAGCCGGCAAATCATAGAATACAAGGAAGCCCTAATCTTTGCTTTCCTGGGTGCCCTCTATATGGCGGACACACCCGGATGCCTCGCCTCGGTGACGGGAGCCACGACAGATAATATCGGAGGGATGCTGTTTAAAATATAGTCAATTTTACCATTATGGAAAAATCAAAAGACACCTGGACCGTCTTATCCAGCGAATACCTTCATCGGGCTCCGTGGCTCACTGTGCGTAAGGACCATGTAGTGCTGCCCAACGGCAACCACATCCCCTCCTATTATATATTGGAATATCCAAACTGGGTGAATACCATTGCCATCACCCGTGATGGACAATTTGTCTTTATCCGCCAATACCGGCATGGCATACAAGAAACGTCCTATGAGCTCTGTGCAGGGGTATGCGAAGAAGAGGACGGCTCTCCGATGGTTTCCGCACAACGGGAACTTTTGGAAGAAACCGGCTATGGGAACGGAGTATGGAAAGAGTTCATGCAAATCTCTCCCAATCCAAGTACCCACACCAACATTACCTACTGTTTCCTGGCTACGGACGTGGAGAAAATCTCCGAGCAACAGTTGGAAGATACGGAAAACCTGACCGTACACCTGCTTTCCTTGCAAGAGGTCAAGGAATTGCTGCAGCAAGGAAGCATCCGCCAGGCGCTGATGGCTGCTCCCCTCTGGAAATACATGGCGGAGAGAATTATTTAATGTGATTACCCTTATTCAAACGGCTTGCGGAATGTGCATCCGGATTTCCATTCGGAACAACCATAAGCCATTTTCCCCTTGATAACGGTACCTTTTCCGCAAATCGGACAAGGCTGACCGACGAAATCGTCAGCTTGTACGGGAACCTCCACACTTGAAGCTGCCACAGCGCCCGAAGCCTGTTCCGTCTTTTTACCTGCGGCGGCAGACTTTCTCGGTGCTCTTTTCTTCGGCTCCTTTTTCGGCTTATCGGCAGCCTCTGTCTTGGCAGAAGCCTTACTGCCCTTTTCGGGAGCAGGCGCTTGGATGGTGATGTGGCGGTTGCTGTTATCAGAAAGTACACTCATCACGACTTCCGATACCATCTGCTTCAATTCTTCCAAGAATTGTCCGGCATTGTAAGTCCGTTTTTCTATCTCACGCAGTTTCTTCTCCCAAATACCGGTCAGTTCCGCCGACTTCAACAGCTCCTCATGGATAATCTGTATCAGCTCCACACCGGTAGGGGTGGCTATCAAGTTCTTCTTTTCCTTGCGGATATAGTTTCGCTTGAACAGCGTCTCGATGATGGCTGCACGGGTAGATGGACGACCGATACCGTTTTCCTTCAGCGCATCACGCAGTTCGTCGTTATCCACCAGCTTGCCCGCCGTTTCCATAGCACGCAGCAGGGTGGCTTCCGTATAAGGCCGGGGCGGCTGCGTCCACTTCTCATATAAATCGGGAACGTGCGGCCCGCTTTCTCCTTTCACAAAAGCCGGAAGCACATTCTCCTCTTCTCCCTTTTCCTCTTTCTCCTCCTGCGATTGTGCCGAGGGGGTGCCGAAGATAACACGCCAACCCGGTTCCAGAATCTGCTTGCCGGTGGCCTTGAACTCTATGCTCTCTACCTCTCCCAATACGGTGGTAGTGGCAAACTTACAATCGGGATAGAATACAGCAATGAAACGGCATGCTATCAAATCGAATACGCGACGCTCCATATCCGTCAGATTCTGCGGATGCTGGCCGGTAGGAATAATGGCGTGGTGGTCTGTTACCTTCGAGTTATCGAAAACCTTTTTGGACTTCAACAATGCAGTTCCTGTCAAAGGGGCTGTAAATGTCTCGTAATCACGCAGACCTTTCAAGATGCCAGGGCATTTGGGATAGATGTCATCACTCAAATAGGTAGTGTCTACACGTGGATAGGTAGCCACTTTCTTCTCATACAAAGACTGGATGATTTTCAGCGTCTCATCAGCGGAATAGGCAAACTTCCTATTACATTCCACTTGCAAAGAAGTCAAGTCAAACAAGCGGAGTGGCGCCTCCCTCCCCTCTTTCTTGGTGACATCCGTCACGGTAAAAGGAGAATTCTTAATCTGGTTCAATAAAACAAGCCCACGTTCGCGGTCGGTAATGGGGTCGATGCCCCGGTTCTCTTCTTCTTTTTTAGGTTTCTTCCCGGCAGCTATAGCCTCTTTCTGCTTCTCGGCTTCCAGTACCAGTTCCTCCTCACTTTTCCGGAGGATGGCGGAGAAAGTGGTATCTCGATAGACGGTCTTCAGCTCCCAGTATTGCTTGGGAACAAAATTCTGTATTTCCAGCTGACGGTTTACAATCAATGCCAGCGTCGGTGTCTGCACACGACCGATAGAAAGCACCTGCCGGTTCTGCCCGTATTTTATGGTATAAAGACGGGTGGCATTCATCCCCAGCAACCAGTCGCCGATGGCACGCGACAAGCCTGCTTCGTACAAAGGCTGGAAATCCGACGCATCGCGCAGCTTGGCAAAGCCCTCGCGGATAGCCTCCTCCGTCAACGAAGAAATCCAGAGGCGTTTCACCGGGCAACGCGCCCCGGCCTTCTGCATCACCCAGCGCTGTATCAATTCTCCCTCCTGACCGGCATCACCGCAGTTTATAATCATATCGGCATGTTGCATGAGGTTCTCTATCGTATGGAACTGGCGCTCGTATGTGGGATTACTAATCAGCTTAATGCCGAAACGGGGAGGTATCATGGGCAGGCTTCCCAAGCTCCATGACTTCCAATTAGGGGTATATTCATGCGGCTCTTTCAGCGTACAAAGATGACCGAATGTCCAGGTCACCTGGTATCCATTTCCTTCGATGTATCCATCTTTCTTTTCTCTCGCTCCCAATACATCGGCTATGTCACGCGCCACAGAGGGCTTTTCGGCAATACAAACTATCATTCGCTATTTTATTTAGTGGGACAAAGGTAATAAAAAGGGGGCAAGAACGAAACGATAAGCAAGGAACGATAACATAGACCTGGTAATTTTTTCTCCCCAAAAGCTGACATATGAACATAAAAAAAGGAGTACCGCTGTACTCCAACCTTTGTTAACCTTAAATCTAATACTATGAAAAACACATTGCAAAGATACGGACTTCTGATAAATCTGCAAATTATCCAACTAAAAAAGTATGTTCTATAACACAGATTAAGAAAAAAAGACGGATATGCAAACGCACACCGTCCTTTTTTAACATTTAACGTGTCGGATTATTCTTCATCCAACAAAATCTCCAATATCTGGCAAGCAGCCTTGGCAACCGGAGTACCGGGGCCGAAGATAGCAGCTACGCCTGCCTTGTAAAGGAAGTCATAGTCTTGTGCGGGGATTACACCACCGGCAATCACTACGATGTCCTCACGTCCCAACTTCTTGAGTTCTTCGATAATCTGCGGAACCAATGTCTTGTGTCCGGCAGCCAATGAAGAAACTCCCACTACATGAACGTCGTTCTCAACCGCTTCGCGGGCAGCCTCGGCCGGTGTCTGGAACAAGGGTCCCATATCCACATCAAAACCACAGTCGGCATATCCGGTTGCAACAACCTTGGCACCGCGGTCGTGGCCGTCCTGCCCCATCTTTGCTACCATGATACGAGGCTGACGTCCCTCTTTCTTCGCAAACTTCTCCGCCAATTCACAAGCACGGTGGAAGTCGCTGTCATTCTTACTTTCTGATGAATACACGCCTGATATAGTTCTAATTACTGCTTTATAACGTCCTACAATCTTTTCGCAAGCATAAGAGATTTCTCCCAAAGTAGCACGGACACGAGCTGCCTCGACTGCCAGTTCCAGCAAGTTGCCCTTACCAGTCTTTACGCATTCAGTGATAGCTCCCAACGCCTTGTCTACTTCTGCCTGGTTACGTCCTTCCTTCAGACGCTTCAGGTTTTCAATCTGTTCCTGACGAACTGCCGTATTGTCAATTTCAAGAATATCAATCGGAGCTTCTTTCTCCAGACGATACTTGTTCACACCGACAATGGTCTGTGAACCGCTGTCGATACGAGCTTGTGTACGCGCAGCAGCCTCTTCGATACGCATTTTGGGAATGCCGGTTTCGATGGCTTTTGCCATACCGCCCAGTTTCTCTACTTCCTGAATCAACTCCCAAGCCTTGTGAGCCAACTCATTAGTCAGGCTTTCCACATAATAAGAGCCACCCCATGGGTCTACATTCTTGCAAATGTAAGTTTCTTCCTGAATATAAATCTGCGTATTACGTGCAATACGTGCAGAGAAATCCGTCGGCAAAGCAATCGCCTCATCAAGAGCGTTGGTATGCAGTGACTGAGTATGTCCCAATGCAGCAGCCATCGCCTCGATACAAGTACGGCCCACATTGTTGAACGGGTCTTGCTCTGTCAGTGACCAGCCGGAAGTCTGGGAGTGCGTACGCAAAGCCAGCGACTTCGGATTCTTCGGGTTGAACTGCTTCACAATCTTTGCCCACAACATACGTGCGGCACGCATTTTGGCAATTTCCATAAAGTGGTTCGTTCCGATGGCCCAGAAGAAAGAGAGACGCGGTGCGAAAGCATCGATGTCAATACCCGCAGCCGTTCCGGCACGCAGATATTCCAAACCGTCTGCCAGGGTGTAAGCCAACTCGATGTCTGCCGTAGCACCCGCTTCCTGCATGTGGTAGCCGGAGATGGAGATAGAGTTGAACTTAGGCATTTTCTGGGAAGTATATTCAAAGATGTCAGAGATAATCTTCATAGAGAATGCAGGCGGGTAGATATAGGTATTACGCACCATGAATTCCTTCAAGATATCGTTCTGGATAGTACCAGCCATTTCTTCCAACTTGGCACCCTGCTCCAGACCTGCGTTGATGTAGAATGCCATAACAGGAAGTACGGCACCGTTCATAGTCATAGAGACGGACATCTTGTTCAAAGGAATTCCATCGAACAACACCTTCATATTCTCCAAGGAACAGATAGATACACCTGCCTTACCAACGTCACCCACTACACGTTCGTGGTCGGGGTCGTAGCCACGGTGAGTGGCCAAGTCGAAAGCTACGGACAAACCTTTCTGTCCGGAAGCCAAATTACGACGGTAAAAGGCATTTGATTCTTCCGCTGTGGAAAAGCCTGCATACTGGCGGATGGTCCAAGGACGCAACGTATACATCACCGAGTACGGACCACGCAGATAAGGAGGAAGCCCGGCAGCATAGCCCAAGTGTTCCATTCCCTCAAGGTCTTCTTTTGTATAAACAGGCTTCACCTCAATGTGTTCCGGCGTTTTCCAATCAGCATGGATGCCGTTAGCCTTTTGCCACTCAGCACCGTTGACGGGCTGAAAAGCGGCATATATATCTAAGTTTTTAAAATCTTTTCGCATCATGTTATTTACGATTTGACGATTTACGATTTACGATTGAAGTTGCTTACTTCAAAAGTTTGGCGTTGAATTCTTTTAATGTCTCTAATACGTTGACACGGACATGGATAAAGTTCTCGATACCGGCAGCCTTCAAGTCGTCCATGCAAGCAGGAGCACCGGCTACGATAAACATGGCACGGCCATTCAGAGCCTTGAAGGCAGGAACAGCATATTCTGCATATTCATCATCACTTGAACACAATACCACGATGTCGGCCTTGGCAGCCATAGCTGCTTCTATACCTTCTTCTACGGTGGGGAAACCGAGGTTATCCACAACTTCGTATCCGGCACAAGCCAGAAAGTTGCAAGAGTACTGTGCACGTGCCTGGCGCATGGCCAGATTACCGATAGTCAGCATAAACGCTTTCGGGCGTTTGCCGGAAGCCTCTGTTTCGAGACGCAACGCTTCAAATTCACTGGCAGCACGGTCAAAGTTCAGTGTCGGAACATCTTTCTCGCACGTATGTCCGCCGCCGCAACAGCAAGTAGCCTCAACCGGTTTCTTATCCCCGGCCTTTTCATTGAAGTTGGGGAACTGGTTGGTACCCAGCAACACTTCCTTACGCTTGGCGACTGCAGCATGACGTGCCTTGTTGCTCTCGTTTACGGCAGCCTGCACTTTTCCGGCTTTCACGGAAGCATAGAAACCACCGTCTTCTTCTACAGTGAGGAAGAGGTCCCAAGCCTGCTTGGCAATAGAGACGGTCAAGTTCTCGATATAGTAAGAACCTGCAGCCGGGTCTATAACCTTATCGAAGTGCGATTCTTCTTTCAACAGCAATTGTTGGTTACGCGCCATACGCTCAGAGAATTCGTTAGGAGCATCATAAGTCTTGTCGAACGGAGTAACCGTCATTGAGTCAACACCAGCAAGGGCGGCACTCATCGCCTCAGTCTGCGTACGCAACAAGTTTACGTGTGCATCAAACAAAGTCAAGTTGAATGAAGAAGTTTCCGCATGAATCTTCATCTTGGCTGCACAGCGACACTCGTTATCCTTACCCTTGTTGTCGCAGTCGCGCAGACACTCAGGACTGTAAGAAGCCACAATATTAGCCCACAGCATACGTGCAGCGCGGAATTTGGCTATTTCAAGGAAGTAGTTGGAACTGATACCGAAATTGAACTTAATCTTCTTGGCTACCATTGCAGCCGGCAGACCGGCATCAACCAGCTGATTCATATATTCATTACCCCAAGCCAAAGCATAACCCAACTCCTGGAAAATATAAGAACCTGCATTGTTTAATGTCAACGCGTTCACATTCAATACACGGTATTTCGGAAGGGAAGCGGTAGCCTCGAGCAGCGCCTTGGCTGTTGCCACCATATCACCTTTTTCTTTACCTTTGGCCAGTATTTTGTTGAAGTAGTCATAGTTGATGGAGCCCTGCAATTTCGTCAAGTCATAATCCTTCTTCTGGAAATAAGCGACAAGAAGTTCTGCAAGTTCCACCACATGCCCCTGGCAGGTAGAGAAATTCAACTCGACACATTCCGCGCAGATATCTTTCAACAAAGTTTCAATATACTCTGCGTTCAATTCCTTGGCCTTTACATGGAAAGAGAGTGAATCTACACCTTTATTCAAGATATCCAACGCCTTGGCATTGGCCTCTTTGGGGCATTCCACTTTGATTTCCTGACGAACAAGCCATTCATTGTTGTCTTTCTTGGTACCTCTGAGATAAGGAAACTCGCCGGGAAGGGCATCTGTCGTCTTCAAACCTTCCAGGTCCTCCATACGGTAGAAAGGTTTCACCTTAAATCCTTCGTTTGTCTTCCAAACGAGCTTCTTCTCGAAATCCGCCCCTTTCAGGTCTGCGGTAACTTTCTCCATCCACTGCTCAGTGGAAACGGGAGAAAAGTCGGAGAAGAGTTTTTCTTTACTGTCTGCCATAGTTTATTTAAAATTTAAATAGATGAATACTATTCATTTTTGTCATCAAGAGACTTGCAAATATAAACAAATACTTAGAACAAAATCTTTTTTTAGAGAAAATTGCACTTACAGATGACTCCGTGTCCATACGGATTCAGCGTATTCACCGGAAGCATACTCTACTTTTGCAAAGTTGATATAGCAAAAAGTACCACAAAGCCTTTGCTACCTCCTTTTTATTAAGTAATTTTGCGCGAAATTTAAAAAACGACATATTAATAAGGTACTATGAATTGGTTAGAAAGCTTGCTATGGGACCCTTCATCTGTCGCTCACATCGTTTGTTTGTATGCATTCGTAATATCTGTGGGCGTATTGCTGGGTAAGATTAAGATTTTCGGGGTATCGTTGGGGGTTACATTCGTCCTCTTTGCCGGTATCCTGATGGGCCATTTTGGCTTCACGGGCGAAACACACATTTTGCATTTCATCCGCGAATTCGGTTTGATTTTATTTGTATTCTGTATCGGTCTGCAAGTCGGGCCCTCCTTCTTCTCTTCCTTTAAGAAAGGGGGTATGCGGCTGAACATGCTTGCTGTCGGCATCGTATTGCTGAATATCGCAGTAGCATTGAGCATCTACTTCATTGACGGAGGGATAGACTTGCCAATGATAGTAGGTATTCTCTATGGTGCCGTAACCAATACTCCGGGTCTGGGTGCCGCACAAGAAGCCCTGAACCAGATAAACTATACGGGAGACCCCATTGCACTGGGATATGCCTGCGCCTATCCGCTTGGTGTGGTAGGTATCATAGGTTCCATCATAGCCATCCGCTATATCTGCCGGGTGAACCTCAAGAAAGAGGAACAGGAACTCAATACGCAGGAAGCCGATGTTAAGCATCAGCCGCACATGCTTCACCTCGAAGTACGCAATGAATCAATTTCCGGAAAGACCCTGCTCCAGATAAAGGATTTCCTGGGACGTCCGTTTGTATGTTCGCGCATACGCCACGAGGGGCACGTCAGTATCCCCAATCATGAAACAATATTCCACGTAGGAGACCAGCTCTTCATCGTATGTTCCGAAGAAGATGCCGAAGCGGTGGCTGCCTTTATCGGAAAAGAAATACACGTAGACTGGGAAAAGCAGGACACTCCGATGGTTTCCCGCCGTATCCTCGTCACCAAGTCCGAAATCAATGGCAAGAAGTTGGGAAGCCTCCACTTCCGCAGCATGTACGGTGTAAATGTAACCCGTATCAACCGTTCGGGTATGGACTTGTTTGCCGATCCCAATCTGGTACTTCAGGTAGGTGACCGTGTAATGGTGGTCGGCCAGCAGGATGCCGTAGAACGTGTAGCCGGCGTATTGGGTAATCAGTTGAAACGTTTGGACACTCCGAATATCGTAACTATTTTTGTGGGAATCTTTTTGGGAATCCTGCTGGGTAGTCTGCCTATCGCATTCCCGGGTATGCCGACACCGGTTAAGTTAGGTTTGGCTGGTGGTCCGCTGGTAGTGGCCATCCTCATCGGACGTTTCGGTCACAAAATGCATCTTGTGACATACACCACCATGAGTGCCAACTTGATGTTGCGTGAAATCGGTATCGTGCTCTTCCTTGCCAGCGTCGGCATAGAAGCCGGTGAGCATTTTGTGCAGACCGTGGTAGAAGGCAGCGGATTGCTGTACGTGGGATATGGTTTCCTGATAACCGTTATTCCTTTGTTGATAATCGGTATGATTGCCCGCTTCTACTGCAAGGTGAACTACTTCACGTTAATGGGTCTGATTGCCGGTAGTAACACAGACCCTCCTGCATTGGCATATGCCAACCAGACATCGGGCAATGACGCTCCGGCAGTAGGCTATTCTACAGTATATCCGTTGACTATGTTCCTGCGTATTTTGGCGGGGCAGATGATATTGCTGACAATGATGTAATAGGAAATGCAATAACCTCCTTAAAATAAAACCTCCGGTCTTTTCATATTATAGTTTTGAAAAGACTGGAGGCTTTATTTTGAAGATTATCCATCAACGGCAACGATCAAAGAAAGATTCTATCGCCTCCTTATCCACAAAGTAGCCTTTCACCCCGCATACCATGCGGTTGTTCATAAGCAACCCTTCATACCCATTCCGGTCCACATCCAGCACCTCCTTCTGATAGGTTTCTGAAACGGTATGCGCCTTTTCGTCAGCAGGCAATTGCTGGTAAGTACCAATGTACCAATTGCCGTCAAACAGATTGTTTGTAGAGCTTGTCATAGAGAATCTGCTTGCCTCGGCAGCATAGAAAGTATTCTGTTTGAAAAACGTGTCATCAGCAAAACCATCCCAAGAATCGGAAGTAATCATCGTACGGTCCACGTTAGCAGCCGGCTTTGCATTGGCATGAATAATATTGTGTTCTACCAGCACATGTTTCGCAGGACCGGCAACATGTATGCTCGGCGAAAACATCCCTGCACGGGTTTCTTTGGGACGAATACCATCGCCGATACTGATATTATAGCGTACCACGTAGAAGTCCTGCCCATTGTTCCAGGAGTTACCGGTGTCCTTAGGGTCGAAATATTTCATGACGTAGACCATGGACAAAGAAGCGGCTGCGCCACCGTACCAATTGCCTTCCCCGCCCTTGCCGTTCCACGACATGCCGCGTACAAACAAAGTGCTGTAAAGCCGTGGGTCACGGTTGGCAAAATGGGCGGCATTGGGGCGCGTCACATCCAATACTCCATTGTTCATTTCCCCGTAGTTACGGTCGGTCACCGGAGTACCGTCCGTCAGGTAATAGTCATCCGCCAGGTTTAGTGTACCGTTCATTGATTCGATAGGAGTATTCCAGTGTGCATTGAAAGACATCCGGTCCACACTTGCCGAAGTCTCGGAACTTCCGTATACCTTTATACCCGGCAGAAAGAACACCCACAGCAGTAAGAGGAATCCCAATCGTGACATACCGAGCACTCAGTTCACCTAAGATTGAGTTTCTGTTTCACAAATTCCTCGATGAAATCCGTCGTTCTCTCAACTCCCAATACAGAGGAATCGATACACAAATGATATGTCTCGGCAGCCCCCCATTTTTTATAGCTGTAGTAGTTATAGTATTCGGCGCGTTTCTTATCCGCTTTGTTCATCATCTCCTCCGCTTCACGCTCAGAAATGGAATGCATTCGGCAAAGGCGTTTGATGCGCTCTTCATTGGAGCAGGAAATGAAAACATTGACACAGCGTGGATTATCCCGAAGAATATAATCAGCACAACGTCCCACGAACACGCAGGACTTCTCCTCCGCCAATCGGCGTATCACGTCACTTTGCACTTTGAACAGAGCATCATTACTCAGGCAATTCGTAGCAGGGATAGCCCCGTCACTGACAAAAGGGAAACGCATGCCGAAGAGCCCTCCAATAATGCCTTGTGAAGCTTTCTCATCAGCTTTTTCAAAAAACTCACAACATAGTCCACTCTCTTCGGAAGCCAGCCTAATCAGCTCCTTATCATAAAAATCAATTCCCAGACGGGTAGCCAGCTTCTCGCCTATCTCCCGTCCACCACTACCCAACTGACGGCCTATATTGACTATAAAATTATTGTCCATATGCTTGTTAATCTATTAGTTTGCAGATAGCAAATATAAATATTCTTACGGAATATCTACAGAAAGCATATGAAAAATTTTATTTTAATGTGCTGCAGCAGTCTTAAACTTACGGAATTGATAAACCAGCATCACCAGTGCTATCAAGCTTGCAAGCAAATCGGATACCGGCATACTATACCACACCCCGGCCACGCCAAAGAAGTGCGGCAGAATAAGCAGACAAGGAAGCAGAATCAGCATCTGCCGCGTAAGTGAAAGGAATATCGCCTTGCCCGCCATCCCTATACTTTGGAAGAAATTGGAGGTTACCATCTGGAAACCGATAATGGGGAAGAACATCACCGTAATACGCAATCCCGTAGCCGAAAGTTCCGTCAATTCTGCGTCTGATGTAAAGATACCCACCACCAGATTAGGTGCCAGCATCCCTACCAAGAAGCCAAAGGTTGTCACACAGGTGGCATAGATTATTGTCAGTTTCAGTACCTTGTTCACCCGGTCGTACAACTTTGCTCCGAAGTTATATCCGGCAATGGGCTGCATTCCCTGGTTTAATCCCATCACAATCATAACTACGATAAACACCAAGCGGTTCACAATACCAAAGGCACCGATAGCCAAGTCGCCTCCGTACTTCTTCAATCCCTGATTGATAAGGATTACAATAAGGCAAGCCGCCAGGTTCATCAGAAAAGGAGACATACCGATAGCCAGTGAATCAAATACAATCTTACGCTTCAGACGGAAGATACCCCGGCGGAAGTGCAGCAATTCATTGGCGTTATTGAACTGCTTGAGTTGCCACAGCAAGGCAATGACCTGCGCAGACACCGTAGCAATGGCAGCCCCGCGAATCCCCCAGTCGAACATAAATATAAAAATAGGAGCCAATATCGTATTGATAGCCACCGTAGCAATAGTGGCATACATCGCCTGCTTGGGATGTCCCGAAGCACGCAGCACCGCATTCAGACCCAGATAGAGATGGGTAACAACGTTGCCCAACAAGATTATCTCCATAAACTGCCGCGCATATTCCACCGTCTCATCACTGCCACCAAAGAAATAAAGGATAGGATTAAGAAAAGGAAAGACTATAACGGTAAACGCCAAACCCAACAAAATATTCAGTACAAACACATTGCCCAGCACCCGTTGCGCCGTATCATAATCCTTCTGTCCCAGCTTTACCGAAATCAGTGTAGCAGCACCTACGCCTACCAATGCACCGAAAGCAGCCCCGAGGTTCATCAACGGGAAAGTCAGTGCCAATGCCGACAGAGCCATGGTCCCCACACCGTGACCGATGAAAATACTATCTACCATATTATATAAAGAAGATGCCGTCATGGCAATGATTGCCGGCACGGCATACTGCATCAAGAGTTTTCCGATGCTCTCCGTACCCAACGCTGTGGGTGTCTTTTGTGCTGTCATACTATATACCTATTTCTTTTTACCGGGTGCAAAGGTACGTATTTTCCGTCAAAAGGTTCGCTATCTGAAAAATGTTTCGTACTTTTGTACCCAAATTGAGTGAAATATAGCGAAATGAACGTATTAGAACTAAGTGAACAAGAAATCATTCGTCGCAACAGTATGAATGAACTTCGCGCGATGGGCATTGAGCCTTATCCCGCAGCAGAGTATGTAACAAATGCTTTCTCTACCGATATTAAAGCTGAATTCAACGACGATGCAGAGCCTCGCCAAGTGTCCGTTGCCGGACGTATCATGAGCCGCCGTATCATGGGTAAAGCATCTTTCATCGAATTGCAGGACTCCAAAGGACGCATCCAGGTATATATCACCCGCGATGACATCTGTCCGGACGAGGACAAGGAGATGTACAATACCGTGTTCAAACGTTTGCTCGATTTAGGCGACTTTATCGGCATTGAAGGATTCGTATTCCGTACCCAAATGGGCGAAATCAGCATCCATGCCAAGAAGCTGACCGTACTTGCAAAGAGTATCAAGCCCCTGCCTATCGTGAAATATAAGGACGGCGTGGCTTACGACTCTTTCGAAGACCCCGAACTCCGCTACCGCCAGCGTTATGTAGACCTTATCGTGAACGACGGCGTGAAAGAAAAATTCCTGAAGCGCGCCACCGTCATCAAGACCATGCGTGCTGTGCTGGATGAAGCCGGCTACACGGAAGTGGAGACGCCGATTCTTCAATCCATCCCCGGTGGAGCAAGCGCCCGTCCGTTCATCACCCACCATAACTCTCTGGATATAGACCTCTACCTGCGTATCGCCACCGAGCTTTACTTGAAGCGACTGATTGTGGGCGGATTCGAAGGTGTATATGAAATAGGCAAGAACTTCCGTAACGAGGGTATGGACAAGAACCATAACCCGGAATTCACTTGTATGGAGCTGTACGTGCAGTACAAGGACTACAACTGGATGATGAGTTTTACGGAGAAATTGCTGGAACGCATCTGTATCGCCGTAAACGGCTGCACAGAAACCGAGATAGACGGCAAGAGCATTAGCTTCAAAGCTCCCTACCGCCGTCTGCCCATCCTGGAAGCCATCAAGGAAAAGACCGGATACGACCTCGAAGGCAAGAGCGAGGACGAAATCCGCCAGGTGTGCAAGGAACTGAATATGGAAATTGACGACACCATGGGCAAGGGCAAGCTGATTGATGAAATCTTCGGAGAATTCTGCGAAGGTACTTTCATACAGCCCACTTTCATCACCGACTATCCCGTAGAGATGAGCCCGCTGACCAAGATGCACCGCAGCAAGCCGGGACTGACCGAACGTTTCGAGCTGATGGTGAACGGCAAGGAACTTGCCAACGCTTACAGCGAGCTGAACGACCCGATAGACCAGGAAGAACGCTTCAAAGACCAACTCCGCTTGAGCGAAAAGGGAGACGACGAAGCGATGTTCATCGACCAGGACTTCCTGAAAGCATTGCAATACGGTATGCCTCCCACATCGGGCATCGGTATCGGCATCGACCGTCTGACCATGTTAATGACGGGCGAATCCTTTATCCAAGAAGTACTTTTCTTCCCGCAGATGCGTCCGGAAAAGGTTATCCCCAAAGATGCTCCTGCACGATACACAGAGCTGGGCATCCCCGAAGACTGGGTGGCTGTAATCCAGAAAGCCGGCTACAACCTGGTGAGTGACATGAAAGATGTGAATCCGCAAAAACTCCACATGGACATCTGCGGTATCAACAAGAAATATAAATTGGAACTGGCAAACCCGACCGTAAACGAAGTTGCTGACTGGGTCGGAAGAATTAAGAATTAAAAATTAAAGAATTAAATAGGCAAGATTAAAGATAAGAGGAGGAGGAAGGTACTCCTTTCCCCTCTTTTAATTTTTAATTTTTAATTATTAATTTCGATATGAAACTACCCGGTAAGATAGCCATCATGGGCGGAGGAAGTTGGGCAACTGCCATTGCAAAAATGGTTCTGTCACAAGCGGAGTCTATAAATTGGTACATGCGACGCGATGACCGTATTGCCGACTTCAAACGGCTTGGTCATAACCCTGCCTACCTGACGGGCGTCAAGTTTGATACCAAGCGTATCAACTTCAACTCCAACATCAATGATGTCGTGAAAGAATCTGATACGCTCATCTTCGTTACACCTTCCCCTTATCTGAAGGTTCACCTGAAGAAACTGAAGACTAAGATTAAGGATAAATTCATCATCACTGCCATTAAAGGTATTGTGCCCGATGACAACTTGATTGTCTCGGAATATTTCACTAAGGAATATGGCGTCCCAGCTGAGAATATTGCTGTATTGGCAGGTCCCTGCCATGCGGAAGAAGTGGCTCTGGAACGCCTTTCTTATTTGACCATTGCTTGTCCCGACACCGACAAGGCTTGCACCATTGCCCGCAAACTGGCCAGTTCATTCATCAAGACCTCTGTCAGTAATGACGTTGCCGGCATTGAATACAGTTCGGTGCTGAAGAATGTATATGCCATTGCAGCCGGTATCTGCAGCGGTCTGAAATATGGCGACAACTTTCAGGCTGTGCTCATGTCCAATGCCATACAGGAAATGAACAGATTCCTGCAAACGGTACATCCGCTGAACAGAAACGTAAGTGATTCCGTTTATTTAGGTGACCTGCTGGTGACGGGATATTCCAATTTCAGCCGCAACCGCACATTCGGTACGATGATTGGCAAGGGATACTCCGTGAAAAGCGCGCAGATTGAGATGGAAATGATTGCTGAAGGATATTACGGTACAAAATGTATCAAGGAAATCAACAAGCATTATCATGTCAACATGCCTATTGTAGATGCAGTATACAACATTCTGTATGAGCGTATCTCGCCGACGATTGAAATCAAGCTGCTTACCGATTCATTCCGGTAAGCGCGAAAAAAGATAAAACGAAATACTGAATTTAAAACCTAGAATATTATGATTAGTTTGAACATTGAAAAGACTCTTGGATTCATCTCCAAAGAAAACGTTTTCGCCTATGAAGCCCAAGTAAAGGCTGCACAGGAAGCATTAGAGAATGGTACCGGTAAGGGCAACGACTTCTTAGGCTGGCTGCACCTCCCCTCTTCCATCACTAAAGAGCACCTGGCCGACCTAAAGACTACCGCACAGACGTTGCGTGACAACTGCGAGGTAGTAGTAGTTGCCGGTATTGGCGGAAGTTACCTCGGTGCACGTGCGGTGATAGAGGCTTTGTCAAACAGCTTCACTTGGTTGCAAGACAAGAAAACGGCTCCGGTCATTCTGTATGCAGGACACAATATCGGTGAAGATTATCTATATGAACTCACCGAATACTTGAAAGACAAGAAATTCGGTGTTATCAACATCTCCAAATCCGGTACTACCACTGAAACGGCCTTGGCGTTCCGTCTGTTGAAAAAGCAATGCGAAGACCAACGCGGCAAGGATATGGCAAAGAAGGTTATCGTTGCCATCACCGATGCCAAAAAGGGCGCTGCCCGCGTAACGGCCGACAACGAAGGCTACAAATCCTTCATCATCCCCGATAACGTGGGCGGACGTTTCTCCGTACTGACTCCGGTAGGCTTGCTGCCCATCGCAATAGCAGGTTTCGACATTGAGAAACTGGTTGCAGGTGCAGTTGCCATGGAAAAGGCTTGTGGAAAAGATGTTCCGTTTGCAGAAAATCCTGCTGCCATCTATGCAGCTACGCGTAACGAGCTCTACAAGAACGGTAAGAAAATTGAAATCCTCGTAAACTACAATCCCAAACTGCACTACGTAAGCGAATGGTGGAAGCAGCTTTATGGTGAATCCGAAGGTAAGGAAAACAAGGGTATCTTCCCTGCTGCCGTAGATTTCTCCACCGACCTGCACTCCATGGGACAATGGATTCAGGAAGGCGAACGTACCATCTACGAAACTGTCATCTCCGTGGAGAAGACACAGCACTCCCTGCAAGTACCTTCGGACGAAGCCAACCTCGACGGACTGAACTTCCTGGCAGGCAAGCACGTGGACGAAGTGAACAAGATGGCTGAATTGGGCACACAGCTTGCCCACGTTGACGGCGGCGTACCCAACATGCGCATCGTTATCCCTGCACTGAATGAAGAAAGCATCGGAGGTCTGCTCTACTTCTTTGAAATAGCTTGCGGTATCAGCGGTTATATTTTGGGAGTCAATCCGTTCAACCAACCGGGTGTGGAAGCATACAAGAAGAATATGTTTGCATTGCTGAACAAGCCCGGCTACGAAGAAGAGTCCAAAGCTATCCAGGCAAGACTTTGATAAATTAAGAATTGAGAGTTGAGAATTGAGAAATGGCTGCACAACAAGTGCGAAGAGAACCGTTCCCCGATTCTCAACTCTCTATTTATCTACCCCGCATTTTTAAATTCTCAATCCCCAATCTACCAAGTGTTCGAAAACTCTATCGCCCGTTATCTGGAAAAGCACGGGCACCCCTACATCCAACTGAAAGCCGTTCTTTTTGACATGGACGGTGTGTTATTCAACTCCATGCCCTACCATGCCGATGCCTGGCATAAAGTAATGGAACGTCATGGCCTGCACTTGAGCCGTGAAGAGGCATACATGCACGAGGGACGTACCGGAGCCTCCACCATCAACATCGTTTATCAACGCCAGTATGGCAAGGATGCCACTCCCGAGATGATAGAAAGCATCTATGCAGAGAAAAGCGCCGAATTCAGTACCCACCCGGAACCGGAACGTATGCCGGGTGCTTGGGAAGTGCTGCAAAAGGTAAAAGCGGCAGGACTTATTCCGGTACTTGTCACCGGTTCGGGCCAACACTCCCTGCTGAACCGCCTTGCCCACAACTTCCCTGGTATGTTTCAGCGCGACCACATGGTGACCGCCTTTGATGTGAAATACGGAAAGCCTCATCCTGAGCCTTATCTAATGGGACTGGAAAAAGCCGGAGTACAAGCCAACGAAGCTATAGTTGTAGAAAATGCACCTATCGGAGTACAAGCCGGAACAGCAGCCGGCATATTCACTGTGGCAGTCAATACCGGTCCGCTGGACAGGCAGGTATTACTGGATGCCGGAGCAGATTTATTGTTTCCGTCCATGCAGGCGCTTTGTGACGACTGGGAAAGGTTGCAAACCGCATTAGATGCCAGTAATAGCCTTCGCCACAAAGATTGACGGCGACCCAAACAATATAACAGTTGATTGGAGCTTATATAACCAAGTAATACCATTACTTGATATACAGAAGACATCTATTGTCTTTCTTCTTAAAGCGCTCCAATCTACCCATTTTCTCCTTCTCGGTTTCTTTAATAGGGAACGTTATTCTACAGGTATCTTTATCATAATCATACAATTCTCTGGCAGGAACTACATAAACAGATTCCGGACTGTCACCACACCATCCAAAGCCAAAAACATAAAACAAGTTTTTTATCGGACGGTTCAACAGATTGGAATTCATATACCCCTCGTACTTTTCAATGTCTTTTATATCGAGATAAAAACCTATCTTACTTCGCCATTTACATTCTACAGCTATTATATCTCCAACTTCATGAATGGTACTCGTTGTGGTAACACACTCCATCAACAAATCCGGAGATGATGAAGACAGAGGCCTATACCCCTCAATGTATTTATCACCTCTCCAATCTAAAAGCCGCCAAAATATTTTCTTATCACATAGATCCGAATAACCATCTTTACTAATATTGGAGTTCTTCACAACCCATTCCTCAAATCTATCTCCTAAATATTTACTTTTCTTCCTTTCTTTAAAATATTGAAAGGTATCCATAAACCGATATTGGAAAACACCTACAAAATCATCGATAAACTGATTTAATATTTTCATAGCCATAATAGTCTATTGTGTCTTTAAATAATATTCATTGCAAACAAAAATTCATAGGTGAAGAGCCGCAACACCCATTTTCAAAAATAGATTTTTTTTCATTTCCAAAAATAGAGTTTTTTTCCCAATTCTTTCCAGATTTCCTTCCCATCTTTGCAATACAGAAAACAAATAAAGTATTAATTATTAAAAATAGAAAAGTATGAAAAAGTTAGTTATGATGTTGGTTTGTATGTTTGCAGTGCACACAATGGTAATGGCAGATAATGATAAGCCGATAGAGGTGAGCCAGTTGCCGGCGAAGGCGCAGACATTTATCAAGACTTATTTTAAAGACCATAAGGTGGCAATGGCTAAATTGGAGTCGGGAATGTTTTATAAAAGCTATGATGTGGTGTTCACGAATGGGGAGAAGGTAGAATTTGATAAATCGGGAGAATGGAAGGAGGTACGATGCAGACAAAGTGAAGTTCCTGCACAGATTGTACCGGAAGCGATACGTAACTATGTAAAGACCAATTATCCGGATGCAAGAATTCTTCAGATTGAGTACGATGACAATGAGTATGAGATAAAGTTGTCTAATCGTTGGGAAATTACATTTGACTCTAAAATGAGGGTGATTGACATTGACGATTGATGACAAGAAAGATTTAGAATATGTAGATTATAAAGTAAAGTATCAAGAAGCTGAAAACAGTTGCTTGGAGAGGGTTTCTCCAGGCAACTGTTTTTTTTATGCACTTCCGTACGGTAGCAGGGCATATGGTGCTGCGCTCATTGTACAACAGTGGTTGTACTACTATTCCAATTGCCCGGAGTCAACGAAGCCCCGGCTGCACTTTTGCAGTTTTTTAATCAGTGTGTCCGGAGAAGGACACTCAACCTTCTCCGGAGCTGAAAATACTGATTTATAAGGAAACGGCGCTTCTCGGCGCTTCCTGCCGGAAGGCGACTCAGGCTATGACGCTTTCAGGATTTCGGCAGACCTCACCATGGTATAGGTAGTCCCCTTAGTACAATGGCGCATATCATTCAGCTTACTGAAAAATAAAGTTTTTTTCAGAGAGGTTTGTTCGGCAGAGAAATTCCAACCGCAGAACGGAAGAACAACGTTTTCAGTCCGTCATAAAATCCCGGAAGAGCAACCGTTCCATGCGTCTCTTCCGGGAACTTTTTTGATACCACCCGCAAATGCCGCTTCTCCATACGAGGAACTGCACTCCCTATAAAATCATCTGTCAGGGGAAAGTGGATCAGCTTCCTATCAAGACGCGGCTGAGTGGCAAACGCAACATACAGTTGCTTTCCTGAAAAGTCAACCTTATCCACCTGCCGTTCTACCTGTTTCTGAAAATATCCTTTATCCCACCATAAACTGGGGTCTATGGCGATGTATGTATCAAATGCACCGGGATAATTCAGCAAAACATGCAGCGTGAACAACCCGGCATAAGAATGTCCGGCCAACAAGTGTTGTCCATTCACCGGCAAGTCTTGTTCCACTGCGGGGCGTAGCTCCTCCGTCAGAAAACGGCAAAATTGTCCTGCCCCACCCCCTTCCGGTTTATCGCCCGGACGGACAGTTCCGTCACGCCGGGCAGCGGAACAGGTTGGCGTAAAGTCTCTGGTTCTGTTTGTATTCAGGACAGCCACAACGATACAGGGCGGTAAGGAAGAAACTTTGGAGGTGGAAAACAAGCGAGTAAAACCTACCACCGAATGAAAAAAAGAATCACCGTCCAGCAAATAAAGAACCGGATAACTTTCCTCTTTTTCACCCGGGCGGGTTGCAGGTACATACACCCAATATTCTCTAGCCTCATTCAAGACATGCGAAAACAAAGTGTGGCGAGTCCCGATAGAAATAGCTTCTTGCGCTCTCAGCGGAAAACCGAGCCAAGTGACAACTACCAATATAAACAGAATATGCAGGCTTCTCATTTCAATTCTTTTTTCAGTCTGCAAAGTTCGCAGAAAATAAGTTGACTACCTATCCCTATTTTTAGGTATTCTCACGGTTGAAAGCTTTCCGCAAAAATCAAAGGCTGATTAAGAAAGTTTGATGGGCAACTGAATTTCCGTCATCCATTCATCCACCGTTTCTTTGTTCCAAATGCCGTCAATATGGCAAAACCGGGGACGGTCAATGACCTCGTATCCATTTGCCTCGGCATACGCAAAAAGCTCGGCGAAAGTTTCGGGCATATGCTCATAAGCACCGTAATGGTTGACACAGAGCGCAACCGGTACTTCCGGAAGTTCCTTGAATTTAATCAGTTCCGAATCTTCCTTGCGTTCAGCCACCGCTTCAAAAAACTCGATATCAATATCAACCCCATATTCCTCATTATATTCCACCGTGAAACAATATTCCGGGGCAGGACATTCACAACCCAAACGGTACATTTCAGGCCCGATAATATTCGGACAAAGATTGAACAGTTCCTGATAAGAGTCTATTTTACGGCGATGGGTAGCAAAAATTCTTGAAGGGAGGGATTTCTTAAACACTTTTTCCATAACATTCTCTTGTTTATGGAGTAAATTTTCCAATTTGGCAAGTTCGGTCTGCCGCCATATCAAGTGTTCAATCTCGTTTTTGCAACGTTCTATTTTAACCTTCAACAATTCAGCATCCGGAAATTCCTTGCCATCGGCAAACAACTCGGATATCTCTTCGAGGCTGAACCCTAATTGCTTGAGGTAAACAATACGGCTCATACACCGGAGCTGGCTGATGTCGTAATAGCGATACCCCGTCCACTCATCCACTTCAACGGGTATCATCAATCCTATCTCTTCATAATGACGAAGCGTCTTAACGGTCACTTGGCAAAGTTTGGAAAACTCTCCGATTTTAAACTTCATTTTATTCTTCATAAACTCATGCGCATTTTGTTTATGAAGCAAAGATAGGTCCTGCCCTTAGGGACGAGTCAAGAGATTGCTTCAAAAAAAACACATATTTCACTATTCACAACGGCAATAGGTGTTTGCACCGCACGTACAACGAGGCAACAGCTGCTCACTCAGTTCATCGCGGTAAAATTCATACAGCCGCCGGTACATGGTTTCATAGAGTGAGGCAACTTGTTTCTCCTGCTCACTTTCATTTTGAAAACGATTTTTAAAGGGATCTTCAAAATCAAAATGCACCTGCTGCTTGGCATCCAGAGTGATAAACTTCAGTTCTTCTCCGGCTTCTTTACATAGGGTAATCACGTAGTCCCACGACCGGTGCGTATAGGTCCCGACACCAGACGGTTTCTTGCGAGACACGCTGAAACCATTCTGTTCCATCACATTGCACACGGCATCGGGAACGCAGTTCCCCTCCATAATTCCTGCCGTAGAGATATTCATTCCCCTGCCAAATGCATGCAGGAGTTCCTGCGCGATACGGCTGCGGCACGTATCTTCATTACTTATTAACAGTATATCCATTGTCCGTTACTTTTCCAGGTTTAAATACTCGCCATCTCCTTCTTTCTTCATCTTCGCTTTACGTGCCAGGTCGAACAAGGTGGGGTTAATGTGGCAATATCCACCAGGATTTTTGTCCAGATAGTCTTGATGATAATCTTCGGCGAGATAGAAGTTCTTCAAAGGCTCTATCTCTACAACCAACGGACGGGAGTAGTTGGCAGCCAGCCGGTCAACGGTTTCACGAATAACGGGCAGGTCGGCGGTATCCGTATAATAGATACCCGTGCGATACTGTGTACCTCTATCCCCCCCTTGCTTATTGAGGCTGGTAGGGTCAATCGTTTTGAAATAAAGGTCGATAAGGAAAGGCAAGTCCACCTCATCGGGATCATACTGTACTTTTACGGTTTCGGCAAAGTCCGTGGTACCGGTACATACCTGCTGATAGGTAGGATTGGCTATATTTCCATTGGCATATCCCACCTGGGTAGCCTCCACACCTTCTATTTGTTTCAGGAAATGTTCGGTACCCCAAAAACATCCTCCTGCCAGATAAATCTCTTTCATTGGTTTCATGTCTGTTCTCCTTTCTGACCGTCCTTCCGGCTTACCGGCATAGGACAGACAAGTCATTAACATTGCAAAAATAAATATTATTTGTTTCATACCTCTAACTCTATGGAAATTATAACAAGAAAGAGAACCGTATGGTTGACTTTTCTGGATGTATTGTATAAAAAGAAACTCCCTTTGCAAAGTATTCATGCAAAGGGAGTTCCTTTCTTTGTGACCCCGGTGCGATTCAAACGCACGACCTTCAGAACCGGAATCTGACGCTCTATTCACTAAGCTACGGAGCCAAATGTGGATGCAAAAGTATAAAAAAATTAGCAGATTCCTAACATTCAAACGCTTTTTATATCAAACCGAGGAATATTTTTATTATTACTTTGAGAAGACTAACCGCAATTACACAAACATTTTGTTCTTTTTTCCCACAAAACAGAAGCAAGTATCAATATTATTCCTATCTTTGCCGAGCAATTTAATAGAAGTTATACTGAATAAATTTATGAGCTACCTGATAACACCTGAAGGTTACAAACCTTTATTGGACCTAAAACAGACTGAATTAGGGATTAAACAAATTAAAGAGTTCTTCCAATTGAACCTCTCTTCCGAACTGCGCCTGCGACGTGTGACAGCTCCACTGTTCGTATTGAAAGGAATGGGTATCAATGACGACCTCAATGGAGTGGAACGTGCCGTAACTTTCCCTATCAAAGATTTGGGCGACGCCAAAGCTGAAGTGGTGCACTCCCTCGCCAAATGGAAACGCCTCACGCTTGCCGAATACCATATCGAACCGGGATATGGCATCTACACAGACATGAATGCCATCCGTGCCGATGAAGAACTGGGCAATCTGCATTCCCTTTATGTAGACCAGTGGGACTGGGAACGCGTCATTACTGCCGAAGACCGCAATGTGGAATTCCTCAAGGAGATAGTAACCCGTATCTATGCAGCTATGGTGCGCACAGAATATATGGTATATGAGATGTATCCGCAAATCAAGCCTTGCCTGCCCCAGAAACTTCACTTTATCCATGCCGAAGAATTGCGCCAACTGTATCCGGACTTGGAACCCAAATGCCGCGAACATGCCATTTGCAAGAAATACGGTGCAGTGTTCATCATCGGTATCGGATGCAAGCTGAGCGACGGCAAGAAGCACGACGGACGCGCCCCGGACTACGACGACTATACCAGCAAAGGGCTGAACGACCTCCCCGGACTGAACGGTGACCTCCTGCTATGGGACCACATCCTGCAACGCAGCATCGAACTTTCCTCCATGGGTATCCGCGTAGACAAGGAAGCCCTGCTTCGCCAGCTCAAAGAGGAAGGCGAAGAGGAACGCCTGGAACTTTACTTCCACAAACGCTTGATGAATGATACACTGCCGCTTTCCATCGGTGGCGGTATAGGGCAGTCCCGCCTCTGTATGTTCTATCTGCGCAAGGCGCATATCGGTGAGATACAAGCCAGTATCTGGCCGGAAGATATGCGCAAAGAGTGCAAGGAACACAATATACACCTGATTTGATATACATTTATCCCGTCATATAATATAAAGTTCACCCCCTCAAAAGGTTGGACTTTATTTTTTATTTTGTACTTTAGCATCCGAAACTACTAACAGATCCAATTATGAATGTTCAAATAGAAGAAAGCTGGAAAGCACATCTGCAACCTGAATTTGAGAAAGATTATTTCCGTACATTGACTGATTTTGTACGGGACGAATATGGGAAATATGCAATATATCCTCCGGGAAAGCTGATATTCAATGCATTCAACCTATGCCCTTTTGACAAAGTAAAAGTCGTGATAATCGGTCAAGACCCCTATCATGGTCCGGGACAAGCACACGGACTTTGTTTCTCCGTAAATGACGGTGTTCCTTTCCCTCCTTCCTTACTTAATATTTTCAAGGAAATAAAAAATGACATTGGCACTGATGCCCCCACTACCGGCAATCTGACACGCTGGGCAGAGCAAGGCATATTGCTGCTCAATGCTACCCTCACCGTACGTGCACACCAAGCCGGTTCTCACCAAAACCGAGGTTGGGAAACATTTACAGATGCGGCTATCCGCATTCTCGCCGAAGAAAAAGAGCATCTTGTATTTATTCTTTGGGGAGCCTACGCCCAACGTAAAGGGGCATTCATCGACCGTAGCCGACATCTGGTACTCACCTCGGCACATCCATCTCCCCTATCCGCTTATAACGGCTTCTTCGGGAACAAGCATTTCAGCAAAACAAACGAGTATTTGCGGGAACATGGAGAGACGGAAATAATTTGGTAAACATCAATACCACTGAATATTACTCTGAGTCTGGCTTCTCTGTTCCCATTTCAAGTCTTGCAGGATACTTGCATTGGCACGGATGGTAAAGTTATAGTATTTCCAGCGTCCGAAAGGTGATATGGCAGCCGTCATGCTGAAACAGTGCAGGTCACGTGTGATGTTGAAAGCGGTCTGCGTTATCTCCTTCGCATTGAAGTCATAACCGGAATTGAAGCTGACAGCCCATTTATTGGTAAGCTTGACGTTACCGTTTATATTAAGGGAATTCAGGCTGAATTTGTACGGATAGCGCATGTTCTTACGATTAATGGGCTTACTGGTGTCTTCCGTAATATTGAAACCGGTACTGAAGTTGATAGACCAAGGCATCTTGAATACCTGATAGCCGTCAGCATCGGCAGCAGCCTTTTCCTTCTTCTTCTTCGGAGTGCCGTCCTCGGTAGTTTCCCCCTCCATGTCACCGTCTTCCTCCGTCGAGGCATTCTGGTCTTGGCCCTGCTCCTCGTCATCCTTCTGACCGGTGAAGAAGTTCCTTATTTTCTTCCACGAATCATTGTTCACGGTCCAACTGAACGACGTACCATATCCCGACCAACGACCGAAACGGCCATACGACCATTCCGTACGGTTACCGGGCACCACCCTTCCGTTCTCATCAAACTCGTAAGCATAAGTGGCAAAGGTAGAGCTCATACTCAACGTATAACTCTTGCTCAACTTCAGACGGAGATTAAAGCTCAAGTCACTCCAAGGACGCACCTGGGCAGCCGTGTTGTAACTGATACCCATACTCAAATCGTCAATCAGGCTCACCTTGCGGATAGAGTCATTCTTATCCTTGAACTTCATTTCAAGGTTATTGGAGATATTGAAACTGATAAGCCCCTGCTTTCCTCCACTTGGCGGACTGAACACCTGACCGGCATAATAGGAATACTGCACGGTATCGCGAATGCCGTTCTGGTCTTTTATATAAGAGTCATAATAGCCAAAACGGGACGAAGTGAAATCGGGTGCAGCGCTGAAACTGATGGAGGGAGTGATGACGTGACGTATCTGTATCTCCTTCTTCTTCATAAACAATGGCTTGTACATACCATAAACTTTGGTATTGATACCCAGACTGGCACTGTAGTCGTATACACGGTGAAAACCGTAGGTCGTATCATTCACCTCCTTGCCTTGCTCATCGTCCCAGTCCTTCTTCACCTTGCGGGTGTACCAACGCTCCGTATAGTTTACGGTAGGCGTCACATTGAAGTACTTGAACAAAGTAAACGTGGCACTTACCGGAATCTCATGCTGCATACCGTTCTCCCAATCGCGTATCAGGTTCTTCTTGAACAACAGATTGTCCTTCGTCTTGATACTGTTCTTCACACGGCCAGTATAGCGAACGGAAATCTTCTCATACCACTTTTCATCTCCCACTGCATGTTTACGCTTGAAAGGGAAAATGGTACTCAAGGAAATGGTCATGTCCGGTAAAGTCACCGCGATAGAGGAGTCGCGCATGGTCTGGGCAATATTACCTGAAGCGGAGATGCTCAGATGCTGGTCGGGAAAGTTACGCGAATAGCTGACACTGGAAGTCTTGGTATTCTGCGACATTGCCTGGGAGTTGTACATATTGCCGATATTGGTACGCTCATAACTACTGGTAGCAAAGTTCACACTGGCAGAAAAGGTAGAATTCGGACTCGCTTTCGGGTCCTGCCGGTGAGACCACACCACCTTGAAGTCTTTGGCAACCGAGTAGTCGGGCAAGCCTTTGTCACCGGTCTTGGTCACCTGATAGCTTGCCTGCAGCAAACCGGAATATTTGTAACGCTTCACATAGTTCGACTCCATATTCAGCGCCCAAGAACCTTTCGTGAAGATATCCGCCCGCAGCTTCAAGTCCATTTGGTCACTGATGGCGAAGTAATATCCACCGTCCGTCAGACCGAAGCCACGATTGGAGTCATCCATATAGGTAGGCATCAGAAAACCGGACTGGTAACTGCTAGAAAACGGGAAAAAGAAAAATGGAACGGCAAGCGGAAGCGGCACATCCTCTACTACCAGATAGGCAGGTCCCGTCACCACGTTCTTTTTCGGACGTACCTTGGCATAAGTCATCTGCATATAAAAATGGGGGTGGTCATGATGGTCACAAGTCGTGTAACGACCGCTCCTCATATAGAGTTCATCATTATTCCCTTTCTTGGCATTATTACCGGTCACGTATCCCTCGCCCTGCTGGCTGACAACATTGCTGATAAGACCTCTTTTACTCTTGAAGTTATAACGGATAGTATCGGTTTCGTAGGAGGTGTCCCCGTCTTTGAAGACCGGTCTTCCCTTGGCTGTTCCTACAGAATCGACCACGCCACGGGCAAAAACCGTACTGTTGTCCATATCCATAGAGATGACATCAGCCTCCAGGTCAGCACCCGGATAACTCACCTTTCCCTGGCCGTAAAGATGGGCAAAGCCACTCTGCGTAAATACAATGGAGTCATTGGCTTCGTAGGCTACGGGAGCATCCAATGCATCCTTCTTGGGAGGCGCAGCCGCTACCGTATCTTGTTGCAACGAATCGGCAGGAAGCCCCTTTCCCCCTTGCAGGGAGTCTCCCATCTGCAAACTATCCCCTACCTGCAACGTGTCTGTCCGCTGAATATTCGGAGGCGCAACCTTCGCTCTACGGCGCTGAGAAGCAGCCCCACCGGAGAGAAGAAGCAAGACGAATAGTAGTATGAATGATATGAATGTATTTGCTTTCAATGGCGTCATTAACTAATAGTTTACGCTTGGAGGGGCAAAAGTACATAATTTATACGGATAATCTCCCTTTTTAAAGAAATTTAGATTGCTACAAGAACTGTTCGCACCAATTATCAAAGCGCCGTACCCCTTCTTCACCATAACGTTCCAAACTTTTTCGGGCTTTTTCTACACTTTTCTCCTTTTCCAAATGAGTTTTTGAATAAAACTTATCGGCAAAACAGATAGCTTGTTCTTCCAAGCTGACCGGAACCATTTCACGATGCGGTACGGGCAAATCCTGCGCAATGATTCCCTCCAATGAAAGTCCGGCACCCGTATGGCGTTCACAAACCAAAGCATGGCGGGGATAGCCTTCGCCGCGTATCAGGTCGGCTCCCAAATAACCGTGACAGATATAAGGCTTGTCGCCAAAACAATGGATACCTGCCGCATCTGTAAGAAAAATGCCTATATCGTGCAGCATGGCAGCCTCGTACAGAAAATCCTTATCCAATGAAAGTTCCGGATGGCGGTCGGCAATCCATAACGACTTGTCGGCTACGGAACGGCTGTGCGTCAACAGTATATGCCGCAACTCATTCTCTTCCGGATAATATTTGTTAATGATATCTATCGGATTCATTTTAAGTTATGAGTTATAAATTATGGGTTATGAATGTCAATCGCCCTAAATTTATACATGCAGATTTCATTACGCATATCACAACTGCGTCTGTCTGTACGGAATATCTTTTCCAGATGATACGTCTGTTCCAGCTCTCCCAACATATTCTCCTCCTCCTTTACGGGAACCAACAAATAGCCCTCCCCGCTGGACGGACGTTCCTTTTCAATGTGCCGCATGCGGTCTTTCAGATAGAAGTTAACACCATAGAAACTCATTTTCGAGTAAGAATAGACCACACCTTCCGGAACATACGTATTGACCCTTTCAGCCAAATGTTTATCTGATTTCACAGCCAGCACCGTGGGCTGATAAACCGAATCCAATGATACGAAAAGACAAAGCATACATCCTGCTATACCATATAATAATGACCGGCTATCCGCACGCTTTACCACCATACATAATGTGCAGACAGCGGCTACTACGGGAAGCGCTACCAGGAGCCACTTGGGAACAGACAAAGCCACATCCTCCAACGCATGCATAAAGGCTACATTCTCAGCGGCATGGCGTCCACTTCCAAAAACGCTGTCGGGAACCAGGCCGAGACGAACTACGACAAAAACAAGCGTAAGCAACAAGCCCAAAGAAGCAAAGATGATTGCACAAATCCTGAAAACTCGTGCCCCCTTTTGTACCAAAGCCAACAGATACTCAGCTATCAGCACTGCCATAAACGGATAGATGGGAAGCAGATAAACGCTCCGCTTACTCTTGGGGATGCAGTAGAAGACAAAGATTATCAGAATGACCAGCCACGTGAACAATTGTACCGGAGACTGGTTGCGGAAAGCAGTCCAGCCCTTCTTCAACCGCAACAGCAGGGTCTCCCCTTCCGGCAGACAACGCATGTTTTTCCACTTCAAGCCAAACAAGGAAACTACCAGAACCAACGTCCAGGGAATCCATCCCCAAATCAAAGTCAGGAAATTATACCATATAGGATTTTCATGGGACTCGTAGGACATTTTGCCCATAAACCGCCTGGTATTCTCCTCCAGAACCAAATCGAGGAACGGTTGTCCACCTTGTCTGTAAGCTACGTATACCCAAGCTAAATAAGGAACAAAAGAAAGCAAGCCGATACCTACCAACGAGAAAAACGCTTTCCAGAAAGAACGTCCGCGCAACAACTGATACACACCGATACACGCGCAAGGGAATATGGAGCCTACCGGCCCTTTGGTCAACGTGGCACATCCCATCAGCAACACCGCAAGCCAAGGCACTCCGCGGCATCCCTTCTCATCCCAGCGGAACAGCAGACAAAGGGAAATAACGATAAAGGCAACCTGAACCATATCGACCCGACAAGCGACAGCCGCCCGATGCACCTCGAAAGAAGACAAAAGAAGAATAGAGGCCAGAAACGCCGTTTGAACGTTTTTACGTTTTGCCACAAAGGCAAAGAACATTAACTGCATGGCTAAAAAAGCCAATGCAGACGGGAAACGGGCAGAAAACTCCGTCACCTCTCCAAAAAGGGAAGAGACGGCGGCTATTGACCAGTAGAAGAAAGGGGGTTTATAAGCAATATCAGTACCATAGTTCACCGGAAGTATCCAGTTTCCACTTTCCAGCATAGAAAGGGCAACAATCGCCTCCCGCGGTTCCCCCTTGGAATAAAAAATGGTTTCTCCCAGAAAGGGAACAACCACAAGCACACTCAGCAGCGCAATAAACCAGAACGCCTTCTTTCTGTCCGACATACCTTATTTGTTTTTTATGTTTTCTGGACGCAAAGATAGCGCAAACCGAAAGCAGATGCAAATTTATTTGCAATTTGCTGAGATGCAGCTTAATTTCGCAAAGCAAAATTACAAATAATTCTGAAACAATGCCTAACTTTGCCGCCCCAATGATAATGGCAACAGAGAGTAGATATTTAATGTTAAGATGAAGCGGCTGAAACAACTACCGGAATTTGTACGCTTCGTAATGGTGGGCATCTTTGCGACAGCTCTGCACTACGGATTGTATTTTGTATTACAACGGGTTATCAATGTAAACATAGCCTATACACTGGGATATGCTCTCAGCTTCATCGCCAATTTCTATCTGACCGCTTACTTTACCTTCGGCCGAAAGCCCTCATGGAGAAAAGCCTTCGGATTTGGAGGAGCACACTTATGCAGCTATCTGCTACACATGGGGTTGCTGAACCTCTCTCTCTGGATGGGCATCCCCAAACCTCTGGCCCCCATTCCGGTTTTCGCCATCGCCATTCCGGTCAACTTCTTACTCGTACGTTTCGTTTTCAAAAGAAAAGAGTGATAATTTGTTTTTCTCCCGATTTCTTACGAATATTGCAAAAAGATTTGTTCTATGATGGAAAACTCTCCCATACTCGCCGTTGTCGTACCTTGCTACAAAGAAGAGGCAGTGCTGCATGAAACCCATAAACGATTGAGCCAATTATTCGACCGGCTGATACAAGCCCGGCAAATTTCCCCGGAAAGCTATATATTATATGTAAACGACGGAAGCACCGACCAGACATGGGCTATCATCAAAGAACTGCACCAAAATACGGCCTATGCCTGCGGACTGAACCTGGCAGGAAACGTAGGACACCAGAATGCCCTGCTGGCAGGACTCAATGCAGTAAAAGACCGTTGCGAGATAGCCATTTCCATTGATGCAGACTTGCAAGATGACATCCAGGTGATTCCGGACATGATAAACAGCTATAAAGCGGGCAATGACATCGTTTATGGCGTACGTAAAGAACGGAAGACCGACACTTTCTTCAAACGCAACACCGCTTTGGTCTTTTATCGGCTGATGAAGGCAATGGGGGTAAAATCCGTCTACAATCATGCCGACTACCGCCTGATGAGCCAGCGGGCTGTACAACACCTATGCCGCTTCCGCGAGCGCAACCTTTTTCTTCGGGGACTGGTTCCCCTCATCGGCTACCAGACGGACAGCGTGTACTACAATCGTGACAAGCGTTTTGCCGGAGAATCAAAGTATCCTTTCCGGAAGATGCTTAATTTTGCCATCGACGGTATCACTTCCTTTTCCGTCAAACCGGTCCGTATGATTTTTTGGATAGGCTGCATCTTTATTCTTGTGGCACTGTGTGTCACCGGATGGACACTTCACTCTTACACACAGCATAACGCCGTCCCCGGATGGTCATCACTGATGATTTCCGTCTGGCTGGTAGGAGGTGTGATACTTGTGTCGCTGGGGATTGTAGGCGAATACATCGGCAAAATATACATTGAGGTGAAGGACCGACCGCGCTACAATGAAGAAGAACTGCTGATGCCGTCCGGCAAAACAGAATAAAAGAAGCCCATCATCATTCTACACAAAAGTTTTAAAAAGGAAAAACACTTCTCACACTATCACACTATAATAAAGGTATAGGGAACAGTGTGTGTCTTTCTTGCCGACAAGTTGGCAAGATTTTGCCACCCTATTGGCAAGACTTTGCCATAGGCATGGCAAAAGTTTGCCAAAAGCATGACAATGGGTTGGCAAAATTACTCTCTGGCAGACAATGAGTTAACATAACTATCAAAATCGTATCGTCACATCAGTTTATATCAAAAAACACAAAATCGCTTGCGAAAGCGACATAAATGCCGTATCTTAGTACACGTGCAAGCAGACCATTTTGCTTACACATGATAAAAATCTGCTTATGGGAACATTAGGCTGCATCAATGACATGCTACAAAGGGATAAAGAGAACCGTGCTCTCCGCAAGTTGAGCAGAGGACGGATGCGGGAGCACTACAAATACCTTGTAAAAAGGAAAGGTCCTGAGAGAGCCGATGTAACCATTGAGGAAATAGAAGAAATCCGAAGAAATACTACTGAAAAGGAATTATCAGATAAAGAACATCTATTCAGGGCAAAGACGATTCTTGCAGCATGTGCTTTAGTCTTGCTTTTATTGGGAGTACTTTGTTATAAATTGTTCTTATAAGCAGGTCTGAAACCGATTGACAAGAAATCTACCCGGTTAAATTCATCAGCCATTGGCTGGCGATTGAAAGCAGATTCCCATGCTTCATAAAAAATTCGCATACTTTTTATATTCGAAGCAGAGAATCAACAACTTGGTTTCCTAAACCAATAAATTAGAAATGAAAAAATTATCTTTGCAAACACAATAAATACATTGAAAGACTTTCTGTTAGAACATGGAACATCTAAAAGCATACATTTTAGCACTTAAAAACATGAATACAGATTTTACAATTAGAATTGCCCAACAGTCTGATGCCCTTGAACTTATGAGTTTGTTTCAAGAGACAGTCCTCCATATAAACAAACGTGACTATTCAGAAGCAGAAGTGGCAGATTGGGCATCGTGCGGAAACGACCTCTCCCACATAAAAGACATGATTAAGACACATTATTTTATTGTGGCAACCAATCAACAGTCACAGATTGTCGGCTTTTCATCCATTACCCACCAAGGATATTTGCATTCTATGTTTATTCATAAAGATTTTCAAGGTAAAGGCATTGCTACCATACTTCTAAATGAGATAGAACGGTATGCAACCGCAAGAGGAATCATGCGAATTACATCAGAAGTAAGCCTGACAGCCCGTCCATTCTTTGAGAAAAGAGGCTATATAGTAGAAGTGGAACAGAAACGCAAAGCCAACCAACTTTATCTCACCAATTTTTGGATGGCGAAAAGGCTGGCTGAATGAAATCGTATAACGGACGTATTCCTGCTTGTGGTGTCTTTTGTGGTGGTTGTCCCATATACACAAGAGAAAAAAGTCCCTGCAAAGGAGCAGAACAGAATGGTTCTCGCTGTGAAAAATGTAAAACATTCCATTTATGTTGCTTGGAAAAAAGAATAACACATTGTTTCCAGTGTTCTGATTTCCCATGTACTAAATTCAAAAGATTTACCAAACGTTGGCTAAAATACGGACAAAACTTCATTGAAAACCAAAAGCTTTTAAAAAACGTAGGTGAAGTTAAATTTTTAAAGTATTATCACTAGTGTCCACTAAAAATTTTTTGGTCACTAGTCGGT
>NZ_QTLM01000014.1:0-107797 GCF_003602695.1 Bacteroides sp. AM07-18
GCAAGAAGGACGCTGAAGAGCTTAGTTGCGGATTTGAGGATAACGAGACTTCCCGCAATAAAATGTTGGCTCAAGCTTATACAATGAGGGCTTTCATGTATTTTGTGATGACTCGTACATGGGGGGATTTGATAATCCATACAGATCCTATTGAAAACACAAATTCAGAAGTCCTTTATAAAGAAAGAAGACCCCAAACGGAAGTTTTCCAACTGATAAAAGATGATTTGGAGAAAGCTTTGTCTTTATATCCGGATGACAATTTCGGTGATCAAAGAGCTATGTGGTCAAAACCGGCAACATTGGCTTTGAAAGCTGAAGTATATCTTTGGAGTGGAAAAAAAATGAATGGTGGAAGCAGTGATATTGAAACTGCATTAAATGCTTTGAATTCAATTAAAACGGATAAGCTTCGTTTACAGCCGGATTTTGCTGATGTATTTGCTTATGATAATAAGGGTAATGATGAAATCTTGATGAGTGTTAGATTTCAGGATTTGGAATCTGGTATTAACTATTTCAGATATATGTGGATACATGCGAGTGCTGTTCCTGGAGATGCTCCTCAAGAGGTAAAGGATATAGTTTATCCGATAGGGCCGGGACAAGGTATTATAGTAGCTTCGGACGAGTATAGAAAGCAATATACAGAAGATGATACTCGAAAAAATGCTTCTTTTCTTGAGATTTATTCTAAAGATCAGGAAACTGGAGAAAATAAATTTTATGTTAGTGTAGTATTAAAAGGTAAAGGCTTGGTGCGAGATGGTGATCGTATTTTTGCAGATGATATCATATTGTACCGTTATGCTGATATTTTATTAATGAAGGCTGAGGCTAAAAATGCTTTGGGACAAGATCCTTCTGCAGAAATTAATGAGGTCAGGAAACGTGCATATAAAGACAAGTATGAAGAGCATATTTATGTGAATAGCACAAAAGAGGCGAATGATGCAGCTATCTTGAAAGAAAGACTTTTAGAATTGGCTTTTGAAGGTAAAAGGTGGTGGGATTTGGTACGTTTTGACAAAGCCTTTGATTTGGTTCCTTCTTTGAGAGAGCATAAGGGGGAAGATTATATGATGCTGTTCCCCATTCCTTTGTCAACAATAAGCGTGGAGCCGAAAGTTACTCAAAATCCTGGTTGGGATAAATAAAGTATATTATTGAAATCTTTCCAATATGTTGTAACTTTACAGCATATTGGAAAGATTGATAAACGAACATAATAAAATTATATATGAAAAAGTCTATATTTCTCTTTTATTGTCTGCTTGTCCACTTGTGTTCTGCGACAACATTGTTTGCTCAACAGAATGACGTTTTGATACCAGGTGTCAAGAAAATAAAGGATGTAATAATATATAAGGATACCATGTTTTACTCCGCTTTTCCTTCAGCTGTAAAATTATCGAATGGAGAGATACTGGTATCGTTCAGAAGAGCTCCAGACCGTAAAGTCTTTAAGGAGAAGAAGAATAATCATTTGGACCCGAATAGTTATCTGGTAGTAGTGAGATCCAAAGATGGCGAACATTGGACCAAGGAACCGGAACTGCTTTATGCCCATCCGTTTGGAGGCTCACAAGATCCATGTTTGTTGAAGTTGAAAGATGGAACACTGCTATGTGCTAGTTATTTGTGGACATTTATTCGTCCGGATGGTTTAGCTGTTCTTAAGAAACCGTTCGTACAGAATACAGACGCTGTTTTTGCAGGAGGATATTTGCTCCGTTCTTATGATGATGGTAGAACTTGGAATGATTTGATTATACCTTGTAGCGTTCCGTCTGAAATAAATTATAGTGGATTGGGAGGTAAATTGCCGGCTTATAATCGTGGCGCTTTGTATGAAGGAAAAGATGGACGTATTTTTTGGGCAGTAGTAGCTTCTGATACAGAAGCTTTAAGAAATACGTCGGTCTATTTGCTTATATCCAAAGATAAAGGAAAAACATGGGAATACGGTACGAAAATTGCTAAAGATAAAAAGGTCTCGTTTAATGAGACTTCCATGTATGAAACGCCTAATGGGGATTTGATTGCTTTTATGCGTTCGGAAGCGTTTGGTGACCAAGCTTGTATTGCACGGTCCATAGATGGTGGGAAAACATTTGGTGAATGGAAAAGTATGGGGTTCAAAGGACATCCTCTCCAGGCAATGAGGCTGCCAGACAATAGAGTTTTGTTGACATATGGTTATCGTCATGAACCTTGTGGAGTTAGAGCCAGAATTCTTAATGCAGAATGTACAGATTATGCCACGGCTCCTGAGATTATCATAAGAGATGATGCGGATGATGGAGATGTCGGATATACATGGGCTGTACAGCTGGATGAGAAGAGGGTATTGGTGGTATACTATATAAACTTTGACAGAGCCAAAGGTACTAGACATATACAAGGCTCTATTTTAGAGATTGAACCGCAAGGATAATTGTTAATACATAATATGATGAAGAGAAAACAAATTCCGGGCAATATGGATTCCAGCCCTCAAAAGATGTCTCGTCGTAAAGCATTGGCTACTATGGCAGGGGCCGTAGGATTGGCAGCATTACCTGGTGTAGGGCATGCATTGAATCCCATCAAGAAAGAACGGAGAGACATTCAAACCTCTGCTTTTACATCTATCCATACTATGCGTAACGCTGTATCTCGTCAGTTTACGACTTTTGACTTGAATACTAAGATTAAAGCCCATTTGGTTGGACCGGGTGAGAAATCTGTACTGGTAGATCACACTTCTCCTGGTGTAATTACCCGTATGTGGTTTACTATTAATGGTTGGTTTTGGGAAAATTGGGATTTAAGTAAGGAGCGGTGGCCTGATCCTACTATTTTGAAAATGCTGATTTTGCGTATTTATTGGGATGGTGAGGACTATCCTTCTGTAGAATGTCCGATTGGTGACTTCTTTGGTATAGGGCATTGTGAATATAAGCATTATATGTCCAAATATATAGGTATGTCCAGTGGAGGTTTCTATTGTTATTTTCCGATGCCATTTAAAAAGGTAAGGATAGAAGTGGAAAATCTTCATCACCGTTTGACTACAAGCGTTTTCTTAAATGCCAATTATGATCAATTGGAGAGTTTACCTGAGGGTATGGGACGATTCCATTGTTTATATAATGCTGGTACCAATCCTGGTTATGAACCATTAACCATATTGCAGACTAAAGGACATGGACATTTTATTGGCTGTTCCTTGTCCATGCAGAGTTGGCTTCCAAACTACTTGGGATATTTGGAAGCACCCGAGTTTATTTATATCGATACGGAAGACAAAAGTGTACCGACTATAGTTGGTTCTGGACTTGAAGATTATTTTAATGGTGGCTGGTATTTTAGGGAAGGTGAATTCTGTGGAGAGTTGCATGGAGTTCCTATAAAGGATCCGCTCCGTTCGATGGTGAGTATGTATCGTTATCATGAGCAAGATGCAATCTGTTTCAATGAAAGTTTTATTTTTGATTTTATAAATCCCCGTAAACCGGAGCAGACCCGGCCCTTTAAATTCTCTTCGGCGGCTTTCTGGTATCAAGACAAAGCTGTACCTCTGGCGTTCAAATTACCAGAGAAAGAAAAGTTGGTTGATTGGTATAGAATGCGTGATACAGACCATCAAGCTATACCATAAGATTGATATTTATATTTACTTTTTGAATTACTGAAATATGTTACTTGAAGATAGGATTTTGAAAAAATGGTTATTACCTTTTATATTGTCGGTTCTTATTGCCGTAGATTCCATGGCTCAATGCATTCCGGTGTACAAGGATTCTAGTATGTCTGTTGAACGACGGGTTACAGATTTATTGGGCAGAATGACATTACGAGAAAAAATAGCACAATTAAGTCATTTGCATGGTTATCAATTATACAATGGTCAAGAGGTGGATTACCAAAAATTAAGAGATGCAGCTGGTGATATTAGTTACGGCTGTATTGAGGGATTCAATCTTACTGGTGAAAATGTGCGGAAAGCATTTCATGCAATTCAGAAATATATGGTTGAAGAGACACGCTTGGGAATCCCAGTTTTTACAGTAACTGAGTCTTTACATGGCTCGGTACATGATGGTTCTACCATTTTTCCTCAATCTGTAGCCGTTGGTAGTACTTTTAATTTAGATTTGGCTTATCAGATGACTAAAGCAATTGCTACAGAATTAAGGTCCCAAGGGGTAATTCAGACTCTTTCACCAGGATTGGATGTTGTTCGGGATTTGCGATGGGGGCGTGTTGAGGAATCGTTTGGTGAAGATCCTTGGCTAGTGGGACAGATGGGGATTGCACAAGTGAAAGGTTATATTGACGGAGGAATATCTCCAATGTTGAAACCTTTTGGACCGGGAGGAGCTCCTTTGGGAGGGCTGAACTTGGCTTCAGTTGAGAGTGGAGAACGGGATATACGTAATATCCATATCAAGCCGTATGAGATGGCTGTTCGGAATACGGAAGTGAAGGCGGTGATGACCTCCTATAATTCTTGGAATGGCATCCCTAATTCTGCTTCTTCTTATTTACTGACGAATATTTTACGCAATGAATGGGGATTCAAAGGATATGTATATTCCGATTGGGGGGCAGTGGCTATGTTGAAGGATTTTCAGCATACAGCTAAGGATGATAGTGAAGCGGCTATCCAAGCCTTGACTGCGGGGGTGGACTTGGAAGCTTCCAGTAATTGCTATTGGGCTTTGGAGCAATCGATAGAGCAAGGCAGGTTTGATGAAAAATATGTGGATTTGGCTGTTGGACGTATCTTACGTGTTAAATTTGAATTAGGATTGTTCGAGAATCCATATCAGGGCGCTGACATGCCGGGAGTAGCCATGCGTACTAAAGAAGCGGTGGAGCTATCGCGCAGAGTGGCTGATGAATCGATTGTTTTATTGAAGAATGAAAATACTCTTTTACCCTTAAATTTGAATAAAATAAAATCATTAGCAGTGATTGGGCCGAATGCTAATCAAGTACAGTTCGGGGATTATACATGGAGCCGGAGTAATAAAGATGGGGTTACTCCACTTGAAGGCCTAAAGAAACGGGTTGGAAATAAGATAAAAATAAATTATGCGGCAGGATGTGATCTTATTACAGATAATAAATCCGGATTTGATGAAGCTGTAGCTGCTGTAAAAGCGAGTGACATGGCTGTTGTATTTGTTGGTTCTTCTAGTGCTTCACTGGCACGTGACTATTCAGATGCTACATGTGGGGAGGGGTTTGACCTCTCTTCTCTGGATCTGACAGGTGTACAAGAAGAATTGGTGGAAGAAATCTATGCAATAGGAAAACCTGTTATAGTTGTATTGGTTACAGGTAAGCCTTTTTCTATTTCTTGGATAAAAGAACATATTCCAGCCATAGTTGTACAATGGTACGGTGGTGAGAAAGCTGGAGATGCAATAGCTGATATGTTATTGGGAAATATTAATCCTTCAGCCAAACTTCCATTCTCGTTTCCGCAGAGCGTAGGACATTTACCGGTTTTTTATAATCATTTGCCAACGGACAAAGGATTCTATCGTCGTCCTGGTAGACCAAATGAACCTGGACGTGATTATGTTTTTTCTTCACCAGCTCCGTTATGGTCTTTTGGGCATGGATTGAGTTATACTACATTTGAGTATTTGAATGCTCATTATTCTGCAGAGTTATTACATCCATCTGATACCTTGATTGTCAGTGTATCTTTGAAGAATACGGGTAGTGTAGCGGGAAAGGAGGTAGTACAGCTTTATGTTCGAGATGTGGTCAGTTCGGTTGTGACTCCAGTCAAGCAACTGAAGGCATTCTCAAAACCATTCTTACAACCAGGCGAAATGCAGACAGTTGTTTTGAAGCTACCAATACAAGAATTGGCCTTATATGATTTGAGCATGAAAAAAGTAGTAGAAGAAGGGGAGTATGAAATACAGATAGGAACAGCCTCAGATGATATCAGATTACGAAGGACAATCTTTGTTGGCAGACAGCCGGTGACTAGTAATAGTCTTGGTCATAACGACTTCTGCATGGATGAAATTGTGAAGAATCCAGGAAGAAAGATAAAGGTTGCTGGTTGTGTCAGAGATGTACAAGCAACCCCTATAAGTGGAATTGAAATCAAATCTAATTATTCTGGTAGAACGGTTATAAGTAAGGAAGGCGGAAGATATTCCATTCTGACTGTAGAAAACGATGTGCTAACGATTTCTGCCAAAGGATTCGAGACAGTAAATATCAAGGTGAATAAACAAAAGGATATAGATATAAAATTGAATTACAGTCATGATTAAACACGAAATCAGATGGGAATACATATTGGTAATATGTATTATTCTCGGTACGTTACCTTGTAATGCACAGTCAGTAATTCCTATGCCAAAAGAAATGGTGATGGGAGAAGGTTCTTGGGATGTATCTGCCGATACACGTATAAATTACAGTAATGATGCGCTTACCAAAACAGTCAGTCTCTTTAATAATTATTTAGATGGACGGTTTGGGGTGACTTTGAAGAAAGGATCGAAAGGAAAGAATGCCATTCATTTGCAGATAGACAAGAAAATGCCTTTAGAGGCATATTCATTAGTTGTGGATGATAAGGGAGTAACAATCAAGGGAAGTGAAGCTGGAATATTTTATGGAATTCAGACATTGCAGCAGTTACTTGTTGATAAGGGAAATGGATGCATACAGCTTCCGTATATTATGATAAATGATGAACCCCGTTTTGGTTATCGTGGTTTGATGTTGGATGTTGCACGTTATTTTTACTCAGTGGAATATGTAAAAGAGTATATAGATTTAATGGCTCGTTATAAAATAAATAGATTCCATTGGCATTTGACAGAAGATGCCGGGTGGCGTATTGAAATAAAAAAGTATCCAGAATTGACCAAAATTGGGGCATGGCGTAATAGTACTCAGTGGGGGCATAATCCGACAGAACAAGATCGTATTCCACATGGAGGATTCTATACTCAGGAGCAGATTAAGGAGATTATCCAATATGCGGCAGATAGGTACATCACTATTGTTCCGGAGATCGATTTACCAGGACATACAATGTCTGTTTTAGCTACATATCCGGAGCTGTCTTGCACGGGCGGACCATTTCGGATACCGGAAACTTGGGGTATTAAGGAGGAAGTTCTTTGTCTCGGTAATGATAAAACCTATCGGTTTGTAGAAGATGTTTTATCTGAGGTGATAGATTTGTTTCCCGGTGAGTATATTCATATAGGCGGTGATGAGGCACCTAAAAGACGTTGGAAAGAATGTCCGAAGTGTCAACGACGCATTAAGGAAAATAAATTGAAAGATGAACATGAATTACAAAGTTACTTCATCCATCATTTGGATGAATTTGTAACGGGGAAGGGGCGAAAAATCATTGGTTGGGATGAAATCTTAGAAGGTGGTCTGGCACCGAATGCTGCTGTAATGAGCTGGAGAGGAGAAAACGGTGGAATTGCTGCAGCGGGAATGGGGCATAAAGTGGTGATGGCTCCCAATAACTATATGTATATTGATTATTATCAGAGTGAGGATTATACTAATGAGCCTTTAAATATAGGAGGACTGGTTACGTTGGAACATATCTACAGCTATGAACCTTATACGCCTAAGCTTACAAAAGAGCAATGCGGTTATATAATGGGGGTACAAGCTAATGTTTGGGGAGAATTTATACATCATCCTGATAAAGTGAACTATATGGCATATCCTCGGGCTATGGCCCTTTCAGAAATAGGTTGGTCACCTGCGGAAAAGAAGAATTATGCAGATTTCCGTGAAAGATTAGCGGGATGTTTGGCTGAACTGGATAGACAAGGGGTTACTTTCCGTATTCCCGAACCGATTGGTTGGGATAAAGCTATTGTTAGAGGCGGTAACGCGATAGTGGATTTGAAGCCGTCAGTAGAGGGTGCTGATATATATTATACCACAGATGGTACCGATCCTCGTTTATATGGAAAACTCTATACGGATACATTGCAGTTACCTTTATCTTTCAGTGGAGTAAATATAAAATGTTATCTCCGCCTTTCTTCCGGTAGAAGTAGTGCTGTTTATACAGTTGTAGCTCCTGATACAAAATAAAAAAATGATAATAAATACAGTATTTATGACGAAATATTTATTAATATGTCTGGTAGTTTGTGCACTGATTTTTCAAGGGTGCTGGCATCATGAGAGTGCGGTTGAACGTGGCTATAATGAGAAGTATATAGGTGAATATACGCGTAAAATAGCTTTCCCTATAGGAGGTATAGGCACGGGCATGTTCTGTATTGAAGGAACAGGAGCATTGAGTAATATGTCTATACGTCATAGACCGAATGTTTTCAATGAACCAACGATGTTTGCTGCAATTCATGTGAAAGGTTATGAGTATGGTACACGCATTCTGGAAGGGCCGGTTCCAGAATGGAAAAAATTTGGTGCTCCTAATTCCAGCCGTGGAGACGGCGGCTCATGGGGAATGCCCCGGTTTAAGGAGTATAGTTTCCAGTCACGTTTCCCTTTTGCGGAGGTAGAGTTGGCAGATCAGAATGTCCCTATAGATGTGAAACTGGTTGCCTGGAATCCATTTATACCAACGGATGAAGATAATTCAAGTCTACCGGTTGCTGGGTTTGAATATGAGTTTCATAATACCAGTAATGAGGAAGTACAAGCCGTCTTTTCATATAATAGTATGAATTTTATGCAAACTCCGGGTAGAGGTAAAGCGTATATAGATGCAGCAAAGAATGGATTCATTCTAAGACAGACAGGCACAGAGAATGAACCTTTCTGTCAAGGTGATTTTATGATTTATACTGACAATCCCCAGACGGTAGTTAATCATAACTGGTTTCGTGGAGGTTGGTTCGACCCATTGAGCATTTGTTGGGATAACTTGGAAGAGGGCAGAATGGAAGAGAATCCAGCAGGCTTGGAAGGAGCAGTGGGAGCTTCGTTATATGTGCCGTTTACTTTAGCACCTGGTGAGACTCGTAATATAAGGTTGTACATGGCTTGGCATGTCCCTTATTCACAAGAACGAATAGGTGGAATCCCACGTACAGATACTGATATCCCTGATGCACCAGTTTGTCCAGATGAATTGAGTAACTGTTATACTTATGAGAATAATTTTGAAGGGAATTACCGCCCTTGGTATAGCAGTAGGTTTGGCAGTATACAAGATGTTGCAAACTACTGGTTGGATAATTATGATGCATTGAAAAAGAATACTCAGTTGTTCACTGATGCTTTCTATGATTCTACTCTTCCACCTGAAGTTAAGGAGGCTGTTGCTGCTAATTTGAGTATATTGAAATCTACTACAGTACTTCGCCAATACGATGGGCGTATGTGGAATTGGGAGGGAAGTCATGATAATTGGGGCTCTTGTCATGGTTCATGCACGCATGTTTGGAATTATGCGCAAGCTGTATCTCATCTTTTCCCAAAATTAGAACGTACATTACGTGAAACAGAATTTTTTGTGAGCCAGGATAAAAGGGGACATCAAGTGTTCCGTACGAATCTGCCTATCAGTCCTACTGTCCATGATTTTCATTCGGCGGCAGATGGGCAATTAGGAGGTATAATGAAGGTATATCGTGAATGGAGAATTATGGGTGATATAAATTGGCTGAAGATGATGTATCCAGCTGTGAAGAAAAGTATGGATTATTGTATCCGTACTTGGGATCCGAGAGAGGTTGGAGCTGTTGAAGAACCTCACCATAATACGTATGATATAGAGTTTTGGGGCGCGAATGGGATGATTACCAGTTTTTATGTAGGAGCATTACAAGCTATTTGCTTGATGGGTAAAACGGTAGGCGATGATATTTCCCGTTATGAAGAATTGATGAATAAAAGTAAAGCATATTTGGAGAGCAAACTTTTTGATGGAGAGTATTTTATTCAGAACATTCAATGGACTGGATTGGACGCTCCAGACCCAGTTGATGCCCAATCGTTTGTGACCCATTATACGCCAGAAGCTTTAAAAATCCTACAAGAAGAAGGTCCGAAATATCAGTATGGTAAAGGTTGTTTGTCTGACGGAATATTGGGCTCTTGGATGACATTGGTATGTGGAATGCCGGAGGTGGTCGATCGTCTGAAAGTAAAAAGTCATTTGATTTCTGTCCATAAGTATAACTTTAAAAAGAGCTTAAGTAACCATGTCAACCCTCAACGTTCCACCTTTGCATTGGGAGAGGATGGGGGATTATTACTTTGTACCTGGCCGAAAGGTGGTAAGCTAAAATTGCCTTTTGTATACAGTAACGAAGTGTGGACTGGAATTGAATATCAAGTGGCTGCTCATCTTATGTTTGAAGGAGAAGTGGAAAAAGGGCTTGAAATAGTGAGAACTTGCCGTGATCGTTATAATGGTCGTGTTCGTAATCCGTTTAATGAATATGAGTGTGGAGCATGGTATGCTCGTGCAATGGCCAGTTATGCTATGCTAGAAGGCCTTACGGGAATACGCTATGATGCAGTAGACAAAATTTTGTATATAGATTCGCGGATTGGAGATGATTTCACTTCATTCTTGTCTACGGAAACGGGTTTTGGTAATGTTGGACTTAAGGAAGGAAAGCCGTTTATAGATGTGAAATATGGGGTAATAGATGTACAGAAATGTATCGTTTCCGGTAAGGAAATTCAATTATAGTTTGGATAAGGTTCTTGATTATATACAAATTGTGAAATTTGTAGTATTGTAAGATTTACATGTATAGATTAGATGGTTTTATGAGAGTTCTGTGGGGCTGTGATTGTTCCACAGAACTATTTTTATGTTATTTGCAGATTTTTGCAACCAAACTTCATCTTTCTGCGTCTAATAAATAAAAAGAGGAGATTATGAATATGAAAATGAATTTTTCTATGGACGAGATTCGTCTTAAAGTAGAGGAGTATATAAAGAAAGGTAGTCGGGCAGCTGGTCGTCCCGTACTGACAGCTTATTATGTCCTGACTGCTGATTCTACTCCAGAGAGTGAAAGGACAAATATCATGATTGCTTTGGTGGCCATTGTGTTTCCTGCCGGTATAGAAGACCTCTTGGGACAAGTCTTTATGGTAGGGAAGGGATTTGCTGCAATCTATGCTTATAAGAAAATGAAGAAATACATCACTCCACAGATAAAGGATAAGGTAGAGGCAAAATTGGATGAGTGGTTCCATGAGAATGTGATGGAAGTAGTGGAACCGCTTTATCTGGAATAACAGTTCGCCACAAAGATCATACTGATTTGCGCAGATTGAATTTATATCGGGAATTTGTATCTGTGCGAATCAGCATAATCTCCGTGACGGACTGTTTATTGTTTTTTGCTCAAGAAGCGTCTGGCCAGATATTTCCGTACCGGTTCATCATAGAATTTTAAGCATAGATAAGCCAATAATATGTTCCATGCGTAAACACACAAGGCAACCTGCCAAGTCTGCTCCAACGTGAAGAGCTGGTTCTTGATGAGCCATGCATAGAACAAGTACATAAATGGATAATGTATCACATAGACTGGATAGGATATATCTCCCAGGAACTTGCATATCTGGGTCGATTTTTTATCCGTTGTGGTACCGGAAGCTCCTAACCAGACGAGAACCGGAAAAGCGATGATTACACAGAACGCTTCATAAATGCCATTTGTACAGACCGGTGTTGCACCTTCCAAGTAGGGCACTGAAAACAAGGTAACCAATGCAATGGCACATATCCAGAAAGCACCTTTCACCTTGATAGGCTTGAAGTTGCGCGACAAAAGCATGCCCATGGAGAAAGGAAAAAGCATCCTCAGCAATCCGCCGCCAAAGTTTATTCCGTCCAGTGTCCAGCCTACCCCCATATTTCCGTATCCGGAGATGTCGAAAATGGCGAATGATGCCAATGCCACTCCCAGCAATATTGTCAGTACGGCAAGGGCTTTGTTTGATAAGCGGTGGATAAACAAGGCATAAAGGATGTTGCCTAAATATTCAAAAAACAAGGACCAGCATGGACCATTCAAAGGAAACATTTCGCCATTACCACGGACTTCATAACCTGCACCTGGCATTGCGGGAATAAAAAATATAGTGCAAAGAAGGGACAGCATAATCATGGAGAGGGCAATATGTGTTCCGTCCCATTGTACGCATCCTTGAAGACAGAAAGTAATGGCACCCAGGACAGCTCCCATAATGACCATCGGATGGAGACGTATCAGGCGCCGTTTAAAGAAGTTTTTCATTGTGAGGTTCCTGCCCCAACGGTCGTCATAAGCATACCCGATAACGAATCCCGATAGTATAAAGAAGAAATCTACAGCTAAATAGCCGTGGTTGAAGGTTTCGATAATGCTACCACCGGCAAAAGCATAGCCTTCGAATATATGATACCATATAACCATCAAGGCTGCTACGCCACGGAGCCCGTCGAGAAGGTCATAATGTGCTTTGGTGTCTGAAAAGGCAGAAGATGAAATGTGCGACATCTGTTTTTTTTCTGTTGTTTGGTTAATGTTTTCGGATCTCAAAGATACGCCATGCGAAGCGAAGTTCTTTTGCTTAAAAGCAAAAAAGAACGGCAATCTTCTATTTTTTTGCGCGTACCCGGCTGAGAGTATAGATGGAAATACCCAGGAAGGCTGCCACATATTTTAGCTTCACCCGATTTATCAGTCTGGGGTAACGGCGGTTAAATTGTTCATACCGCTCTTTGGGAGGCAGTTGGAGCCTTTCCACAAACATATGACTGAGCTCTTTGTTTACGTTCTGATGCAGTATTCTGCCCCAGTTGGCTATATCAATATATGTTTCGTAGAGAGCATTTAACTTGTCTATGTGGATGACGTAGATTTTGCAGTCCGAAAGAGTTTCAATGCTTTCTACTGACGGCTGCTGATAGTACAGTGAATCCATTCCGAAGGTTACATCACCTTCCTGGCTGAACCAAGTGGTGGTATCTTGTCCGTCGTGATGAAATACGGAACGGGTGACCCCTTCCTCAATGAAATAAACCAAACGGTCTGTCACTCCTGCTTGTACTATATAAGTTCCTTTAGGGTAGTGTCTTACCTGCATATTCATCAGCAATGCCTGAAGAGCTTCTTCGGAAACCGGATAAATCTGCCTGATTTTATGAATGATGTTGTTCATTGGAGGGGAGCTTTTTATTCGTTTACAAACTTACATAATTTTATTAACTAAAACTGAACTTTGATATACAAATGTGTGCGTTGCCTTATAAGCGTTTATGGTATAATGGAATTTTTCTTGTAAAAGAGATGTTTGTTCTTTGAATATTGTATCTTTGTAGAAAACGGTAGCCTATGAATAAAATATTGGTAACATTATTGGCTCTAATCGGAGGCAGCTGCATTTCATTCGCACAGATGGAGACTGGAAGAGTTTCCGATACAGCTGAGGATACATTGAGAATAGAAAATGAAATTGTCGCTGTTGATACCGGATTTTACCAGTCAGTAGTCCGCTATGATACGGTGCGCTATAATTTGAAAATGCAGAGTGTTTACAAAAAGGCTTTTCAACTAAAGAATGATGTTTTTGTGGAAAAGATGAAAGAGCCGTGGTTAGATGATATTCTCAGAAATATCTTATTTAAATAACCATGAATTTGTGCTTTGCGTCATTCGGTTGACTTCCTGGTTTAACTCACTCGGTTAAACCACACTAAATTCAGCATTCTCTAAAAACAAAAATCAGATAGAAATCTTGCGATAACTATCTGATTTTCAGAAGAGCGGAAGACGGGGCTCAAACCCGCGACCCTCAGCTTGGAAGGCTAATGCTCTTCTGCGGCTGCCAAAAGCTGCGCTTTCGTCAGCAACCAACTGAGCTACTTCCTTTTATGATAGCTATCTTTAGAATCTGATTCTATTTAGAAACTATTGGTTGACGTCTTGGTTGACTTTTAAGGTCAAGTGCCAAGAATGGTTCATAATAAATAAATTAATAATCTCTTTTGCAGAATAAACCTGCATTGCAAAAATAGCAATTATAAAATGAAGTTTCAACTATCTATATAGTTATTCAAAGTAATCATAGTACTTTTTTGAATTGGGGTCTATAAAACTAACTTTTACTAAAAAAGGTACTACTATTGATTGAAACACATTATAGCTGTTATATACTGCTAATTCATGAAAGCGCATAAACAAAGGCGACAAAGATAATCAATGCCGCCTAATGTCTGATTTTTATTTACTTTCTTACTTTTTACGTGTGTAATTCATTATTCCGTCCTCACTGAGATATGATAATTTACTTTCTGTAATCTCTAAGATTTCCACAATGTCTGATTCAAAAATGTTATTATTTAAGGTTAACCTTTTTTTGCTACTGTCATAGCTGTATGTCCCTTCACCCCATTTTTCTGTTTTTTCATTAGGGTAATTTGTTCCGGTGTAATAATCTATTCCAGTCCATGTCATATCTGCCTTGAAAGTAAGAACCTCAGTCGTTGAACTAACAACATTTCCATTTACATCAGTAAAAGAGTCAAGTTCATTTTCCCAACTACCAACTAATAAAGCTAACGTTTTATCGTCTTGCTGTTCTTCATCATCATCGCTACACGCTGTAAAGTTTACAGTCAACATGACCATTAACAAGGTCATTCCAATTAATCTAAATGTTCTCATTTTGAATTAAAATATTTATTGTAAGTAGAAATATATTCTGTAATTTGCCTAAACACATCACCTGCCATCAATCCACTACTTGCAGGTAGTCTCTCTTTATGGATGGAAACAATGATAGAATATTGGGGAACATTTGTAGGGAAGTAACCACAGAACTCTACAATATAGCTTCCATCTTCAAGCTGTACTGTTCCTGTTTCACCTGCAATTTGTACCTTATCAGACTTGGCAGGTTGTCCTAAGCCATCAGTTACCGCATATTCCAATGCCTGTTTCAGACTGTCAATGTTGGTTTGACTTGCTATCTGTGGATTGATTACTGTTGTACTGTCTTTGTAAAGTTGAGGTTGTACCATCTTTCCACTATTAGCAATAGCATTATAAAAGGTTAGCATTTGTATAGGGGTAATAGTTTGATTATATCCAATGCAGAACCATGCAAAGGCTGTATCACTCCAACCACTATCTTTAGGAGTAACAAAGTATGCAGGTTTCAGATTAGCTATTCCTGCGATACTGTCTGGTTTACCATAATTCACCTTATTCAACAGATTGAAGTATGCTTGTGCATCATCTCCAAATGCTTTCTCCATTGTTTTATAAACAGCAATGTTTGAACTTGAAGCTAAACCTTGCTTGATAGAGATTTTACCATATCCACCTCTATGCCAATTATGGTCTTTTAATTCTCTATCCTGTATAGAATAGCTTCCATTGCCCACATCTACCATATCAGATAGTTTCACCTTTCCTGTTTCCAATGCTGCCAATATGGATATAGGGTGCATCAGTGCTGATTCGTGTGCTTGGGAAAAGTTCTCACAAGGTTGGTAGTCTGTACTGTCTTTCCTTTCAAGTCCAACCATAGTCTTTATATACCCTGTCTGAACTTCCATAATGATAATTTGCCCGGATAAAGCATTAAGTTCAGATAGCTTATTCTCTAAGATAGAAGTAGCTTTGACTTGTAAAGTACTGTCTATATAGCTACTTAGTTGTTTATTTTTGTATTCTTTATATTTACATGAATATAAAAATGTACACATTATTACCAATAGTGTAAATGTTATTTTAGTCTTTCCCATATTTGTAAGTTCTATCAAACAAATTACTCTTTATTCTTGTCTTTTAATGCCATGAGTAGTGGTATTATTATAGCACATAGCAAAGCGAATATTATATCAGTAAAAGAAAATGGTTCTTCACGCGATAATTTATCTCCAGCATAAGAAGCTAAAGGACATATTATAAATAGTGTATTAAGTAAAATTCGTTTCATTAGATAAAAAATAAGAAGTAATCAATTTCTCCTTCACGTAATAAACTGATGTATTTATCACGTTTAGCTAAAGTATTATAACTTCTATCAATATAATCGGGGATAATAATCTTCTTTATATTAATAGGAGTAAATGTGCTATTCAATAAGCTTGCCGTATTCCATTTGTTTTTAAACCTATAATATAATTCTTCATTCCATGGCAATGCAGGGTTTCTGCTGAGTGCATCCCAATCTAAACGTTCTTTATATCTATCAATAAGTTTTTCATTCCATTTGATTTTCTTATTTAAGCTTAGAACTTCGAATATGATAAGATTTTCATTTTGATATATATAATCATCGCTCAAAGGAGCATTACGACAAAATGATTCGTAAAATTTCCCAGCATTATAATAACTGTATTTATCAATCCAATAATCTTTATAAATGGTAAACATGGCTTCATTCCATTGTAGAGATTCATTTTTTGCTAAACTTTCAAAGTTCCATTTGTGAACAAATTCCTTAAATAAAGCATAGGAAAATGGGAATATTGGGATTGCTACTCAAAAGTTCCCATCCCATGTCACACCTATCTATATATGAGGAGTACTTATGTAAGAAATTTATAGACCAAGGTATGGTTTGATGCAAAGAACTACCGTAATAATCTCCACTACAAAATCCCCATTGCCAATGTATCCTATCTTTGAAAAAATCAATTAACTGATTGGTGGCATTGTGCGCAATATTTATGCTTAAATAATGCCAATCCCAGTTGTCAATGAATGAATTGATTAATTCAACAGATAAAGGTAACGACTCATTTGAAGATAAAGCTTCCCAATTCCATTTATCTTTAAATGTTGTAATCATATCAATAGATAATTGTAGCGATTGGTTTTTTGACAAGACTTTCCAATCCCAGTAGTTATAAAAAGATATAATTGTTCCAGAAGATAGGGATAACGATTTGTTTGATGATAAAGCTTCCCAATCCCATTTATCACTAAAACTACGGATAAATTGGATAGACCATGGCAACGATTCACTTAACGATAGAGCTTTCCAATCCCATTTATCTTTGAATTTTTTTATAAATTCGATAGACCATGGTAGAGAGGGATTCCGCGATAAATTATTCCAATTCAATTTAAATTGAAATTTTTCTATGAAGTCTTCACTCCAATCAATTCGTGTATTACTACTTAATTCATCCCAACATACTGTTTGTGAGTGGTATGTAACCAACTTTACAGTTAAACCACCACTCTTGAATAGATTCTTTTTAAATCCCTCTGTATCTACTCTTATTTGTTCATAAAGAAAATCAAAATCAACACTTTCCTTTTTAAGAAAGACATAGCTACAAAATGGGCATTTATCTACTTCTTTGGAAGAATACCATTCACTTCCACATTGAGGACATTTCATAGTGATAATTTATATGCTCACTTGTTCCCTGCGGTAAGCCATAAATAAAAAAGATGTGGGAACACTATTTGCTTTATCCTTGTAACTGGCTCTCGCATTGCCTTTGCTGTGGATAAAACAATAGCGACCCACACCAAAGGGCATATAGAAACCTCACAAAAATGAGGTAGGTATATATCCAAGTGCGGGTGCTACTGCTATCATCTTCACAGCGTTTCAAATTTGCGAGATTTGTTACAAGAAGATAATTTCAATAACACCTTTCGTTAAATATGTCCTTCCAACTCCCTAACGCATTAGTTCATTGGAATTGGTGCAAAGATAACGAAAGGTTTTAAATCAATAAGCATGGAGTGAGGATTAATAGTGAATATCCTGCCCTCAAACATGAAATAATTTAAATCAAGAGTATTCAAGGGAATATAAATCAAAGTTTTTATCTGTTGTGTTAAAAAACGGCTTATTGTTTTGTTATGAACATTTGTTCATTATATTTGCAGTCGAAAACAATAAATATTCAATGTCACCACGTCCAAAAAACATCCGTAAAGTCAATAATATGCCTTCTGTTGCAGGTTTTAAACCGATAGCCTCAAACATTTGTCGCAAGGATGCTATATTCTTGCATTTCGAAGAGTATGAAGCGATACGGCTATGTGATTATGAAATGAAAACTCAACAAGAGGCTTCTGTTTCAATGGGGGTATCACGTCCTACTCTTAGCCGAATATATACCAGTGCAAGGCAGAAAATTGCCCAAGCATTGGTTCGTGGTGTTGCTATAATGATAGAAGGTGGAGTAGCGTACACTGATAGTGAATGGTTCCATTGCGGAGTATGCGGTTTTGTATTCAATAATATCAAACCTGCACTTAAAATCCGTAAAATGGAATGTCCAGTGTGCCACTCTAACGACATAAGCATTAATAATATTAACATTAATAAGAATGAGATTATGATGAAAATTGCAATTCCAACCAGAGAAAATGCAGTTGACAACCATTTCGGTCACTGTGAGTATTACACAATCTTGACAGTAGGGCAAGACAATCAGATTCTAAGCAGCGAGACTATTCCTTCTCCACAAGGATGCGGATGTAAATCCAATATCGCAGGAGAATTAGAAAACATGGGAGTCAGCGTCATGTTGGCAGGGAATATGGGGCAAGGTGCTTTGAATGTACTTACAGCCCATCATATTAAAGTAATAAGAGGTTGTTCCGGTAATATTTTGGATATTGCCACTGACTACTTAAACGGGAAGCTTACAGATTCGGGAGTGGGCTGCTCATCCCATGAACACCACCATGAATGCCATGGACACAATCATAAAGAATGATGTTTAGGAAGAACAAAATGCTACTTAACATTGTTGGAAAATCCAGTGTAAGCTGCCCCCTAAAACCAAGCGATTCTGCCCCCTTAAAACATTCAACAATGCCCCCTTAAAAAGTCTTGACCGATGGGGTTATTATTATTTTAGTTTATTTCCCTCTGTATGCAGCCATTTTACGGACACTTTCTCCTGTCAGCTCAATCCGGTGCGCCGTATGTATAATACGATCCATAATGGCATCTGCTACTGTAGGGTCTCCGATTGCATCATACCAATTGTCCGTTGGCAGTTGCGAGGTGATGATGATGGACTTGCGCCCATGTCGGTCCTCTATTATATCGAGCAGGATGGGTCGTTCCTTGGCATTAAGGTTCACAAGGAAGAGGTCATCCAATATGAGCAGCGTGCTCCGTTCGATTCTCTTGAGTTCCGATTCCAGTGTGCCTTTTACTTTTGCCACCTTAAGCGTACCCATAAGTTTCGGAGCATTCGCATAATATGTCCGTATGCCCTTCTTGCAGGCTTCATACCCCATTGCTGTGGCAAGGAAGCTCTTCCCGGTACCGGATGACCCTGTGATGAAGAGGTTCTGTCCCTTGCGGATGAACTCCAGCGATGCAAGCCGCTCCATCTGATTGCGGTCAAGGCCACGCGGGATTGCATAGTCTATCTGCTCGAGGCAGGCCTTGTAGCGGAACGCCGCCCCGCGTATAAGGCGTTGGATGGCTGCATTGGCACGGTAGTCCCATTCCCTGGCAAGTAACATGTGCAGGAAAGAGTCGATTGTCATTGTTTCTGCCATAGTGGAGGTTAGGCTTTCAGTGAAGGCGGCGGCCATGCCGTGCAGCTTCATACGGTTCATCAGTTCGATTGTCAACGTGTTGCGGTCTTTTTCGACAGCTATCGGTGCGGTAAGATTATTTGTTTCCATTGTTGTCTCTATTTAAATGTTTTAATTGTGCGAAGTAGGCTGCTCCGCGGATGTTTTTGTGGATAGATGTTACGGGGACCTCATCGTCAATGTCGTCTTTTGACAGGAAGTCTGCATCATCCCCGCGTTCAAGGATCCGCCTTATCTCCTGATATCCGTATAGGCGCAGTTGCGTGGCGCATGCGCTTGCCGCCACCAACCGTTCCAGCCCGAAGGTCTTCTCCAACGCCATGATGCCTCTGCATGAACGGAACGCCGCGGGAGGATACTTCTTGAGTTCCGCCACCTTGCGCAGATACAGCAGCAGGACGTTATCTGTCTGGCCGGCCCGTTCGTAAATCTGTTCCAGATCCTTTTCATAACTTCCATGACGTCCGGGCAGTCCGTGGGCATCCTTGGTCGTATAGGAGTATGGCGTGTCATCGCGCTGGTGTGTGGTCACCAGACGCAGGCCATGATATATTTCCAGCGTGTCCGCATCATAGACAATCTCGACACGTTTGCCTATATACTCTTTCGGTACGCTGTAATGGTGAAGCCTGAAGGTGACATAGCCGTTACGCATTACTGTTGCGGAGCGTCGCTCTTTCATCTGATGGCGTATGGCGGGAAGCGGGCGGAGGCAGTCGGACTCAATCTGCTCGAACTGTTCCCGTCTGGACTGGGGACGCCCGCTCATCCTGCGTCCGTTGAAGGCCGAGAGCGATTCGGATATGGCCGCATTCAGAGACTCCAGCGAGTGGAATACAAGACCCTCGATGTCAGCGTAGACGGATCGGTAAAGTAGCTTCACGGCATTCTCCACCAAGGCCTTGTCCTTTGGATGACGTACCCGTGTGGGGTATACGGTACATCCGTAGTGTTCGGCAAATGCCGCAAACTCCTCGTTGATTACCGGCTCGTTACGGTCGCTGCGGGTTACCGCCGATTTGAGGTTGTCTGGTACGATCGCCATCGGAACCCCGCCGTAAAAATGAAGCGCGTTCTCACACGCCTTAATCAAGTCCTGTCTTGACTGGGACCAGACCGCCTCACAATAGGTATAGTGGCTGCACGGAAGTATGGCCACGAACACTTCAACGCTGCGACATTCACCGCTTTCACTGTCAACGACTTCCAGTTTGTCACCGGCGAAGTCGATATACATCTGGTCTCCGGCATAATGCTCGACATGGCCTACGACATGTGTCACCATACGGTAACGCATGAGATAGTTGCCGAAACTGGCATGTCTGTATCCGTCAGGATGGGTCTCGCGGTACTCTTCGTACAGGGTTTTCACTGTTACGCCTCGGCGGCTAAGCCGGGCAGCATACTCAGGAAGGAGTGCCTCAAGCTCAAGCTGGCGTTGTGACGGTTCCCTGTTACGGCCAACACCTTCAGAGAACATTTCCTGGATGCGAGCGGAAGGCATGGCGGCCAACTCCTTTATCGGTATACCACACTCTTGAAACAGGCGCACATATCTGCGCACCGTGTTGCGGGAAAGCTCAAAGCTCCTGCTTATCTGCTTTATCCCCATCCCCAATGCGTAACATTGGAGGATGTTTGCTATCTTTGTTGTCATAGTAGAAATGATTTTATCCCACCGGTCAAGACGGGAATCAAATCTACGAAAAATCCCCTGCCGGGCATTGCCAAGCAGGGGTATTTTTATATTGGAATCAAGGGGGTAGGATTATTTTAGCACAAGGGGGCAGAATCGCTTGGTTTTAGGGGGCAGCTTACACTGGATTTTCCAACCGGGTAGTTTCTCCGTATGGAAAATCAAATTGGGTCTTCCCATTATATTTGATTTGGATAGAATCATGTTTTTGGATGCCGTATAAGAGTTTAACAAGTCTCGCCAAGTCAATAACTTTAGAGCTTTGGTATCTTCTGATGCGTTTAATGGTAGTTGTTATAATATCTAAAAGAGTTTCTTGGTATTCTGTTTGTGAGAAAAGTTGGGACAGTTCTTTATATCTCGTAGAACATTGAATAAATTGTGGTAATGCACTCTTTGCTTGTACGAGGTCATATCCATTGATTATGTTAGAATTGTTGGTGCTCATCTTTTTAACTTTGGATTTGAAAGCAAAATTAAAAAAATAATCTCCACCTGCATTGCTACAAATGGAGATTTATTCATTACAGCAAATTCTTCATTGCTTCATCTACTTGCTCGTTGTCGAAGCTATCCAAATATATTTGAGTAGTCGCCAAGTCTGAATGACCCAATGCTTCACTTATCAATGCAATGTTTACTCCCGATTTCTTAAGAACACTCGCGAATGAATGGCGAGCGACATAGGTTGTTAAGTTGGCTTCAACTCCAAGCTGTGCGGCAAGTAGTTTTAGATTCTTATTGACCTTTCCTAATATCTTATGTATTCTGTTCTGCTTTTGTAGGGCGGTCTTGTGTATCTTGCTATCCAAAATAGGAAAAAGATAGCCTTTACTCTCTTTTGAGTATTTTTCAATTATTAGCATGGCCTCTTGTGGTATTCCTATTTTAATCAGTTTCTTTGTTTTTTGACGAATATAGTGTAATCTGCCATTCTGAATATTCTCGTTTGTTAGATTAGCTATATCAGTGAAATTGATTCCACCGCATAGATAACTGAACACGAATATGTCTTTGCTCAACTCCATGTACTGCTGTTTTCCAATAGGCTGCACCTCTGTTGTGAATTTCAGCACGTCTGTTTTGGCAATGGCTCTCTTTTGAGTTGTGGTATCGAACTTGTTGACTTTGTACTCATCAAACGGATAATCGGACTTCCGGGCGCACTTAGCTTTGATAGCTTTATTATATGTACTCCGGAGCGTGCGAAACATTAGGCTTATGGTAGTTTCTTTGTTGTCTTTGGAACGTAGCCATTTCTCATATTTGTTAAGCCAAGAAGTATCTATATCACTGAAAGGTATATCTATTTTGCCTTTCGTGAACACTTTAAGCGAGTTGAAAGAACTTTTATAGATAAGACGGTTGCCGCATTTATCCTCACGTGTGTATTGCTCTATCAATTCGTGGTAGAATTCACTAACGGTTTTCAGTTCAAACTTGGTATGCTCATTATTGAGTAGGGTAGTAGTGGTATATTCTTTCTGTTCGATATTCAACTCTAACATTCGCTGTTGAAGTTCCCGTTGCTTATCCAAGATAATCTTTTGGATATATTCTTTGTTAGGGCAGTTCGGTTTAGGCTTGTTTCGTGTAAAGTCCCAATATTTAGGATTGACGGATATGCCTAAACTCTGCATAGTCCGTTTGCCGCTTTTGGCTACTCTTACCATTAAGGGGGATTCTCCATTTGCTAAAGTTTTCCACTTGTAGCACACTACGTTGATTACTGCACTCATAAAATTTTTGGTTGACTTCTTGGTTGACTTCAACCGCATAGTTTCGTGCAGATTCAGCATTCTCTAAAAACAAAAATCAGATAGAAATCTTGCGATAACTATCTGATTTTCAGAAGAGCGGAAGACGGGGCTCAAACCCGCGACCCTCAGCTTGGAAGGCTAATGCTCTATCAACTGAGCTACTTCCGCAATTTTTTGTGGGCAAAGATGGATTCGAACCACCGAAGGCGTAAGCCAGCAGATTTACAGTCTGCCCCATTTGGCCACTCTGGTATTTGCCCTTTTGCACTTAAGATTCTATCTCAATTCTCTCATTGAGTAGGTTTGTTTCTCAATTGCGGTGCAAAGATACGACTATTTTTGTAAACTCCAAGCAAAATCTATCATTTTTATTGCAGTAATTGCACATTCGTCTCCTTTATTACCCAGCTTGCCACCGGCGCGGTCTTCTGCTTGCTCCATAGTATTGGTAGTAATTAATCCGTAAATTACTGGTACATCGCCACTTGCGTTTAATTGGGTAATTCCTTGGGTAGCACCCATGCAAACATAGTCAAAATGTGGAGTATCTCCTCTGACTACACAACCAATTGCAATAACTGCATCGACTTCGCTGTATTCGATAAGTTGGTTGGCGCCGAAAGTCAGTTCAAAACTGCCGGGTACTGTTTTTACCAGAATATTTTCATCTTTGGCTCCATGTTTTTTTAAGGTGTCTATGGCACCTTTTAGGAGAGCGCCGGTAATATTATAATTCCACTCAGATACAACGATGCCGAATTTCATTTTTTCCGCGCTGGGTACAGAACTGAAATCGTAGTCTGAAAGATTGTGATAAGCTGTTGCCATAAATAAGGAATTAAGAATTAATAATTGAAAATTAAAGGGAGAGGAGAGATAAAAGAGGCACGGACTACACGGATTCACGGCTATTGTGTCTTTCCGTGTTTTCCGTGTAATCCGTGCCTGAGATATTTTTATAATAAGGTATATTACTTCTTCAATAGTTTGGCTTGTTCGATATACTTATCGATATCCATTGCCTGGTATGAACGGAAGTATTTATCCTTGATAGTGGTATACGCCTGGATTGCATCGTCATACTTACCTTGCTTTACCAGGATTTCTCCAGCTTGCAGCAGGTAGATGGGGCTGAGGGAGTTGTTGTCGGCTTCGTTGGCGGCTTTCAGCAGCATGGAAGCGGCTTTGTCCAGTTGGCCGAGCTGCGCATAGCAGTTACCCATAGCACCTTTCATGGCAGGAGCTACCATTTGGTCGTCTCCGTCAAAGCTGTCCAATGCTTTCACTGCTTCGTCATATTTACCGAGGTGTGCATAGCAGAGACCCATATAGGCTTTTGCAAGATTGGCTGCTTTTGTGCCGCTGTATTCGTCTGCCACTTTTACAAATCCGGCAAAACCGATGCTGTCACCGTTCAGTGCTTGTGCATAAGCGTCTGCTTCGAAGTATTCTTGTCCTTTGAATAAGGCAGCTTGTGCTTTTTCTTCACGGGGGTCTGCATAAAGGTTCTTGTACATCACTACACCGGCAATGATGATGATTACTGCTACTACAGCGCCGATGATTGCTTTTTTGTTCTTAATGAAAAAGGCCTCCGATTGTGTCAGTGCATCCTCCACGTTTAAGGCTTCATTCGTCTTTTTTTGTTCTGCCATTTTTATATAATCTTTTTGTTATTATTCTTATTTATCTATTTCGACCCGCAAAAGTAAGTTTTTTATAGCTATCAACGAAATTTAGCGGCATCTTTTTTTGTTTTGTATCAGAAAACACCGAAATTATTTCTACTTTTCAATAAGCCGGGCTTCACCTCTATATTAAAAATAAGCAGGCTTATTTTGTACTGCTTTCGGTTTTGCATTATCTTTGTAACCGAACTCATCGTTACTATAATGATACTGAAACGTATATCTATACTCAATTATAAGAACTTGGAGCAGGTGGAGCTTTCATTCTCGCCCAAGTTGAACTGCTTTTTCGGACAGAACGGCATGGGGAAAACGAACCTGCTGGATGCGGTGTATTTCTTGTCTTTCTGTAAAAGTGCCGGTAATCCCATTGATTCCCAGAATATCCGCCATGATGCCGACTTCTTTGTTATTCAAGGGTTTTATGAGGCTGCCGATGGGACTCCTGAGGAAATCTACTGTGGTATGAAGAGGCGCCAGAAGAAACAGTTTAAGCGAAACAAGAAGGAGTATACGCGTTTGTCGGACCATATCGGCTTCCTGCCTTTGGTCATGGTCTCGCCTGCCGATTCGGAGTTGATAGCAGGAGGCAGTGATGAACGCCGACGTTTTATGGATGTGGTTATCTCGCAGTACGACAAAGAGTATCTGGATGCTTTGATACGATACAATAAAGCTTTGGTGCAGCGGAATACCTTACTGAAGAGTGAACAGCCGGTGGAGGAAGAGCTCTTTCTGGTCTGGGAGGAGATGATGGCACAAGCCGGTGAAGTGGTGTTCCGCAAACGTGAGGCCTTTATCCGTGAGTTTATTCCTATTTTCCAGTCTTTCTATTCATTCATTTCGCAAGATAGGGAGAAGGTGGGATTAAGCTATGACTCTCATGCCCGCGATGCCTCTTTGCTGGAAGTGCTGAAGGAAAGCCGTGCTCGCGACCAGATTATGGGCTATTCGTTGCGCGGTGTGCACAAGGACGAGCTGAATATGCTTTTGGGAGATTTCCCCATCAAGCGTGAAGGGTCGCAGGGACAGAACAAGACTTATCTGGTAGCGTTGAAGCTGGCACAGTTTGATTTCCTGAAACGTACCGGGACCACTGTTCCCTTGTTGTTGTTGGACGATATCTTTGACAAGCTGGATGCCTCGCGTGTGGAGCAAATCATCAAGTTGGTGGCAGGCGACAGTTTTGGACAGATTTTTATAACCGATACCAACCGCGAACACCTGGACCGTATTCTGCATAAAGTGGGCAGTGATTATAAGATGTTCCGTGTGGAGCAGGGAACGGTTGCCGAAATGAAGGAGGAAGAGGCATGAAGCGCAATAATGCCGAACAGATAGGTGAACTTATCCGTCATTACCTCAGGCAGGAAAGTCTGGAGTCTCCGCTGAATGAACGGCGGCTTATCAGTGCGTGGCCCGAAGTGCTGGGGCCTACCATTGCCTCCTACACCCGTGAACTTTATATAAAGAACCAGGTGCTTTATGTGCACCTCACTTCTGCTGCTTTGCGCCAGGAACTGATGATGGGGCGCGAGTTGCTGGTGCGCAACTTGAATCGTCATGTGGGGGCCCAGGTCATAACGAATATCATATTCAGATGAGCATCCTCAGCTCATCTATTCTTTCAATCTTCAGTTCCTTCAATTCCCGGACTGCCCGGTCATAATACATCGGAGTTTCCAAATCCTTGTTGTCATGCGCATCCAGTCCGATGATAGCTGTACAGCCTTCATTGGCAGCGATTCGCCAGAACTCCGGGCACGGGTAGGTGGATAAGCCGTGCGCTTCATTGTAGGCTACATAGCCTATATTGTATTCCAACGGGACATTCAGGCGTGCAGCAGTACGGCAGATGTGCCGGCTGATGGTAGTGCAATGGTGGTCGAACTTCGGATAGGAGCGCATGAACAAGTCCGGATGGGCAAGGCAGGAGAATAATCCGCTTTCCATACCTTCGATGGCGCTCTCTTCGTAAAGTTCGAGCATGTCGCGGCTGTCTGTATGATGGCCGAAGTAGGGGAACTTTTCATCGGTGTGGTAGTGATGGTTTCCGAAGATGATATAGTCCAGTTGGTACTTCTTGGTTTGCTCTTTCAGCCAATGGATATATTGGGGGAAGTATTCACATTCAAGTCCTATTCTGATGTCTATCCGGTCGTGGTATTTCTCACGGAGCGTCTTGAGACTCTCCACGTAGCCGGGGAGCTCCTCGGGGAGCATCCGCATGTCGGCTACGTAGTCGGTACGGTATTTCCAGGGAGTATGGTCTGAAAACCCGAGTATCCGGTAACCGCCTTTGATGGCACTGAGCACATAGTCTTCGTCATCTCCGGTGGCATGCATGCAGCGTGTGGTGTGTGTATGATAATTAGTTTTCATTGCGTAATGATTTCATCCATGCGTATATCAAACGGTTCCGCAGGAACTTTTTCTACGAGTTGAAACGGGAAGCAGATGCCGGCTTTGTAGGCTGATGGGATGCGGGGCAGAAGCCGGTCATAGTAACCTTTACCGCGCCCCAGGCGGTTGCCGTTACGGTCGAATGCCACGCCGGGAACCACTATGAAGTCTATGTCTGCATAGTCGGTAAATAGCTCGCCGGTTGGTTCTTCGATGCCGTATGCGCCAGGTTTCAAGTCTTCGGGTCCGGTGTACAGCCGCAGTTCCAGGTCGTCACCTACAACTACCGGAAGCAGTATCCGCTTTTCGCGGCTCCACTTCCGGATAAATTCGTGTGTGTCCACTTCGTCTTTGAGAGAGTGGTAAAGCAGTACGGTGGTTGCCGCCCTGAAAGCAGGATGTGCCTCGAGGGCGGCAAGTATTTCAGCAGACTGACGCGTAGTGGAAGAGCTGTGTCGGGTCTTCAACAAAGCTACCTGCCTGCGCAGTTCTTTTTTCCTTTCCATCATCTTTTGTATCCTCTATGATTGGTGTCGCTTCCGGGGCTTTTGGGAATGCCTCGCCACGTTCCAGAATATCCAATGCCTTCTTGACGGTAGCATCGCTCTGGTTGATGTAGCGGATGTATTGCTCCCTTCCCAGTATGTTATAGATAATGTTGCCGTAAAGACTTCTTTCCAGTAGCTTGTAGGACTTGTGGATAAGCAGGTTGCGCCGCTTTACTCCCTTGGAGTCTGCAAAACGTACAAACTGCTCCACGATACCTTGGTGGCGAAGGTACTTCAACAAATCTTCTTCATTGTCGTATTCACTCAATTTCGCACGGTTGCGGTCGGTATACTGGAAGCTGAATTGCAGAATCAGTCCCTTGTTGCTTACTTCTATCAGGTAAGAAGATACTCCGGTTGTGTCTTGCGGAACGAATACGTCCGGCATAATGCCACCGCCGCCGTATACGGGTCTGCCCAAACCGGTAGAGTAACGCAGGTTTTCGTCCAGTTTGATGCTGTCTTTGGAGAAGAACTCGCCGTGTTCGTAACGGGTAATCCAGTCCATTTCGTATTTACTGTCCTTGCCGTTCTCGTAGGGGCGCTGGATGCAACGGCCCGATGGGGTGTAATAACGGGCAATGGTCAGGCGGATGGCGGAACCGTCGCTGAAGTCGATGGGTTGCTGTACGAGTCCCTTGCCGAAGGAACGGCGTCCTACAATGGTTCCGCGGTCATTGTCCTGAATGGCGCCCGCAAAGATTTCGCTGGCCGAAGCGGAACTCTCGTTTACCAATACCACTAGCGGCAGCTTCTGGCAACTGCCGGTACCGTTGGCATATTCCTCCATGCGGGGGTATTTGCGGCCGTGGGTATATACTATCAGCTTTCCTTCCGGCAGGAATTCGTTCACCATGCGCGTGGCGGCTTCCATGTAGCCTCCGGTATTGTCGCGCAGGTCAATAATCAGGCCTTTGCACTTCTCGTGGCTCAGTTGGGCAATCGCATTCAGCAGCTCCACGTGTGTGGTACGTCCGAATTTGCTGATTTGTATATATCCGTAGTCATCGTCGAGCATATAGGCTGCATCAATGGTGTTTTGTGGGATGTCACCGCGTGTGATGGTGAAGTCGAGCAACTCCTTTTCCGTGGCACGCTTGACGCCTAACTTCACTTGGCTTCCTTTCGGACCTTTCAGGTTGCGCATGGCCTTTTCGTTTGTCAGGCCTTTGCCTGCAAACAGACTGTCGTTGACCATTACAATGCGGTCGCCTGCCATCAGGCCCACTTTCTCGGACGGTCCGCCGGGAATCACGCTGTTTACGTGTATCGTGTCTTCTTGAATGGTGAACTGGATACCTATACCGCTGAAGCTGCCTTCAAGTTCGGAGTTTACCTCTTCCAGCTTCTGTGCGGGGATGTAGGTGGAGTGGGGGTCGAGTTCCGCCAATATCTGCGGCATGGCCTTCTCTACCAAATCGGTCATGTTGACGGTATCCACATACTGGTCATCAATAACACGCAGCAAGGCATTCAGCTTGTTGGACGAGCTATTGATGATTCCCAGTTTATTACCGGCAAAATGCCTGGCATAAAACGTTCCGATAAGGATTCCCGCGACTACGCTGATTGCGATGATGAGCGGCATAAAGCGGGAAGTATTTTTTGTACTCATGATGTTTATTTACTATTAGACTATTTACAATTTACTATTTGGCTGCGCATGCAACTTTCAACTTTCCATTTTCAACTTTTCATTATCCATTGAAATAAACACTACCTCGATGCCTGCCCGTTTCAAAAGTTCGATACCATCTTCCAGGCGGTATTTCTCGGAGTAGACCACCCGCTTGATGCCTGCCTGGATAATCAGTTTGGAGCATTCTATGCAGGGGGAGGCAGTGACGTACATGGTGGCACCGTTACTGCTGTTGTTTGAACGGGCTATTTTGGTAATGGCGTTTGCTTCGGCATGGAGCACGTATGGTTTGGTGACGTTATTCTCATCTTCGCATACATTCTCAAAACCGGAAGGGGTACCGTTGTAGCCGTCAGAGATAATCATCTTGTCTTTTACAATCAGTGCACCGACCTGGCGGCGTTGGCAATACGAATTTTCGGCCCAAATGCTTGCCATACGTATATAACGCCTATCCAATGCTTCTTGTTTGTCTTTTGTAGAATCGTCCATCATATTTATGCTTTATCGTTGCGGGGTGAATCCCATGACTCTGGTTGTCGGTCCGTCTTTAAAATAGAGGGTCAGTGAATTGGCATCCCCTTCATACTTGTACACGTTTTGCAATCCGGAGATGAATGCCTTGGCCAGTGCATCGCTTTCTGCAGCCCCCGTAACCTTCACACTGATGCTGAGCGAGCCTGAAGCTCCGTCGGCTTTCCAAGTGCCGTTGACGCTTGAGTTGATGCCTTGTCCGTTGACGGTGGTGCCCATCAGTTCTCCATCCAGTTCGGTACCTTCAAAATTGAGGGTGAAGGTGCTTTTCTGATTATATAGCTTGTCCAGACTCTTCTTCATCTCTTCCTCATTGTTGTTCCAAAGGTTTGGATAGAATTGGGCATTGCTGCCTTTATTGGTGAGTCGGCTGAGCTTCCATGTCTTCCCGGTGAATATTCCGATAACATCGTCCTCGTTGTCGCAACCGCTTAGCAGGGGGAGCAGCGAAAACATGAGCAACATGCAAAAGATGTTCCTTATAAGTCTCTTCATTTCTTTATTCCATTTCTGATTAATAATGCGTCGATTGTAGGCTCTTGTCCGCGGAAGCGTTTATAGAGCGTCATCGGATGTTCCGTTCCGCCTTTGGAAAGGATATTCTCTCGGAAGGAGGCGGCAGTCTCCGGGTTGAAGATGCCCGTCTGCTTGAATAGCGAGAAAGCATCTGCATCCAGCACCTCTGCCCATTTATAACTATAGTATCCGGCAGAATATCCTCCGGCAAAGATATGGGAGAATTGTGTGCTCATGCAGGCTTCTGCCACAGAAGGCAGAATCTGTGCTTTTTCCCAAGCCTTCTTTTCATAGGCTTTCACGTCACCTTCAAACGGGGTGTTACGTGTGTACCAAGCCATATCGAGCAGGCCGAAGCTAACCTGGCGGAGGCAGGCGTATGCCGCGTTGAAGTTGGAGGAATCCACAATGCGCTGTACCAGTTCGTCCGGTATCAGTTCTCCGGTTTGGTAATGGCGGGCAAACGTATGCAGGAATTCCTTTTCGATGGCGAAGTTCTCCATGAATTGGGAGGGGAGTTCCACAAAGTCCCAATATACATTGGTTCCACTCAGGCTCCCGTAGGTGGTATTGGCAAACATACCATGCAGGCTGTGGCCGAATTCGTGCAGGAATGTCTCCACCTCGCCGAAGGTAAGCAGGGCAGGCTTGTCCTGTGTCGGTTTGGTGAAGTTCATCACAATGGATATGTGGGGACGGCTGTTCTCACCGGTCTTTTCGTCAATCCACTGTTCCTTGTAGCTGGTCATCCAGGCTCCCGAGCGCTTGCCTGCTCTGGGGTGGAAGTCGGTATAGAACACGGCAAGGAATTTCCCGTCTTTGTCGAAGACTTCGTAGGCATCCACATCCTTGTGATAAACGGGAATATCCGGATTCTTCTTGAAGGTGATGCCATACAGTCTGGTTGCCAGGCCGAATACACCTTCCTTCACGTTGTTCAGCTCAAAGTAAGGGCGGAGCAGCTCATCGTCGATATTGAACTTCCGGTCCTTCAGTTTATGGGAATAGTACGCCCAGTCCCACGGCATTAGGACGAAGTCTTCTCCTTCCGCTTGGCGTGCCAGGGCTTGCACTTCTGCATATTCTTGTTTGGCGGTGGGCGTGTAAGCCTCCAGCAGTTGGTCCAGCAGCTTATACACGGACTCACTGTTTTGTGCCATGCGCTCCTGGAGGTTGTATTCGGCGAAGTTGTCATAGCCTAGGAGTTGGGCAATCTCCATACGGACATTGGCCAGTTTCTTTACGATTTCCAGATTATTGCTGGCGTTGTCATGCGTACACTTCGTATTGTAGGCCATATACAGCTCACGGCGCAGGTCACGGCTGTCTGCATAGGTCAGGAAAGGGCCATAGCTGGGAGCCTGCAAGGTGAATACCCAGCCTTCGACGCCTTTTTCCCCGGCTGTCTCTGCAGCGGCTTCTACCGCGCTCTCGGGTAGCCCGGCCAGTTGTGACTTGTCGGTGATGACAAGCTTGTAGTCGTTCGTTTCTTTCAGGTTGTTTTCACTGAACTGCAGCGTCAGCAGGCTGAGCTCTTTGCATAAAGCCCGGTATTTCTCCTTGGCTTCTCCCTGGAGGTTGGCGCCGTTGCGTACAAAACCATTGTAAATATCTTCCAGCAGCTTGTGCTGTTCCGGGTTCAGCGTCTCTTTGTCTTGCTGCTCGTAAACCGCTTTGATGCGTGCAAACAGCTCTTCGTTCAGGCTGATGTTGTTTTCATGCTCGCTCATCATCGGCATGATTTCCTTGGCCAGTTCCTGTAGGTCATCGTCCGTTTCGGCACTGAGCAGATTGCCGAATACAGTGCTGACACGGTGGAGCATCTCACCGGACTTCTCGTAGGCCAACACTGTGTTGGCAAATGTCGGGACTTCCGGATTGCGGATGATGGCCTCTATTTCCGCATTTTGGCGGCGGATGCCTTCGCGGATGGCGGGTACGTAATCTCCGGTCTTAATCTTGTCGAACGGGACAGTGCTGTGCAGCGTGGAGTATGTTTCAAAAAAAGGATTTTGAGACGATATAGTGTTCATAAAGCAAAGCAATATTAGAGTTAGTATAATCTTCATCATGTTTAAAGGGTCTGATAAAAAACGAACTAGCTGCAAAATTGCAAAAAAAATAGGCGACTTCTGCAGAAGTCACCTATTTTTTATTATTTTCTAACTGTATATTAGCAGTTAACTGATGCCATGTGAGCAATCAAGTCAAGAACCTTGTTAGAATAACCGATTTCGTTATCATACCAAGATACAACCTTAACGAAAGTATCAGTCAAAGCGATACCAGCCTTAGCGTCGAAGATAGAAGTGCGAGTGTCACCCAAGAAGTCAGAAGAAACAACTGCATCTTCAGTGTAACCCAGAACACCCTTCAATTCGCCTTCAGAAGCTTCCTTCATGGCAGCGCAGATTTCAGCGTAAGTAGCGGGCTTAGCCAAGTTAACTGTCAAGTCAACTACAGATACGTCCAAAGTCGGAACACGCATAGACATACCAGTCAGTTTGCCGTTCAATGCCGGGATAACTTTACCTACAGCCTTAGCAGCACCGGTAGAAGACGGGATAATGTTGCCGGAAGCAGCACGACCACCTCTCCAGTCTTTCATAGAAGGACCGTCAACTGTCTTCTGAGTAGCAGTTGTAGAGTGAACAGTAGTCATCAAACCGTCAGTGATACCCCATTTGTCGTTCAATACCTTAGCGATAGGAGCCAAGCAGTTGGTAGTACAAGAAGCGTTAGATACGAATTGAGTACCCTTAACGTAAGTCTTTTCGTTAACACCGCAAACGAACATCGGAGTGTCGTCCTTAGAAGGAGCAGACATTACAACATATTTTGCGCCGGCTTCGATGTGAGCTTGAGCTTTGTCTTTGCTCAAGAACAAGCCAGTAGATTCAACAACGTATTCTGCCTCTACTTCGTTCCATTTCAAGTCAGCCGGGTTTCTTTCTGCAGTGATGCGGATAGCCTGACCGTTAACGATCAGCTTGCTGTTTTCAACATCAGCTTCGATAGTACCGTCGAACTGGCCGTGCATAGTGTCATACTTCAGCATGTAAGCCAAGTAATCTACCGGGCAAAGGTCGTTGATACCTACGATCTGAATATCGTTTCTCTTCATTGCAGCGCGGAATACGAAACGTCCGATACGTCCGAATCCATTAATACCTACTTTAATCATTTTGTTTAAACTTTTAAGGGTTTTATAATGTTTAAAAATAAACTTTCGCTTACTAATTGCAATTCTTTCTGATTTGCGGTGCAAAAGTAAGAAAATGTTTTTATATTCGTAACCAAAATCATAATTAAATAATTGAAAAGATGGGAAAAAGTTCATTTTTACAGGAATTTAAGGCTTTTGCCATGAAGGGCAATGTGATAGACATGGCCGTCGGTGTGATTATCGGTGGGGCATTCGGAAAAATCGTCTCCTCCATTGTGGCAGATGTGATTATGCCTCCTATCGGGCTGCTGGTGGGCGGTGTCAACTTTACAGACTTGAAGTGGGTGCTGAAACCTGCCGAAATGGTGGACGGAAAAGAAATTGCTGCCGTGACCCTGAATTACGGTAATTTCTTGCAGGTCACCTTCGACTTCCTGATTATAGCATTCTCTATCTTCATGTTCATAAAGTTGTTGACCAAGCTGACTGAAAAGAAGAAAGAAGAGGCACCTGCCGCTCCTCCGGCTCCCCCTGCCCCGAGCAAGGAAGAGGTGCTGCTGACCGAAATCCGTGATTTGCTGAAAGAAAAGTAATATCGAAGCGGAACTTCATAGGGATGTCAAAACCCTCTTGACGCTTTTTTTAGGCGCGGAATTCTAAGACCTACACAAGTTTTTGCACAGGAAACTTGCGTAGGTCTTAGAATTCCGCGCCTAATATTATAACATGATGAAAGCGTTCATGGCTTTTGATACATTCCCTAATGCATTTAACTCTCCCCGGTACCGCCGGAAACTGTCCCTTTTTATACTAAGCAGTAATCTTACCACAGCCGTGGTAAGAAAATAACATTGCTGTGGTAAGCAAGTTGCATAGCTGTGGTAAGAAAACAGCACGGTTGTAGTAAGAATAGCTTTTAGTATCCTTGTGGATAGTTCTAGCCTGAAATTAAAGCTGTTTTTAGTAAAAAAACGTTTTTCTGTCACATTATCCCTGATAATTCCTTTACTTTTTCTACTTTTGCAAATCATTTATTAAAGTCTATACGGATTTATATGCAAGAGAAGATTATTATTCTTGATTTCGGTTCGCAAACCACGCAGCTCATCGGCCGCCGGCTGCGCGAATTGAATGTCTATTGCGAGATTGTACCTTACAACAAATTTCCATACGGAGATGAGAGTGTAAAAGGAGTTATCCTTTCGGGTAGCCCCTTTTCTGTTTATGATAAGAGTGCATTCAAGGTAGATTTGAGCGGGATTCGTGGGAAATACCCCATTCTGGGTATCTGCTACGGTGCGCAGTTTATCTCCTACAGCAACGGTGGACGGGTGGAGCCGGCAGGAACCCGCGAGTACGGACGTGCCCATCTCGGTTCTTTCGATTCGGAGAATGTCCTTTTCAAAGGGGTAAGGAAGAATACCCAAGTATGGATGAGCCATGGAGACACGATTACAGCCATTCCCGACAACTTCAAGATTATAGCTTCTACGGACAAGGTAGCGATTGCTGCTTACCAGGTGTCCGGCGAGGAGATGTGGGGAGTGCAGTTCCATCCGGAAGTATTTCATAGCGAGGACGGTACGCAGATGCTGCGCAACTTCGTGGTGGACGTATGCGGTTGCAGCCAGAGCTGGAGCGCCGCATCGTTTGTAGATACTACTGTGGCCGAACTGAAGGAGCAGCTTGGCAACGACCGAGTTATCCTGGGACTGAGTGGCGGTGTGGATTCTTCGGTAGCCGCCGTGTTGCTGCATCGTGCCATTGGCAAGAACTTGACCTGTATCTTTGTGGACCACGGACTGCTTCGCAAGAATGAGTTCAAGAATGTGATGCACGACTACGAATGCCTGGGACTGAACGTGATTGGCGTGGATGCCAGCGAGAAGTTCTTCAAGGATTTGGAGGGAGTGACCGAGCCTGAGCAAAAGCGTAAAATCATCGGCCGCGATTTTATCGAGGTCTTCGATGCCGAAGCGCACAAGATAACCGATGCCCGTTGGTTGGCACAAGGCACCATTTATCCCGACCGCATCGAGAGCCTAAACATTACGGGCAAGACCATCAAGAGCCATCACAACGTGGGCGGTCTGCCCGAGGAGATGAACCTCCGTCTGTGCGAACCGTTGCAGTGGCTGTTCAAGGACGAAGTACGCCGCGTGGGACGCGAATTGGGAATGCCCGAACATTTGATTACCCGTCATCCTTTCCCCGGTCCGGGACTGGCTGTCCGCATCCTGGGGGATATAACACCGGAGAAGGTGCATACTTTGCAGGAAGCCGACGATATTTTCATTCAGGGCTTGCGTGACTGGAAAGTGCAGGATGCCGACGGCAACGAGACATCGCTCTACCATCAGGTCTGGCAGGCGGGCGTCATTCTTCTGCCCGTACAGAGTGTGGGCGTGATGGGCGACGAACGCACCTATGAACGTGCAGTGGCCTTGCGTGCCGTCACTTCCACCGATGCCATGACAGCCGACTGGGCGCATCTGCCCTACGAATTCCTGGGTAAGGTGTCCAACGACATTATAAATAAGGTGAAAGGTGTGAACCGCGTGACCTATGACATCTCTTCAAAACCACCCAGCACAATAGAATGGGAATAAGACCTACTGAAATTATTAACTTAAAAACAATATAGAAGAATGAAGCAGGATATGATTGTGATTCTGGATTTGGGAAGCCATGAGAACACAGTGCTTGCCCGGGCGATTCGTGCGTTGGGAGTATATAGCGAAATCTACCCGCACGACATTACTGCCGCCGAACTGAAGGCCTTGCCGAATGTGAAAGGCATCATCATCAACGGCGGCCCCAACAATGTGGTTGACGGGGTGTCCATCGACGTGTTGCCCGAGATTTACGAAGCGGGATTCCCCGTAATGGCTGCCGGACACGACAAGGCGCTGTGCGAAGTGAAGCTGCCGCAGTTTACGGATGATGTGGAAGCCATCAAGGAGGCTGTGAAATCTTTCGTATTCGATACTTGCAAGGCTGAGGCGAACTGGAACATGACGAATTTCGTCAACGACCAGGTGGAGTTGATACGTCGTCAGGTGGGCGACCGTAAGGTGCTGCTGGCACTGTCCGGTGGTGTGGATAGCTCCGTGGTGGCCGCTTTGCTGCTGAAAGCCATCGGAGACAAGCTGGTTTGCGTACACGTGAACCACGGACTGATGCGTAAGGGCGAATCGGAAGCCGTGGTGGAAATCTTTGGCAAGGAGCTGAAAGCTAACTTGATATACGTGGATGCTACAGACCGTTTCCTCTCCAAGCTGGAAAACGTGGCTGACCCGGAAGAAAAGCGCAAGATTATCGGCGGAGAGTTTATCCGTGTCTTTGAGGAAGAAGCCCGCAAGCTGGACGGTATCGACTTCCTGGGACAAGGTACCATCTATCCCGATATTGTAGAGAGTGGCACAAAAACAGCCAAGATGGTGAAGTCTCATCACAACGTAGGCGGTCTGCCCGAGGATTTGCAGTTTGAATTGGTGGAGCCGTTGCGCCAGCTGTTCAAGGACGAAGTACGTGCATGCGGTGTAGAGCTTGGATTGCCGTACGAGATGGTTTACCGTCAGCCGTTCCCCGGTCCCGGATTGGGAGTACGTTGTCTGGGAGCCATTACCCGTGACCGCTTGGAGGCTGTACGCGAGTCGGATGCCATTCTGCGTGAGGAATTCCAACTGGCAGGCCTGGATAAGAAGGTATGGCAGTATTTCACTGTGGTGCCCGATTTCAAATCTGTGGGTGTACGCGACAATGCACGTTCGTTCGACTGGCCCGTCATTATCCGTGCCGTCAACACAGTGGATGCCATGACCGCTACCATTGAGCCGGTGGACTGGCCCATCCTAATGAAGATTACCGACCGTATTCTCAAGGAAGTGAAAACCGTCAATCGCGTTTGTTATGATATGTCTCCGAAACCCAATGCGACTATCGAGTGGGAGTGAGATTGACCAATGATAATGATAGCCTCACCTTAAAAACGGTGGGGCTGTTTTTTTTATAACAAAACAACAAAGAATAGAACAATGAAACTTTTATGTATGATTGCTGTCTTTTTGTGCATCCCCTGGGTAGCCTCTGACGCACAGAAGCAGGACTGGGGAAATTTGAAACGCTATGCAGAGGCAAACAAGGAACTGGTACGGAAGGGAAAACAGAAGGACCGGGTGGTTTTTATGGGCAACTCCATCACGGAAGGATGGGTGGCAAACGATGCCGCTTTCTTTGAAGACAACGGTTATGTGGGCCGTGGTATAGGCGGGCAGACTTCTTCCCATTTCCTGCTCCGTTTTCGCGAAGATGTCATCAAGCTTGCTCCGGCGCTGGTCGTGATAAATGCAGGTACCAATGACATTGCGGAAAATGCAGGCGCTTATAATGAAGAATACACTTTTGGAAATATAGTGTCTATGGTAGAGCTGGCACGGGCCAATAAGATAAAGGTGATTTTGACGTCTGTGTTGCCTGCCGCTGCCTTTGGCTGGAATCCTTCGGTGAAGGATGCTCCGCAAAAGATAATGCAGCTGAATGCCAGAATCCGGAAGTATGCCCAGGAAAACAAGATTCCTTATGTCGACTATTACAGTGAGATGGTGGAAGGCGACAATAAGGCTCTGAACTCCTCGTATACCCGGGATGGGGTACACCCCACTCTAGAAGGGTATAAAGTGATGGAAGCCTTGATAAAGAAAGCGATAGACAAGGTGTTGTAGGAAATCTCGGTTCAGGTGGCCTATAAGAGCTTTTCTGCGTCGGGAATCATCATCTCGCCTCTGTGCAGTTCGAGCAGGCCTTTCTCCTGCATGCTGTTCAACGCTCTTGATACTCCCATACGGGTATCATTGACCACCTGAGCCAATTCTTCCATTTTTATTTTCAGTATTTTCCTGCCTGACGGACGTTCGATATGTGTCAGGATAAAGTTGCCGATACGTTTCTCAAGGTTGTCGGTGCTTTCTGCCCAAAGACGGCTGTTTAGGCTTTGGGCGCGGTTGCTGATGATATTCATGTAATTCAGGCGGAATATGTCATATTTGAACAATTCGCTCATGACGAAAGCCTTGCTGATGCTCACTGTGTGGGTCTCGGTTTGGGCGGTATAGGCCGAGACGTAGGAGGTGCTCATCCCGAACAGAGATTGTGGCTCGATGACATAAGGTGCCTGAAAATATTCCGTGGAGCTGTATGATGTATTCGCAGATGAAGTACATGAGGAGATTTCACCTTTCAATACGAATATCAGTTGACTGCATGTGTCACCGGCTTTCACGATAACTTCGCCGGCTTTATGCTTTGTAAAGCTCAGCTTGACTTTCCCCAGGATATTGGTAAAGTCTTCTTGTGCGAGTCCTTGAAAGAGTGGCAGTTGCAGTAATGTATCAAACATTGTATTCATAATGCTTTTTCTTCTTGTTTTGAAACAAAAGTAGATATTATCAAGGTGTACTGTAAACTCTTTGCCCCTCTTTTTGTTTTTTTTATTGTTTCTTAAACGTGCTATTCAATCCTTGTAGACGAATCCTCATCCTTCTCCTCTTCCTTCTTATCGTCCTCATCCTCATTGTTTTCCTCATCTTCGTCTTCCTCTTCGTCTTCCTCTCCGGCAAACGGATCGGGCCGTTGGGGACCGTATTCCATAAAGCCTATGGCGCATAGCGTGCCTGCTATGGCTCCGCTAAGGTGTCCTTCCCAGGAAGTGGTGGCTTTGGCAAATTGTGGGAACATATTCCATACCAGGCCGCCATATAGGAACGTTATCAACAGTGAAATGGCGATAAGCGGTACATGTTTGCGCAGAATGCCGCTGAAGAACAGAAAAAAAGCCAGTCCGTATATGATGCCGCTGGCTCCGATATGCCATCCCGGTTTCCCTATAAGAAAGGTAAGCGCACCGCATCCTATCCAAATGGCAAAGAAGATGTAGGGGGCTATATGCCGGTAGAAATAGAACAGACACCACATCAGGAAAAAGAGTGGAATCGTATTGGCGAACAGATGCTTGAAACTGCTGTGTACCAGTGGATGTGCGAAAATTCCGAACACGCCCCGCTGTTCCATCGGATATACTCCCAGTCGTGTGAAGTTCCAATCCATGCCTGTCTCCAAAAACTTTAAAATGTATAAAATGAATAGCAGGAATAGGGGTATAACCGCCGCCAATGCCATTCTGCGTATATCATGCTTCATATTTCGTACAGTGATTGCTATTTTTGTACAATACTACGGAATATTTGACGAAAACCGAAAAAAAACTGACTTTTTATTTTGCCTATAAGCTTTAATTCGTATTTTTGGGCATCGCTACATGGCTTGTAGCGCATATACCGAAATAATTAACCTTTAAATAATGCACAACTATGAGTTATTTACGATTTGACAAGACCCTGATGATTAATCTGCAAGAATCTTTGCCAAGGGAGATATTGCGGACGAATAGGTCGGGAGCCTATCATTGTACAACAATTGTAGATTGTAACACACGCAAATATCACGGTCTGTTGGTGATACCGGTCCCCAACCTCGATGATGAAAACCATGTGCTGCTGTCTTCTTTGGATGAAACTGTAATTCAGCACGGTGCGGAGTTCAACCTGGGGTTGCATAAGTATCAAGGAAACCACTTCAGTCCTAACGGGCACAAGTATATCCGAGAGTTTGACTGTGAAAATATCCCCACAACTACCTATCGTGTAGGAGGCGTCATCCTTCGTAAGGAAAAGATTTTCGTACACCATGAAAATCGGATTCTGATTCGTTATACCTTGGTCGATGCCCATTCGGCAACCACACTTCGTTTCCGCCCTTTCCTGGCATTCCGCAGTGTGCGCGAGTACACGCACGAAAATGCGCAGGCAAGCCGCGACTACCAGTTGGTAGAGAATGGCATTAAAACCTGCATGTATCCCGGTTATCCGGAGTTGTTCATGCAGCTCAACAAAAAGAATGAGTTCCACTTCCAGCCTGACTGGTATCGTGGTATCGAGTATCCCAAAGAACAGGAACGCGGATATGACTTCAACGAAGACCTTTATGTGCCGGGATATTTTGAAGTGGATATAAAGAAAGGGGAAAGCGTTGTCTTCTCCGCCGGTATCTCCGAGATTTCTCCCCGCAAGCTGAAGCAGACTTTTGAGTCCGAGGTGGCCGACCGCACTCCGCGTGACAGTTTTTACCACTGTCTGAAAAACTCGGCGCACCAGTTTCACAACAAGCAGGGGGAGGAGCATTATGTGCTTGCAGGCTATCCTTGGTTCAAGTGTCGCGCCCGTGACTTGTTCATCTCCCTGCCGGGTCTTACTTTGGCCTTAGGCGAGCAAGATGAATTTGAAGACGTGATGAAAACAGCCGAAAAGGCTATCCGTGAGTTTATCAATGGAGAACCTTCCTCCTATAAGATATACGAGATGGAGCATCCGGATGTGCTGCTGTGGGCTGTCTGGGCTTTACAGCAGTATGCCAAGGAGACTTCGCGTGAAAATTGCCGGCAGATGTACGGTAATCTTCTCGAGGAGATTGTTGACTATATCCATGAACGCAGGCATGACAATCTCTTCCTGCACGAAAACGGACTGTTGTATACCAATGGCACCGAGAAAGCGGTTACCTGGATGAACTCTACCGCCAATGGCCGCCCGGTTATTCCACGTACGGGCTACATTGTAGAAGTGAATGCACTGTGGTACAATGCCCTGCGTTTTGTAGCCGATATGGTTCGGGAGGGGGGCAATGAAATTCTTGCCGATACACTGGACGCTCAGGCAGAAATCACCGGAAAGTCTTTCGTAGACGTCTTCCGCAATGAGTATGGCTATCTGTTCGACTATGTGGATGGTTATATGATGGACTGGAGCGTACGTCCCAACATGATATTTACCGTTGCCTTTGACTATTCTCCGTTGGATAGGGCCCAGAAGAAACAGGTGCTTGATATTGTGACGAAAGAACTGTTGACTCCGAAGGGCTTGCGTACACTGAGCCCCAAGAGTGGCGGATACAATCCGAATTATGTAGGTCCTCAGATTCAAAGAGATTATGCCTATCATCAGGGTACGGCATGGCCGTGGCTGATGGGTTTCTACATGGAAGCATATCTGCGTATCTATAAAGTGAGTGGCGTGTCGTTTGTAGAGAGATACCTCATCGGTATGGAAGATGAAATGACTTCCCACTGTATTGGCGCATTGCCCGAACTCTTCGATGGTAATCCTCCGTTTGTTGGAAGAGGGGCGGTGTCATTTGCCATGAATACGGCGGAAATCCTGCGTATCTTGAAGTTATTGTCTAAGTATAATTTATAATAGGAGGAACGAAGATGAAAGTTTTAATGTTTGGATGGGAATTTCCTCCCAAAATATATGGTGGTCTTGCGGTTGCTTCTTATGGAATAACTAAGGGATTAAGTTTGCAGGGTGATGTGGAAACTACTTTCTGCATGCCCAAGCCGACGGGCGAAGAAGAGGACTTCTTGAAGATAGTGGGCATGAACCAGGTGCCTATCGTGTGGCGTGATGTCGATTACAATTATTTGAAGTCGAGGCTGACGCGCAACATGACGCCGGAAGATTATTATTCTTTCCGCGACCATATTTATTCGGATTTCTCTTATATGCACGTCAATGACATAGGCTGCATGGACTTTGCCGGCGGTTATCCCGGCAACCTGCACGAAGAGATAAACAACTTCTCGGTGATTGCCGGAGTAGTGGCTCGCCAGCAGGAATTTGATATTATTCATGCCCACGACTGGCTGACGTATCCTGCCGGAGTGCATGCCAAGATGGTGAGCGGAAAGCCGCTCTGTATCCATGTCCATGCTACGGACTTTGACCGTTCGCGCGGAAAAGTCAATCCTACCGTCTATTCTATGGAGAAGAACGGTATGGATTATGCCGACTGCATCATGTGCGTGTCCGAACTGACCCGCCGCACGGTTATTGAGCAGTACCATCAGAACCCCAAGAAGGTGTTTGCCATGCACAATGCCGTCTATCCTCTCTCGCAGGAATACCAGGACATTCCACGTCCCGACCATTCCAAAGAGAAGATTGTGACATTCCTGGGCCGTATCACCATGCAGAAGGGACCGGAATACTTTGTGGAAGCAGCTTCGCTGGTATTGCAGCGTGCCCGCAACATCCGCTTTGTTATGGCCGGTTCGGGAGATATGATGGATGCCATGATTAATCTGGCAGCCGAGCGGGGCATCGCCGACCGGTTCCACTTCCCGGGCTTCATGAAGGGGAAGCAGGTATATGAGGTTTACAAGAACAGTGATGTATTCGTTATGCCTTCCGTTTCCGAGCCTTTCGGTATCGCTCCGCTGGAAGCCATGCAGTGTGGGACTCCTTCCATCATTTCCAAGCAGTCGGGATGCGGTGAAATTCTTGATAAGGTCATCAAGACCGATTATTGGGACATTCATGCAATGGCCGATGCCATTTATTCCCTCTGCACCAATCCCGCTCTCTTCCAATATCTGCAGGAGGAAGGCAAGAAGGAAGTGGATGGAATCACGTGGGAAAAAGTAGGTTTGAGAATCCGCGCCCTCTACGAGGATGTGTTAAGAAACTATGGTAAATAACAAAAACAATAATAGAAATGAGAACTATCTGTCTTTATTTTGAAATACATCAAATCATTCATCTGAAACGTTACCGTTTCTTTGATATAGGTACCGATCATTATTACTACGATGATTATGCCAATGAAACCAGTATCAATGATGTAGCCGAACGCTCTTATATCCCGGCATTGAACACCTTGATTGAAATGGTGAAGAATTCCGGAGGTGCGTTTAAAGTGGCTTTCTCCATCTCGGGGGTTGCGCTGGAGCAGTTGGAAATATATGCACCGGCTGTCATCGACTTGTTGCACCAGCTAAATGATACCGGTTGCTGTGAGTTCCTTGCCGAGCCTTATTCCCATGGCCTTTCTTCTCTGGCCAACGAGGATTGCTTCAAGGAAGAGGTGATGCGTCAGAGCGCTAAGATGAAGCAAATGTTCGGTAAGGCGCCGAAGGTGTTCCGTAATTCCAGCCTGATTTATAATGATGAGATTGGTGCGATGGTGGCAGCTTTGGGATTCAAGGGTATGCTGACGGAAGGAGCCAAGCATGTTCTGGGTTGGAAGAGTCCGCACTATGTATACCATTGCTCTATGAATCCTAACTTGAAGTTACTGTTGCGTGATTTTAAGCTGTCTGACGACATCAGCCTGCGCTTCTCCAACTCCGAGTGGAACGAGTATCCTTTGTTTGCCGACAAGTACATCAACTGGATTGATGCTTTACCGCAGGAAGAGCAGGTCATCAACATCTTTATGGAGCTCTCTGCTCTGGGCATGGCACAGCCGTTGTCTTCCAATATTCTGGAATTCCTGAAGGCACTTCCATACTGTGCCAAAGAAAAGGGGATTACTTTCTCCACACCGACGGAAATCGTTACCAAACTGAAATCTGTTTCCCAGTTGGACGTTCCATATCCGATGTCTTGGGTGGACGAAGAAAGGGATACCAGCTGCTGGCTGGGTAACGTGATGCAGCGTGAAGCATTCAACAAGTTGTATAGTGTTGCCGAGCGTGTCCATCTTTGCGATGACCGCCGTATCAAGCAAGACTGGGATTATCTGCAGGCAAGTAACAACTTCCGTTTCATGACTACCAAGCAAAGCGGTGTCGGCTTGAACCGTGGCATTTATGAATCTCCTTTTGATGCTTTTACCAATTATATGAATATTCTTGGTGACTTTATCAAACGTGTCGATTCTCTCTATCCGGTGGATATAGATAACGAAGAACTGAATGCATTGCTGACCACTATCCAGAACCAAGGTGCCGAGATAGAGGAACTGCATAAGGAATTGGAGAAAGCACAGGCCAAGTTGGAGAAGATAAAGGCTGCAGAAAAGAAAGAGAGCAAGGCTACAGCTAAATCTGCCGCAGAAAAACCGGCAAAGGCCAAGGCTCCTGCCAAAAAGCCTGCCGCAAAGAAAACAACTAAAAAGGCTGCTGAATAATATCGGCAGCTTGTCCCATCAATCAAAAAAGCCTTCCGCTCTACAATGAGCGGAAGGCTTTTTTATGGAATATCTGTCAGTTACTTGTTGAAACTGGTGTATGTAACTTCTATTTTCAGCGGAGATTCCACTTCGCCTTTTGCATTCTCTTTCGGGCCGCCTTTTAGTTTGGCATATCCCGGCTTGAGGTCGTTTTGGATACCGGTTATGGTTTTGTTGCCGCTGCTGCTTGTACTGCTGTCATAGGTAATGGAAACCGGAATCAGCAATACCTTATCCCAGTCTTCATTTTCTTTGTTCCAAGTTTTTTCCCACTCTGTCTCATTCCAAGAACTGCCGGCCTTTTCTTTGGCGGCTTTCTTGGCAGCTTGTTTTTCGTTGATGCAAGTGGTAACCAACCGGGCTATGTTGCTGAATACATATTGATTGGTAGCAAATGCATTGTGGGTGGTTGTAAATGAGGTAATATTATCCCTGACTTTGTTCTCTTCAAAGAAGCTCTTCAACTCCTGCTTACGTATCAACAGCACGTCATTAGGAGCACTCATGCTATATTCGTAGTCACTGTTTATATTGTAATTCGTGAAAGTCAGTTTCACGGCATTCAGGGTGTCATTGGTCAGTTTGTTGTATATTGAATCGTATGGCATGATAGCTTCGGTGAAGATACCGGCAGGAGATTTAATGTAAGTGTGCTGAGGTTCGGCAGCCTTTTCCTTTATCAAATCTGAATTCAGGAACTGGTTTGCCTGGATAACCTCTTTGGTAGAAGCAAATATAGTATTTGTTATATATCTCAAGGAGTCAGTTCCGTCTTTCTTTTTTAGTGCTACACCGGTTGTGTCGTTTGTGTAGTGTGTACAAAGCTCCATTTCCAAAGCTACGTAGTCCACGTAAAGGATAGTTCCATCTCCCAAATCGCTCTTTACGTATACTCCTTTAAAGACCTTGTCTATGAAGGTGTCTGAATTCTTGAAGTATTCAGGATGTTCCCGATATACCTTTAATATTCTGTCTTCACCAAAAGTCTTCCTATCCAGCGGGAATGTTACATTGGGATAGAAAGTGTAATAACCGTTATTGTCCTTTTCAAATCTCACAGAGTCTGGAACAGACGTGTCGAAAGCTGAATAGGCCTTACGCCCGAGTAGGGATTTAGGGTCGTATTTATTGTAGTATTCTTCTGGATTGATGTTGGTATAGCGATTTTTATCCAGCTTTTTGTCCAATTCATAAATACTCATCCGGCATGCGTTCAAGGAGTCACCGAACCAACTGGAATAATAGACAGCCAGTTGTACTGAGACTACCGAGTCACCTGCCATTATACCAGTAGCTTTTGTCGGATTTCCTTCGCTGTCCCATTCGGTTTCTTTATACACTTCCGGAAGGGAGAAGTTCTCTGTACAGTTCAGCTCCGTAAGGAAACTTGTTTCGTAATAACCGAATTCCGGGTCGGAAAACTTGCCTATATAGCCGGTACTCGTTTTGGCAAATACGGAATCAACGGCAAATGAACGTGTTGTTACATTAAAAGTAGTAGTATGCGCTGACATGCCGTCAGAATCGGGCAACATACCCAGACCTAATGTACCGGTGTTGTCATCGCATCCAAAGAAAGTCAGGACTGCCAAAAGCAATGTTCCCAGGTATCTTACTTTCATAGTTTTAACTGTCTAAATCGATTTTATTTTTGTTCTGTTTCCCATACCTTGTCGTAGAAGTCATTGCAGGCTTCAGCAAAGTTCTCGGGAGATTGATATTCCAATACCGGTTTTCCGGATTCGCGGGCATAGTTCAGTACTTCCTCATTGACGTGTTCGCTTTGCTGGATAATGCCGTCGGAGAAGTCAGCAGCCAGTTTGCAAAGTGCTGTGTAGTCAATGGGTTCCTTCAATCCTGCAATATCTTTCTTGGCGATGCCTTTCAACAATAGCTTGTTAGAGAAGTCTGCGTGGAAAGGTTGTTTGAAGTCATCTTCATAAAGGGAAAATATGACTTTGGCATCTCTGAAGGAAGGTTCGTCTTTATAGGCTTTCTTGATGTACAGAGGCGCTAAAGCGGTCATCCAGCCGTGGCAGTGGATGATGTCGGGACACCAACGCAGTTTCTTCACCGTTTCCAGTACGCCACGGGCATAGAAGATGGCACGGGCATCATTGTCTTCATACTCTTCACCATTTTCGTCTGTTACCTGCAAGCGGTTCTGGAAGTAGTCATCGTTGTCGATGAAGTATACTTGCATACGTGCAGACTGGATAGAGGCAACCTTGATGATGAGCGGGTGATCGGTATCGTCAATGATGAGGTTCATGCCGGAGAGTCGTATCACCTCATGCAGCTGGTTTCTGCGTTCGTTGATATTTCCCCATTTGGGCATAAACGTTCTGATTTCTCTGCCTTTTTCTTGAATAGCCTGAGGTAGGTTTCTGCCTACGAGGGACATTTCGGATTCTGAAACGTAAGGGGTAATTTCTTGGGTTATAAATAAAACCTTGTTCGCCTTTGTCATAATAACAATGTTCTCAATTATTCTGCAAAGATATAAAAAAAATCGGGCAATAAAGCAAACGGAGCCCGTCTATAATTCCTTATGAATTGTTAACTGCTTGTTATTCAGCGAAACAGCTGCTTCTGGAATTGCCGGAAAGTGTACTGAGTTTTGCATTAATTTGCGATATTTCTTCTTTATATGCTAAATAATGGTTTATTTTGCACCGCTTTTGCGAACAACCAAGTTATTATATAACCAATTAAAATGGAAATAGTACATACTATCAAGGACTTGCAGGCCGGACTTTCGGCTTTGAGAGCCCAAGGAAAGAAGGTAGGTCTGGTACCTACGATGGGTGCCTTGCATGCCGGTCATGCCTCATTGGTGAAACGTTGTGTGGCAGAAAATGACGCTGCCGTAGTAAGCGTTTTTGTAAATCCGACCCAGTTTAATGACAAGAATGATTTAGTGAAATATCCCCGTACACCGGAGGCTGATTGCCGTTTGCTGGAGGAGTGTGGAGCGGCATTTGTCTTTGCTCCTTCGGTGGAGGAGATGTATCCGGAACCGGATACCCGCCGTTTCAGCTATGCGCCGCTGGACACAGTGATGGAAGGGGCATTCCGTCCGGGACATTTTAATGGTGTTTGCCAGATTGTGAGCAAACTGTTTGATGCTGTGCAGCCGGATCGTGCCTACTTCGGCGAGAAAGATTTCCAGCAGCTGGCAATTATTCGCGAGATGGTCCGCCAGATGAAGTATCCTTTGGAAATTGTAGGCTGTCCCATTGTCCGTGAGGAAGACGGGTTGGCTCTGAGCAGCCGCAATGCCCGTTTATCTGCCGAAGAACGCAAAAATGCACTGAGAATTTCGCAGACTTTATTTGAAAGTCGTACCTTTGGAGCCTCACATACGGTAGCTGAGACACAGAAGTTTGTGGAAGACACCATCGCAGCCGCCCCCGGATTGCGTTTGGAATACTTTGAGCTGGTGGATGGCAATACCTTACAGAAGATTACCGATTGGGAGGAAACTTCTTATGCTGTGGGTTGCATCACAGTATTCTGTGGGGAAGTCCGTCTGATTGACAATATCAAGTACAAAGAGCCTGCTGCCTTGTAATTTATAATTAGTAATTCGTAATTTATAAAGATATGATGATTGAAGTGTTGAAGTCGAAAATCCATTGTGCCCGCGTCACGGAAGCGAACCTGAACTATATGGGAAGCATTACGATTGATGAAGATTTGATGGATGCCGCCAACATGATTGCCGGCGAGAAGGTGTATATAGCCGACAATAATAACGGTGAACGTTTTGAAACCTACATTATTAAGGGCGAGCGTGGCTCTGGCAAAATTTGCCTGAACGGTGCGGCAGCCCGTAAGGTGCAACCTGATGACATCGTTATTATCATGTCCTACGCGCTGATGGACTTTGAAGAAGCCAAGTCGTTCAAGCCGACGGTGATTTTCCCCGACCCGGCAACGAACAAGGTGGTGAAGTAGTCTCTTTATTGAAATATGGAAATAAAGCCCCGCTTGCAATTTATCTGTAAACGGGGCTTTGTTTTTACTTCTGATTCTTCTCCGCAGGGTTCGTATGAGAATGAGGAGCCGATTTAATCTTGTCGAGTAAATACAGAATCTCAGTTTGGACATCAAAATTATATCTTTGGTAATCTTGATAGGTGGGTATCAAGTCTGGATAAAGTGTGTGGGCACACCGGTCTTTGCCCGGAAAGCATATTTGTATGGAGTTGGAGATAGAGCCTTGCATACCGGTATAGGGTAGCCGGAATAAGGTTTGTTCCATGTAGGTATTGGGGGCTTGTCCGCTGGGTATTCCTACAAGGGTAGCACCCATTTTCCACAGATAGAAAGTGTAGTGGAAAGCTGCACTGAAGGTACGTTCGTTGGTAATGACGTAAATGTGTTCCGGAGTATAGAGCGCCTTTCCTTGTTGCTTTCTCAGTTCTTCCGGCACACTGGACATGCAGTTCTCGATGAAGTCGGTCCGTCGCTGTTCTATGTTTGTGGTGTCTGCTTCGTCCGTACTAAAAGTGTAGTCACCGTAGGCATAGTCTGTTCCGTATGCTTGGTTGAAATCCTGTAAGTTTGTCTGTAGTTTTTGCATGTAGAGGGGAGAGATGATACGATAGAATTCTATATCCATATCCGTTTGCAGGAAGTGGTCACCGAACAGTTGGTAAAGTGTGGGTAGGACAATTGGAGTCCAGCCGCCGCTATTGTTGCGCAAATCTATGATGAGGGTGGAGGAGGCTTCCTTCTTCATCTCTTTCAGCATATGGGCGAAAACTTCGGAAAGGGACGGGAGTTGCCGAATGGCTTGCAGGGTATCGGCGGGCATATCTTGTTTCAGGATATCCCGATAATAGAATCCTATTTGCCGGTATAAATCTTTCAGCCCTTGTTTTTGCATATACTCAAAATTATCCCGTGCCATGATACTGTTGATATTGATGAGCATTATTTGCTTGTCGTTGTCTATGAACTGATAGGCCAGTTGTTTGTCTGTATAAGCTTTCCAACTGTTATTGTGTTGCATGGGTGTGTTTTGCACTTCCTGCCTTGACAATAAGGGAAGGGTTAATCCTCTTGATTTGCCGTCGGGAGTAAGAAGTGAGAGGTGAAGGTTGTCTTTCATTTCAGGGAAAAGCTGTCTCAAGAAATGTTCCGTAGGCATGGACCTGCATAGATTGGCATAACGGTCATATAGGTTTTCACTGGCTTGGATAGCGGCAGTGCGGGCCAGTACCTCTTCTAAAGAATCTCCGTTGATGGTTGTGATACGGCTACCTAACAAGTCTTTGTACGTTTCAGGGATTCCTTGAAGTATAATGCCGTCGGGGATGGTGCGTACTTCCAGTGCCAGGTAACGCTGATTTGCTTGTTGATTGGCTGTGGGAGGTAAAAGGTAGGTATGTCCGTCTTGCAGATTGGATAGGAAAATGCTTACCTTGTCAAAAAAGGTCTGTTTCGTACCGGGAGTCCGGCGTAACTCGTTCTCCAGATGGAAAGCTTGTTCGTAGAAGAATACTTTTCCTCCGAAGCCGCTGTAAGGGTCGGGATGGGTTGCTGCCAGTTCTTTTACCAGATACCGAAAGTCTGAGGCAAGGGAATCCCCGTTTAGGGGCTCTTGGGCGCTTGCCAATAGGTAAGCCAAACAGAGAAGGAGGGATAGATAAATACGTTTCATATTCTTGAAATATTTAAATTGTATGCTAGAAGGGGCAAGTAGAGGGAGAGGTTGTAGTAGAATAAAAAAGGTGGAGTTCGTATGTCTCCACCTTTCATGACAGATTCTTATTTTTTTAGCTGCTCGTTCATCGCTGCTGCTGCCTTTCGTCCGTCTCCCATGGCAAGGATTACGGTGGCACCTCCGCGGACAATGTCGCCTCCGGCAAAGATGGTCGGGATGGACGACTGCATGTTATCATTGACGGCAATCGTTCCCTTCCGGCCTAATTCCAATCCCTTGATGGAGCTTGGGACAATCGGGTTGGGAGATACACCTACGCTGACGATGGCAAGGTCGATGTCGATGGTTTCTGTGGCTCCGGGGATGGGTACGGGACTGCGGCGTCCGCTGGCATCCGGTTCACCCAATTCCATTTTCTGAAGCACCACTTGTTTTACTTTTCCTTGTTCGTCGGCAATGTATTCGATTGGGTTGTGGAGGGTCAGGAATTCTACACCTTCTTCCTTGGCATGTTTCACCTCCTCGATACGTGCCGGCATTTCTTCTTCCGAACGACGGTAGATAATCATGGCACGCTCTGCACCGAGACGGCGTGCGGTACGTACGGAGTCCATAGCTGTATTTCCACCACCTATCACGGCTACGCATTTGCCGAAAGGAACCGGAGTATCGGAGTCTTCACTGGCGGCATCCATCAGATTGACACGGGTCAGGTATTCATTGGACGAGAGGATATTGATGGAGTTCTCGCCGGGGATATTCATAAAGTTGGGCAGTCCTGCTCCGGAAGCTACGAATATGCCCTTGAATCCTTCCTCTTCCAGTTGTTCCACGCTGAGCGTCTTACCGATAATGCAGTCCTTGACGAATTCCACTCCCATTTTGGCAAGGTTGTCAATCTCCACATCCACCACTTTGTTGGGCAGGCGGAACTCCGGAATGCCGTATTTCAATACACCGCCAATCTCATGCAGTGCTTCGAAAACGGTAACGTCATAGCCATACTTTGCCATATCTCCGGCAAACGACAGACCGGCGGGACCCGAACCGATGACGGCAACTTTGATGCCGTTCTTTTCCTTGATTTCCGGTACGGAGATTTGCCCGCTCTCCCGTTCGTAATCGGCGGCAAAGCGTTCCAGATAACCGATAGCTACCGGCTTCTCGTTCATCTTCAGGTGTATACATTTGGATTCACACTGCTTTTCCTGCGGACAGACGCGACCGCAGACGGCAGGCAGTGCACTGGTTTCTTTCAGTGTCTTGGCCGCTTCGAGGAATTCTCCGCGCTCAATGTTCTTGATGAAGCGGGGGATGTCGATACCTACGGGACAGCCTTCCGTGCAGCCCGGATTAGCACAGTCCAGGCAACGCTTGGCTTCGGTCAGTGCCTGCTCTTCCGTCAAGCCTTGATTGACTTCCTCCTTGCGGCTGTGCGAACGATATTCCGCATCGAGTTCGTTCATCTCTACACGTGGAATGGCGGTACGCTCTTTGGCTTTCATGGACTTGCGTAGTTCTTGGCGCCAGGCGGCATTGCGGCTTTTCTCGTCCGCTTCCTGCACGTTCTCATGGGTGGCTTGGCAGGTCTGAGGTTCTTCCAGTTTGTGCATCTCTTCGCGTTCGATGCTCTTGAAGGCACCCATGCGTTTCAGCATTTCGTCGAAGTCCACTTGGTGCCCATCAAACTCAGGACCATCCACGCATACGAATTTGGTCTTTCCTCCGATGGTGATTCGGCAAGCTCCACACATGCCGGTACCATCTACCATAATCGTATTCAGGGATACATCCGTGGGGATTTCGTATTTCTTTGTCAGCAAACAAACAAATTTCATCATGATGGCGGGGCCGATACAGAAACATTTGTCTACCTTCTCGCGCTTGATGACTTCCTCCACGCCTTCCGTCACCAGTCCTTTGCGTCCGTAAGAGCCGTCATCGGTCATGATGATGACTTCGTCGGAGCTTTCGCGCATCTCCTTTTCAAGGATAATGAGTTCCTTGGTGCGTCCAGCCAGCACGGTGATGACGCGGTTACCGGCAGCTTTTAGCGCTTGCACGATAGGGAGCATGGGAGCTACGCCTACACCACCTCCCGCACAGACCACAGTACCGAAGTTGTCAATGTGCGTGGCTTGTCCCAACGGGCCGACAACATCCGTAATGTAATCGCCTTCGTTCAGTTCGCAAAGACGGGTAGAGGAGAGCCCGACTTCCTGAACCACCAGTGTGATGGTTCCCTTTACCGGGTCGGCTTCCGCAATGGTAAGCGGCATACGTTCGCCTTTTTCGCCCACACGTACAATGACAAAGTGCCCTGCCTTACGTGATTTGGCAATCAATGGTGCTTCAATGACTAACTTAAAGACCTTTTCAGAAAAGTGTTCTTTGCTAATGATTTTATTCATTATCTAATAATTTTGTTGGTGTAATTAAGCAATTACTGTCAGATTGATAGATTTTGCAAAGATAGGGGTTATTTGGTAATATCAAAAGAAGAATAGGGTAAAACTGCATGTTGTCACTGGATAACATTCCTTTGTCACTATAATTTGTTCACTTTCTACAGCCTGCCTACTTTTGAAATAAAAAATGAGGAAGAGTATGTATCGAAATGTTTTTTTAGGGGCAATTTTATTGAGTATGCCTTTGGTGGTTTGGTCGCAGCAGGATACGATTGCCGACCAGCGTTTGGAAGAAATTATGGTAACTGCTAAACTCCCGTTGGTAGAAATATCTGCCGGTAAAACAAGTTACCGGATGGATGCGTCAGTCACTCAAAGTACGGGAAGTCTTTATGATGTTCTTGCTTCCCTGCCGGGAGTCGTGATAGATTCCAATGGTAATATCTTGCTGAACGGACAAAGCGGTGCGACGATTCTGATGGATGGCAAGCCTACTTATCTTTCGGGAGATGAATTGATGAGTCTGTTGAAATCTACTCCTGCAACTAATGCTGATAAGATAGACTTGATAACCCAGCCTTCCGCACGCCACGATGCGGCGGGAAGCTCCGGGTTGATTGATATCCGTACAAGAAAAATCAGACTGCGCGGTGTGAATCTGGCCTTGAACGGCAATGGCAGTCTTGGACGGACGGGTAGCGGTTATGGAGGTGCCTCCATGAATATCCGGGAGAATAAGTTCAATCTTTATTTGAACTATTCGTATTATCAGGGGAAGGATGTCATAGACTTGTTTATCGACCGTGCGTTCGAACGGGATGGAGGAAGGATGATGCAGGACTCTTACCGGAAGCGTAGGAATTATTCGCACTATTTTCGTACCGGATGTGATTATTATCTCAATGAGCGGACAGTTTGGGGAGTCTCATTGGGTGGAAACTTTTCCCGGCAAAGGGAAAATGCAGGCATGTTTACGGAAATCCGAGAAACCGGAGTTGCGGGAAATACTTACAGCCATGCGGAGCAAAACCGGAATAATGTTTCTGCCGGAACCAGTATGGTGCACAAGCTGAAAAGAGAAGGGGGAGAACTCAGCGCTTCTTTTGATTATTTCCATTACTACCGTGTTGGAAACCAGTTGATGGATAGTTTTAAGCCCGATACATTGAAAGGGGATATGAAGGGAAATACCGACTTATATGTCGGACAGATAGATGCGGTTTATCCATTGAGTGAGGTTTGGAAGTTACAGGCCGGAGTCAAAACCTCATTTGTTACGATAGACAATACGGCAGGTTATATGCGTCCGTCGGTTTCCGGCTGGCTGCCGGATGGGGCACTTGGTTCCCGATTCGTATATGATGAGAATATCAATGCCTCTTATCTACAAGTCGGCTATGAGAAAGACCGCTTGAAAATCTCAGCGGGTCTAAGGTTGGAACATACCCATGTACACGGGGATTTTGGAGGAAATACACAACAGAAAGACTCTTCGTTTACAACGAATTACTTCCAATTGTTTCCTACTATTGCTTTGCAATACGGTTTGACTTCGGAACATCTGTTTCAGCTTTCGTATGGCAGGCGTATTACCCGCCCCAATTATGGTGATTTGAATCCTTTTACCTATATATTTGATGACTATACCCATGAAGGGGGAAATACGAAGCTGCATCCTTCTTTCTCTGATAATATAGAGTTGGGGTATGTGTATCGTGACTGGTTTCAGACAGTGCTCTTTTTCTCGCATACAGATGATGCTATCATGAAGAGCTATCGCGAACAGGAGGGGCGGCGTATCTATGTAATGCCCCAGAATCTGTCTTCCTATGTACAGACGGGTATGCGTGTACATGCCGCCAACCTCTCACCTGTTTCTTTTTGGAAGGTGAATCTGACCGCTATCGGTATTTATAATAATTATGGTTGGACGGAGCAAGGGCAGAAAATGAAAAACCGTATGTTTACCCCGATATTCGGCTGCATGAACCAGTTTGCTTTCACTTCCGTATGGTCGGCCGAACTTTCGGCAAATTATAATGGACGAATGGCCTACGGACAAGCCACAGTACATCCGGCGCTGGAAGTGAATGTCGGCATCCAAAAGAAGATGTTCCGTAACAGATGCACCGTTACCTTGTTTGCCAAGGATGTATTCAACACCAATTATCAAAAAGTAGATATTCAATCTCCCGGTGTGCAGGCGTTTGTTGACGAACGGCACAACAAACGTGTGCTGGGTATTGCTTTCGCCTGGCGTTTTCAAAAAGGCAGCGAGACAAAAGAAAGCAGAAGGAAAAAAGAAATAGATGAAACAAAAAGAGTAAATTTGTAACTGTTATGGGCAGACTGTGGAACAAGTGGCTGGTGCCGGCATTATTTGCCGTGATTCTTTTTCTGTGTATTCGTGTGGCGAATGATATTCCGAAACATGAATACTATTGGGAAAGTAATGAGTGGAATTTCATGCTGAAGGATATGCTTGTGGTACTCTTCATGTCTTATCCTATCTTTTTTCTATTGAAGTATTGGCTTCGTTTGTGCCGGAAGCGGAAGTTGGTATGGTGGCAGGAATACGGGGTAGTTGTCCTGACGGTTCCCGTCTGGTGTCTTCTGACGATGTGGGTCATCCGCTTTTTGATGGGGGTAAGTCTTGATTTATACGATGTGCCTGTTCCGGCCATAGTCAGTATGTTGCTTGGCGGCTTCTTTTATATATTCTTGCGTAATCAGATGATACAGAAGGAAAATGAAGCTCAACGCCTGCAGTTGGAGAAGATAAAAAATGACCAGCTCCAGACAGAACTGAAATTCCTTAAAGCGCAATATCATCCACACTTTCTTTTTAATGTACTCAATACGGTTTATTTTCAGATAGATGAGAATAATGAGGCTCCGCGGCATACTCTTGAGCAATTGTCCGATTTGCTTCGTTACCAATTATACAATGATGGGGAGAAAGTGCAAGTCCGTGTGGAAGTGGAATATCTGAAACAATACATCAGCCTATGTAAACTTCGTGCTACGAAGCGGCTGCAGTTGCAGGTGCATTTCGATGAAATGGAGGCGCAGGTTGAGATTTATCCATTGTTGTTTGTACCGTTGGTGGAGAATGCTTTCAAATATGTGGGAGGGAACTATTTTATAGCTATGGATATGTGTCTGAAAGAAGGCAAGTTGTGTTTTAGTATTGAAAATTCTATACCGGAACCATTAGTGCACCAGAAAGGAAAACATGGAATCGGCATAGAAAATCTGAGGCGCAGGCTGGAGCTGCTATATCCGGAGCGTCATACGCTGGACATAAATAGAGGAGATACTTTGTTTAGAGTAAAACTTGTGATAGAATTATAGGATGAAACAGGTAAAATGTGTAATAACCGATGACGAGCCTACTGCATGTGAAGGATTGCAACGCTATGTGGAAAAGGTGGATTTCCTTTCTTTAATGGGTGTATGTGAAGATACTATGCAGTTGAACACTCTTTTGCAGACTGAGCAGCCGGACTTGTTGTTTCTGGATATTGAAATGCCTTATCTTTCGGGGCTTGAACTCTTGGCATCTCTTGCCCATCCGCCTCATGTGATTATCACTTCCGCTTATGAGCAGTATGCATTGAAAGGTTATGAACTTGATGTTACGGACTATCTGTTGAAACCGATTTCGTTTGACCGGTTCCTGAAAGCGGTGAATAAAGTACATGGTCTTTTGCAGCAGGAGAAATGGCCGGATGAAGCTAATAATTTTATATTTGTCCGTTCAGACCGTCAGATGCATAAGGTGTTGTTTAAGGATATTCTGGTGGTGGAGGGGCTGGAAAATTACGTCTGTATTTATACGGAAAGCACAAAGCTGCTTGTACGTTCTACCATGAAGCGTATGATAGAGGCTCTTCCTGGTGGAGTATTTCAGCAAGTCCATAAATCATATCTGATAAATTTGGAAAAGATTGAGATGATAGATGGCAATCGGATTATAGTTGGGAGGCATACTGTTCCGGTGGCACGTAATTTCCGCGAGGAGGTGTTTGCACGTATTTTGAAGAATACTTTGTAGTTGCGCAGGAGAAGCTTGTCATGATAAAACTCCGGGCACGAATTACATGGATTTCACGTTTTTTGCTAACCGCAACTGTGAAATTCATGTAATTCGTGCCCGAAAGAAAGTGTCAAAGGCGTATTGCTGCACGTGACTATTATGGCCTTAGTCTATTATTTCAAATCCCGTATACGGAACCAATGCCTTTGGTATGCGGATTCCTTCTGGAGTCTGGTTGTTTTCCAGCAAGGCGGCAACAATGCGTGGCAGAGCGAGTGCGGAACCGTTCAGCGTATGGCAAAGCTCTGTTTTCTTTTCTGCCGTACGGTAGCGGCATTTCAGACGGTTGGCTTGATAAGTGTCAAAATTAGAGACGGAACTTACTTCCAGCCAGCGTTTCTGTGCTTCGGAATACACCTCAAAGTCAAAACAGAGGGCAGCCGTGAAGCTCATATCGCCACCGCAAAGGCGCAGGATGCGGTAGGGGAGTTCCAGCTTTTGAAGCAAACCTTCCACGTGGTCCAACATCTCCTGGTGGGATTGTTTGCTGTGTTCCGGTTTGTCGATGCGTACCAGTTCCACTTTGGAGAATTCGTGCAGGCGGTTCAAGCCACGTACGTCTTTCCCGTATGAACCGGCTTCACGGCGGAAACATTGTGTGTATGCACAGTTCTTGATGGGCAACTGCTTTTCGTCCAGAATCACATCACGGTAGATGTTGGTTACGGGGACTTCGGCGGTAGGAATCAAGTAGAGGTCGTCCACTTCGCAATGATACATTTGCCCTTCCTTGTCAGGCAGCTGTCCCGTGCCGTAGCCGGAAGCGGCGTTCACCACTGTGGGCGGCATTATTTCCGTATAGCCGGATTTGCGTGCTTCGTCCAGGAAGAAGTTGATGAGTGCGCGTTGCAGTTGTGCGCCTTTGCCTTTGTATACGGGGAAGCCGGCACCGGTAATCTTGACACCCAGGTCAAAGTCTATCAAGTCATATTTCTTGGCCAGTTCCCAGTGGGGCAGGGCGTCTTTGGGCAGCTCGGTTTCCATACCACCTATTTTCTCTACTACATTGTCGTCGGCACCTACGCCTTCAGGCACGCTGTCGTAGGGAACGTTGGGGATGGTATAAAGCAAAGTCTGCAAATCGTTGGCAGCCTGGTCCGTATTGGCTTGCAAGTCCTTGTTGACTTCTTTCAGCTCGGCCACGCGGCTTTTGGCGGCTTCTGCTTCTTCTTTCTTGCCCTCCTTCATCAGTTGTCCGATGGATTTGGAGAGTGAGTTGGCTTCTGCCAGGTTTTTATCTAGGATGGTTTGATTGGCTTTTCTTTTGTCATTGAAGTCCAGCACTTGTGCAATGGTTTCTTTTGCATTCTTGAAGTGCTTCTTTTCCAGTCCGCGGAGAACCGCGTCGGTGTTTTCTGTAATTTGTTTGATGGTAAGCATATCTTATACTTGTTTTTATGTTATTCGGTTTTGTGAGTGCAAAGATATGGAAAAAACAAATAAAGTGTTGCTTTTGACATAAAAGAAAGGGATGCAACCTATTCGGATTGCATCCCTTTTCCTTATTTCTTGTTCGGAAACTTATGCTTCTGCATTTTCTGCAGGGATAACAGAAACTGAACGTCTGTCTTCCTTGCCCACTTTGAATTGTACAGTTCCGTCTACTAAAGCGAAAAGAGTGTGGTCTTTTCCCATACCGATGTTATTACCCGGGTGGAATTCAGTACCTCTTTGACGAACGATGATGTTACCTGCTTTGCAAGCTTCGCCACCAAATATCTTAACGCCTAATCTCTTGCTCTGTGATTCGCGGCCGTTCTTAGAACTACCGACACCTTTTTTATGTGCCATTTCTTCTTACTGTTTTAATTGATTAAGCTACTACTTCTGTAATTGTTAACTCTGTGAATTGTTGACGGTGACCGTTCAACTTACGATAACCTTTTCTTCTTTTCTTGTGGAAAACAAGAACTTTATCGCCTTTTACCATGTTTGATACGACCTGGCAAACAACCTTTGCACCCTCTACTGTGGGAGCACCTACGGTGATGTTGCCGTCTTTGTCTACCAAAAGAACCTTGTCAAACTCTACTGTTGCACCGTTTTCTGCATTCTGGATGTGGTGTACAAACAGCTTTTTGCCAGCTTCTGCTTTGAATTGCTGACCGTTGATTTCTACAATTGCGTACATTTCTTATATATAATGTATAAGTTAGCTCCGTCGGGTGGTCTCTAATCACTTAGAAAGCACTTGGTCGAACCCGGTGCGGAATAATCGGGCACAAAAGTACTCTTTTTATTCTAAATAGACAAATGTTCTTTTGCTTTTTTGTTCTTTTAATGCAGATTGTACTTTTAGATTATTGGAGAAAAACTGTTTCATCAAGGAGAAACAGTCCGTGTAGGGATGGTTTCTGTTACAAAATGAATTTCAGAACATAGATACCGGCCAGCATCAGCGCCATTACAAGACACGCGAATATGACGAGTAGCACAAGACTGTAAGTCAGCATGAGGATAGTGCGCCAAAAGCTTCTCCACCAGGTGCAGCGGTACAATTGTTTGTAATCCCAACAGAATAGGACGAAAATAAGCCATAAAGGCAGCTCATACAAATCGTCTACCTTTGCGTACCCGTTGAAAGGCAGCACGATGATGCTCAGCAGGAGTATCTGGCAAGCTATGTAGGCTTGTATGAACACATGCTCCGTGGTATTGTAGTTTAACTTATATTTCCGGCGTCGGAAGGCAAGTTGGGTGGCAAGTGCAAACAAAGGCAGTGTGGCAATGATGCGGAATGCCTTGTTTCCGTGTCCCCAGCTCTTCATCAGATTCCATACTTTCATTAGGAAAGGAGAGTTCTGGAAGACTTTTTCCAGTCTGTCTCCCACTTCCGAGGTGTCGTTTACAAATTCATCGATGAGGTCGCCATCATCGCTGTTCTGTTCGGATACCTGTGTGGCAGAAGTGGAGTCGTTCTTCTCTTCCAGTTTGTTCAAGCTTTTCTCCAGGCTTTTTATAGTGATGGCGAGGGCTCGCTTTTCCTCTTTGCTATAGGTTTTCTCCATCTTTTTGGTAAGCTTCTCTTTAGCGGCAATGATTTCTTCTTTGTCTGTCTGCTCTGTCTTTTCCGTCTTTTCTTTTTTGCTCAGAGCTTCCGGGTCTACCAGTTGTACAGCCATGATATAAAGGGCTGCAAGAATGAAGAGTGTCTGGAACGGGCGAAAATACTCTACACGCTTACCGCCGATGAAGTCTCTAATCATGTATCCCGGACGGTAGAGGAGTTCCAGAAGGGTACGTCCAAAGCCATTATCTATATTGAAGAAGCCTCCGGCAATGTTTTTAAGCGCGTTGCTCAACCGATAGCGTGGAGTGTTACGGCTTTGTCCGCAACGGTTACAGTAGTTGCCGGTATAGGTGGTGCCACAATTCAGGCAGGTGCAGGTTTCGTTGCCAGCGGGAGGAGTTTTTCTCCCTTGTATCAGCTTGATGTGAAATGCGCGTAAGCGTACTGCGCAGGGGTGCCACCATGAGTCGATGAAAGTTTTTGCTTTGTTGGGTAGTATCCTTCTTTTTTGGAGGATACCCCACAATGTCAGTATGAAAACAACCGGGAAGAAGTTGCTGTCGTCGGTCATGTCCAGCTCTTCAATAGCCAGCCAGAAGAGTGTCACTAGAAGGAGGATTTGCCAGACGCTTATCCTTTTCTGTTTCCGGGGAGAAGTGGCATGCGCGTTTTCCGGCCGGATGGGATTTTCAATCTTGAATATGGAAGGATACTCCTCCTGAACTGCCAGCAGTTCTTCCAAGGTGTTCATTATTTTCCGGTGTGGGTACTTCTCCAATTCTTTGGCAGTGGTTACTCCGTGGGTGACTCCAGCAAAGTCTACTCCGGCCGCTTGGGCTGTTTCCGCATCTACCGTGCTGTCGCCTATATAGAGGGTCTCGGCTTTGCTGACATGTAGCCGCTTAATGGCAAGGAGTAGCCCTTCGGGAGATGGCTTGGCGGCTTTCACGTCTTCACCACCCACGATGATGTCCATAAAATCTTCAGGAAAATGCTGGTCGAGGAGTTCCTTGATGCGGAATCGGTATTTGGTCGAGATGATTCCGATGCGGGCGCCGGAGTCCTTCAGTGCAGTCAGTACGGACTTGGTTTCCAGGAAAAGCACCGTGTTGACAGTCATATGCGTATCGGCCTCTTTTCGGTATTCTGCCTTGAATCCTGCCAGTTGTCCGGCATCTGTCACGCCGGTGAGGACGGAAAAAGAGTCTTCCAGAGTCTTGCCGATAGTACGTTTGATGTCGTCATCCGTCACCTCTGTATATCCGTGACGGGTCAGTACGTTGCGGAAACAAGTGACGATTCCGCGGGAAGAATCAGCAAGCGTATAATCAAAGTCGAAAAGATAGGTCGTGTAATTCATTGTGACTTTTTGTGACAAAGATAGTGTAAAGTATATTTTTACAAAATAAAAAAGAGGATTAATCGGAATTTTGTATTACTTTTGTTTGCATGAATTCTGTAGAAAAGTGACAAGATGTGTAAGTGTTTTATCCGGTTAGGTTGTTATACTATACACGTTAACCCTATAATGTTATGAATTTGATAAAATCTTGTTGTTTGTTTGTGGTCTTTTCATCCTTTCTGGCATGCACCTCGCAGGTGTCGGATGTGAAGAGTGTGTCTTATACAGAGTTTGTGAATCCCTTTATCGGTACAGATTTTACTGGAAACACCTATCCGGGTGCCCAGGCGCCGTTTGGCATGGTGCAGCTCAGTCCTGACAACGGACTGCCGGGCTGGGACCGTATTTCCGGATATTTTTATCCGGACAGTACCATTACAGGCTTCAGCCATACCCATCTCTCCGGAACCGGCGCTGGTGACTTGTATGACATCTCTTTTATGCCGGTGACATTGCCTTATAAGGAGGCGGAAGCTCCGCTCGGCATTCACTCTTTGTTCTCTCATTCGGAAGAGTCGGCAAGCGCTGGATATTATCAGGTGCGTCTGAAAGATTATAATATAAATGTAGAGTTGACGGCCACCGAGCGTTGTGGCATTCAGCGGTATACTTTCCCAAAAGCCGATGCTGCCGTTTTCCTGAATTTGCGGAAAGCCATGAATTGGGATTTTACCAATGATTCTCACATAGAAGCCGTCGATTCGGTAACGGTGCAAGGTTACCGTTACTCTGACGGTTGGGCACGCGACCAGCGCCTCTACTTCCGTACACGTTTCTCCAAACCGTTTGCTGCGATGCAGCTCGATACAGCTGCCATAGAGAAAGAAGGCAAGCGGATAGGAACATCTGTCATTGCACGATTCGACTTTCAGACTAAGGAAGGAGAACAGATTCTTGTCAGTACTGCCATCTCCGGTGTAAGTATGGAAGGGGCGGCACGTAATCTAGCAGCAGAAGTACCTGATGATGATTTCGACAAATACCTGGCTGCTGTGCAGGATGATTGGAACGAACAATTGTCCCGGATAGAAATAAAATGCGATGACCGCGATGAGAAAGTCAAGTTCTATACAGCTTTATATCATTCGATGATTGCTCCTACCATTTACAGTGATGTGGACGGCGCCTATTACGGTCCCGACAAGCAAGTGCACCGGGTAGAGGGCTGGACAAATTACAGTACTTTCTCCTTGTGGGACACTTACCGTGCGGCTCATCCTCTCTATACTTTTATTGAGCCGGAACGGGTGAATGATATGGTGAAGTCCTTCCTCGCCTTCTTCGAACAGAACGGCCGCCTTCCCGTATGGAATTTTCAGGGGGGCGAGACAGATATGATGATAGGTTACCACTCTGTGCCGGTTATTGTAGATGCCTATCTGAAAGGTATTGGGGACTTCGATGCGAAAAAGGCCTTGGAGGCTTGTGTAGCTACTGCCAATATCGATTCCTATCGTGGCATTGGGTTATATAAGAAATATGGCTATGTTCCTTATAATGTGACAGATCAGTATAATTCGGAAAACTGGTCACTTTCTAAAACACTGGAATATGCATATGATGACTATTGTATAGCCCGTATGGCAGAGAAGCTGGGCGATAAGGAGGTTGCGGACGAGTTTTATAAGCGTTCCCGTAATTACCGGAATGTCTACAATCCGGTAAGTTCTTTCATGCAGCCCCGTGATGACAAGGGAGAGTTTATCCGGAACTTCTCGCCGGACGACTATACTCCGCACATCTGCGAGAGCAACGGCTGGCAATACTTCTGGTCTGTGCAGCAGGATATTGACGGTTTGATAGTTTTGACCGGAGGTAAGGAACGGTTTGCCCAGAAGCTGGACAGTATGTTTACTTACAATCCTTCTGCAGATGATGAGTTGCCTATTTTCAGCACCGGGATGATTGGCCAGTATGCGCATGGAAATGAGCCTAGCCATCACGTCATCTATCTGTTCAATGCTGTGGATCAACCTTGGAAAACCCAGAAATATGCAGCCCGGGTGATGCGTGAACTCTACCTGAACACTCCTGCCGGTTTGTGCGGCAACGAGGATTGCGGACAGATGTCCGCCTGGTATGTGTTCAGTGCGATGGGCTTTTATCCGGTAGACCCGGTTGGTGGAAAATATGAAATCGGTACCCCCCTATATCCGGAAATGAAGATGCACCTGCCCGGTGGAAAGACCTTTACGGTACTGGCGCCGGCGGTGAGCAAGGAAAATTGCTACATTCAATCTGTCAAACTCAACGGTAAGAACTATGACAAAAGTTATATTACGCATGAACAGATAATGGATGGAAGTGTTTTCGAATTTGAAATGGGGGATAAGCCAGGTCAGGCATGGTACAGTCCCCGATAACCGGCTAACATATGAATGAACATTTCGACTTGACATATAAATCCCTTTTCCGCAGGTATTATACCAACCTGCTGTTCTATGCCACACGCATTGTGGGGGAAGAAGATGCGGAAGATGTGGTACAGGATGTTTTCGTGGAGCTGTGGAAGCGGAAAGATACCATGAAGGTGGGAGAGCAGATTCAGGCTTTTCTGTATAGGGCGGTGTATACCCGTGCCTTGAACGTTCTGAAGCATCGGGACATTGTGAGTGGCTATGAGGCTGTCATGCTCGAAATCCATAAAAAGAGGGTTGAGTTCTATCAACCTGACAGCAATGATGTGGTGAAACGGATAGAGGATGCCGAACTCAGGAGGAAGCTGTCCGATGCCATCAATGAATTGCCGGACAAGTGCCGGATGGTATTCAAACTCAGCTATCTGCATGATATGAAGAATAAGGAGATAGCTGATACAATGGGAGTGTCATTGCGTACGGTGGAGGCCCACATGTACAAAGCTTTGAAGTTGCTGCGTGATAAACTGGGGTATCTGAACCTGATGTTGGCTCTGTTTTTCATCGGGAAAGTAAGTGTTTTTGCGAGCAGCGTTGTTTTATTATCATAATGAAGGAAAGAATGAATAAGTTGAATGAGGAGATATTGGCCAAGTTCCTTATGGGTGAATGTACGGAAGATGAACTTCGTGAGGTGAACGCCTGGCTGGAAGAGTCGGGTGAGAATGCACGCGAATTGTTCAGGCTGGAGGAGATTTACCACTTGGGGAGACTGGGGGATACTTCGAATACACAAGACATAGAAAAGGCCGAAAAGCGATTGTTTAAAAGGCTGGAACAAGAGAAGACGAAACAATACAAGGTACGGAGGATGGTTGGGTGGATACGGTATGCGGCCGTATTTGTGGGCTTCTTCCTTTTGGGTACTTTCGGCTATCTTTTTTATCAGACTTATAGCCAGCCGGAAACATTACTGGCTGTCACCACTCATGATAAGATTAAGGAACTGAAACTGCCGGATGGAACCAAAGTCTGGCTGAATAAAAACACTACCCTGAAATATCCACATGAGTTTGCAGGGAAGGGAAGAAAGGTTTATCTGGAAGGAGAAGGATATTTTGAGGTGATGAGGAATCCGGAAAAACCGTTTGTCGTACAGAGTGAGGTCATGCAGGTCAGAGTATTGGGAACTGTTTTCAACCTCAAGTCTGACAAGGCTAAGATGTCTGCAGTAGCTACCCTTTTGAAAGGCGAAGTAGAGGTGAAAGGTAATCATGGCGAGGGTATGATTATCCTTGCCCCCGGACAGAAAGCCGAGCTGAACGGAATGACTAGGCGTCTGGTGGTGAAGCAGGTGGATACGGGAATCGAAAACTGGCACAATAATGAGTTTGTCTTTGAGAAGGCTGACCTATACACCATTGCGCGTACATTGGAGAATTCGTATGGGGTGAGGGTAATTCTGGCACCGAACATAGATGTAAGCAAGACTTACTCGGGTACACTGAAGAAAAAAGAGAGTGTAGGGGCTGTGCTGAATCTGATAAAGAATGCCATTCCATTGGAGTATAAAATTGTGGGGAACAGTGTTTTCCTCTCCTCAATGAAGTAGGAAGGCCGCACAAATTCGAGATATGACGAGAAGAATTTATTTAATACTAACAACTTTCTAATATTATGCGAAAATTAATCCTATTGTTTTTTTTTGTGAGCAGTGCTTTATGGCTGCATGCCAAAGACTTTACCCGGTATGTCAGTCCTCTTGTCGGCACGCAGTCTACTTTCGAGCTTTCCACCGGTAATACCTATCCTGCGATCGCACGTCCCTGGGGTATGAACTTCTGGACTCCTCAGACAGGTAAGATGGGTGACGGCTGGCAATACGTCTATACCGCGAACAAGATCCGTGGTTTCAAGCAGACACACCAGCCCAGTCCCTGGATTAACGACTACGGGCAGTTCTCCATTATGCCGGTGGTTGGCAAACCCGAGTTTGATGAAGAGAAGCGTGCAAGCTGGTTCTCCCACAAGGGCGAAGTAGCACTTCCTCATTATTATAAGGTATATCTTGCCGAACACGATGTGGTTACCGAGTTCACCCCTACCGACCGTGCCGTATTGTTCCGTTTCACTTTCCCTGAAAATGATCATTCATACATTGTTGTCGATGCCTTTGACAAGGGCTCTTATGTGAAGATACTTCCGGAACAGAATCGTATTATCGGTTATACTACCCGTAACAGCGGCGGTGTTCCCGAGAACTTCAAGAACTATTTCGTGATAGAGTTCGACAAGCCTTTTACTTATAAGGCGTCTGTAGCCGATGGCGTCTTGACCGAGAATAAGGTTGAGCAGGAAGCCGGACATGCCGGTGCTGTTATCGGTTTCAAAACCCGTAAGGGTGAAGTGGTACATGCCCGTGTAGCCTCTTCTTTCATCGGTTTTGAGCAGGCTGACCGTAACTTGAAGGAGCTTGGCAATGACAATTTGGAAACACTGGTTCAGAAAGGTCAGGATGCCTGGAACAAGGTGCTGGGCCGTATTGATGTGGAAGGCGGAACCCTTGACCAGTACCGTACTTTCTACTCATGTTTGTATCGTTCCTTGTTGTTCCCGCGTGCATTCTATGAACTGGATGAGGCGGGAAATCCGATTCATTACAGTCCCTACAATGGGCAAGTGTTGCCCGGCTATATGTATACGGATACCGGTTTCTGGGACACTTTCCGCTGTCTTTTCCCATTCCTCAACCTGATGTATCCGTCGGTGAACAGGCAGATTCAGGAAGGTCTTGTCAACACCTATAAGGAAAGCGGTTTCTTCCCCGAATGGGCAAGTCCGGGTCACCGTGGCTGTATGATTGGCAACAACTCTGCTTCCGTACTGGCAGATGCCTATCTGAAAGGTGTGAAGGTGGAGGATGTGCAGATGTTGTACGAAGGTCTCATCAACGGTACAAAGAATGTCCATCCCGAGGTCTCTTCTACGGGTCGCCTCGGCTATGAGTATTACAACAAGCTTGGTTATGTTCCCTACGATGTGAAAATCAACGAGAACACTGCCCGTACTTTGGAGTATGCTTATAATGACTGGTGCATCTACCGCATGGCAAAAGAACTGAACCGTCCGAAGAAGGAGCAGAAACTCTTTGCGGAACGTGCCATGAACTATAGGAATGTATTTGATAAGGAAAGCAAGCTGATGCGTGGTCGTAATCAAGACGGCCAGTTCCAGTCTCCTTTCTCTCCTTTGAAGTGGGGTGACGCCTTTACTGAAGGTAACAGCTGGCACTATTCCTGGTCTGTATTCCACGACCCTCAAGGTCTGATAGACCTGATGGGTGGAAAAGAGTCTTTCGTAGAGATGCTTGACTCTGTATTTATTGTCCCGCCCTTGTTCGATGACAGCTACTACGGCCAGGTAATCCATGAAATCCGTGAGATGACAGTGATGAATATGGGTAACTATGCCCATGGCAACCAGCCCATCCAGCACATGATTTACCTTTATAACTACGCCGGGGAACCTTGGAAGGCCCAATATTGGCTTCGTCAGGTAATGAACCGCATGTATACTGCCGGTCCCGACGGTTATTGCGGTGACGAGGACAACGGTCAGACTTCCGCGTGGTATGTCTTCTCTGCACTTGGTTTCTATCCGGTTTGCCCTGGTACGGACGAGTATGTATTGGGCGCCCCTCTGTTCCGTAAGGCTACCCTCCATTTCGAGAACGGTAAGTCCCTGACAATTGACGCTCCGGATAACTCACCGGAGAACATGTATATCGAGTCTCTCAAGGTGAACGGCGTGGATTATTCCAGGAATTATCTGACGCATGGCGATTTGCTGAATGGCGGTACCTTGAGGTTTGATATGGGCAGCCAGCCTAATATGAAGAGAGGTACGCAGCCGGAAGATTATCCTTATTCTTTCTCGAATGAACTGAAGAAGTAAAGAATAGTAATAATATAGTAAGAAAAGGGTTGCCTCGAAAATAAGTTGATATATCATTTTGTTATTTACTATCTGTATTATAGGTGTTTTTCTTGAATCAGGTGGAAATAATTATTTACTTCGTTAGTAATATTGAGCAAAATGATATATCAACTTGTTTTCGGGGTAACTCTTTTTTTTAGGATTAATGATAAAAAAGATACTTTTTCAGTAAGTGTATTTTCATTGTCTGTTGTTTTATATAGGAATGCGAGAGAATGAATCTCTCGAAGTAATTTATTGTATAACCTATAAATTGTGTTTATGAAAGACAATTATGCTTTTCGGAGTTCGACGTTCATGCGGGCTTTATTAGTTTTGTTGTTCATGGCAGTTTCTATCCAGTGGGGCTTTGCCCAGTTAAACCTGAATGTGTCTCGCGGCACATTGGGGACAGTCATTGAACAAATCAAGTCTCAATCCAAGTATCAATTTTTTTATGACGACAAACTGGCTGCGTTGCCGGTAGAAAACGTCAAAGTGAACAATGCGTCTATAGAAGATGCTTTGAATGTTATTCTCAAAGGGAAAGACATTTCCTATAAAGTGGAGGATAACATCGTTTATCTTTCTGAGAAGTCTGCTGCTCCTCAAGAGGGCAACCAACAAGGGAAAGAACGGACGATTACCGGAGTCGTGTCAGATGACATGGGACCTCTGATTGGTGTGAATGTATTGATAAAAGGTACTAGCAACGGGTGTATTACCGACCTCGACGGTAACTTTACGCTGACCACTACGGAAACGAATCCGGTGATTGTATTCTCTTATATCGGTTATACTACGCAGGAAATCCCCGTGAAAGGTAATGCACCGATTAATGTAATGATGGCCGGAGATACCCAACAGCTTGAAGAAGTTGTGGTTACTGCACTCGGTATCAAGCGTTCGGAAAAGGCATTGTCCTACAATGTACAGCAGGTGAATACAGATGCCATTACTTCCAATAAAGATGCCAACTTTGTGAACTCATTGAGTGGTAAGGTAGCGGGTGTGAACATCAATGCTTCTTCATCCGGTGTAGGTGGTGTATCAAAGGTAGTGATGCGTGGTACGAAATCTATCATGCAGTCTTCCAATGCACTTTATGTAATTGACGGTGTGCCTATTTTCTCTGGCCGTGGTACTGCCGGAGGTAAGGAGTTCGACTCCCAGGGATCTTCAGAACCGATTGCCGATATCAACCCGGAAGACATCGAGTCAATGTCAGTCCTGACTGGTGCCGCCGCTGCTGCCTTGTATGGTTCGGAAGCTGCCAACGGTGCCATTGTCATTACTACAAAGAAAGGTAAAGAAGGTAAGGTGAGCCTTACTGTCAGCAGTAATACTGAATTCACCAATCCGTTTGTGATGCCGAGCTTCCAAAACCGTTACGGTACGGGAACCGGTGGTGTGATGAGCACTTCAGGAGCCATGAGCTGGGGAGCGCCTTTGTCTGCAGCCAATAACTACAATTACAGCCCGAGAGATGATTATTTCCAGACGGGTATTGTAGGAACAGAGAGCATTTCTTTGTCAACCGGTACAGAGAAAAACCAGACGTATGCATCGGCTGCTGCTGTAAACTCCAAGGGTATTGTTCCCAACAACAAATACAACCGTTACAACTTTACGGTACGTAACACCACTACTTTCCTGGACGACAAGATGACTCTGGATTTCGGTGCAAGCTATATTCTGCAGAATGACCAGAACATGACGAACCAGGGTACTTACAACAACCCGTTGGTGGGTGCTTATTTGTTCCCGCGCAGCAACGACTGGTCTGATATCAGCATGTATGAGCGCTATGACGCTGCCCGTAAAATTTATACGCAATACTGGCCGGTAGGTGACGAAGGTATGGTAATGCAGAATCCTTATTGGATTAACTACCGCAATCTGCGCCAGAACAAGAAGGACCGCTATATGCTGAATGCCGGTTTGAGCTATAAGATTCTGGACTGGCTGACTGTTTCAGGACGTGTACGTTTGGATAACTCCAACAATGATTATACAGAAAAGTTCTATGCTTCTACCAATACACAGCTCACCGAGAGCTCTTCACGAGGTCTTTATGGTATTACCAAGACGCAGGACAAACAGTTGTATGCAGACTTCCTGGTGAGTATCAACAAATATTTCGGTGAAGACTGGTCACTTCAGGCCAATGTCGGTGGTTCATTCTCCGATATACGTTCGGATGCAATGAAAACACGTGGTCCGATTGCTGATGGTGGCGATGCCTTCAGCGGCGAACCGGTAGGTTTGACCAACTACTTTGCCATCCAGAACCTGAGTGCCAGCAAGACACAGCGTTTGCAGGAAGGATGGCGTGAACAGACCCAGTCTCTCTTCGCTTCGGCTGAGCTTGGTTACAAGAACACTTACTTCTTGACGCTGACCGGACGTAACGACTGGCCTTCACAGCTGGCAGGTCCCAACTCCAACAGCAAATCATTCTTCTATCCTTCAGTCGGTGGTTCTGTTGTACTGTCTGAGCTAATGCCTAACTTGAACAAAGATTATCTTTCTTTTATAAAGGTTCGTGGTTCATGGGCATCTGTTGGTAGTGCTTTCTCCAGATATTTGGCTAATCCTCACTATGAATGGAATTCAAGTTCCGGCCAGTGGAGTATCACGACCCAATATCCGTTGTACAATTTGAAACCTGAACGTACCAATTCTTGGGAAATCGGTTTGAACATGCGTTTCCTCAAGAACTTTGAATTGGACGTGACATATTACAATGCCAAGACTATGAACCAGACATTCAACCCGCAGTTGCCTGTCAGCGGTTGGTCGGCTATGTATATCCAGACTGGTGCCGTACGTAACTCCGGTATTGAGTTGTCGCTGAATTACAAGAATACCTGGAAAGATTTTACATGGGATACCGGTATAACCTTCTCCAGTAACAAGAATAAAATCCTGACTTTGGCAGACAATGCCATCAATCCCGTTACCGGTGAGCTGTTCTCTTTGAGCACGTTGAATATGGGTGGCTTAGGTGATGCCCGCTTCTTGCTGAAAGAAGGTGGGAGCATGGGTGACCTTTACTCACTGCGAGATATGAAACGTGATGCCAATGGACAGATTTTTGTGGACCAAAATGGAACGGTTGCTACGGAAGCCATAACGGACCCGGATAAATACATCAAGTTGGGAAGCGTACTTCCTAAAGGTAATTTGGCTTGGCGTAATAACTTCATTTGGAAGAATTTCACAGCAGGTTTCTTGATTTCAGCCCGTTTGGGTGGTGTGGTTTACTCACGTACACAAGCTATGTTGGACTATTACGGTGTGTCCGAGGCTTCTGCCGATGCACGTGATTTAGGTTACGTGTTGGTGAATGGTAGAGATAAGGTAAACCCCGAAACATGGTACGGTGTAGTAGGTAGCGGCACGTCTGTTCCCCAATACTACACTTATTCTGCTACCAATGTTCGTCTGCAGGAAGTATCTTTGGGTTACACCATCCCCAGAAAGTTGTTGAATGATGTGTGCGATATCAAGGTTTCGTTGGTAGGCCGCAACTTGTGGATGATTTACAGCAAGGCTCCTTTCGATCCCGAAAGTGTAGCTTCTACCGATAACTTTTATCAGGGAATAGACTATTTCATGATGCCGGCTTTGCGTAACATCGGCTTTAGCTTGAGCTTTAAATTTTAATACCAAACGATATGAAAAAGAAAAATATTATAAATAAATTGATTGTTGCTCCGTTGGTTATGGGCTTTATGTCCTGTACCGGCAATTATATGGATATCAACTCCAATCCTTATCAACCGGGTGATTTGACTCCGGATGATTATGCACTGGGTTCTGCCATGAGTAACTTGGCAAGTACGGTTATCTCATCAGATGTCAATACGGCACAGTTTACTGATTGTTTGTTGGGTGGACCGTTGGGAGGTTATTTTGCCGATTCAAATGCCGGCTGGTCCAATACAATATCCAATTTTAATGCTACAAATGACTGGACGCGTGTGTTCTTGATAAGTGACCGTATCATTTCAACACTTTACGGTAACTTGAGCACAGTGAAACAAGTATCGGAGAATACCAATAATCCGGTTCCTTATGCCATTGCTCAAATCATAAAGGTTGCTGCCATGAGTCGCGTGACTGATGCGTATGGTCCTATTCCTTATTCTAAAATCGGTCAGGATGGCAAGATTACCATTCCTTATGATACGCAGGAAGAAGTATATAACGCATTCTTCAAGGAACTGGACGAATCCATCGAGGTGCTGACTGAAAACAGAAATGCGGCGTTGGTTGCTTCTGCAGATTTCGTGTACAGTGGTAATGTACAGAAGTGGGTGAAGTTTGCCAATTCATTGAAACTGCGTTTGGCTATCCGTATTGCCAATGTAAGCCCTGCTAAGGCTAAAGAAATGGCTGAAAGTGCAGTGAATCACGAGTTGGGTCTGATTGAAACAAATGCAGACAATGCTACATGGAAGTATTTCGGTACAATTAGCAATCCGTTGTTTGTGGCAGTACGTTACAATGAAGAAGCTTCAGGTGGTGATACCCATCCTGCTGCCGACATCATCTGCTACATGAACGGTTACAACGACAATCGTCGTGCCAGCTATTTTGAGGAATCAAAATGGCCTGGAGAGACTTATGTAGGATTACGTCGCGGTATCAACCTCAGTAAGATGAAAGAGTATTTCATCAATTATTCGCGTGTGAAGATTTCCTCTTCTGATCCCGTGCTTTGGATGAATGCGGCAGAAGTTGCCTTCTTGCGTGCTGAAGCCACTGCAATCTATGGTTTCAACATGAAAGGAACCGCTGCTGATTTTTATGAACAAGGTGTCCGTCTCTCTTTCGAACAGTGGGGAGCTACCGGTGTAGACAGCTATCTGGCTGATGAAAGCAGTGTACCTGCTCTTTACAAAGATCCCGCCGGTCTTAATACTTATGAAAAGAACCTTTCAGCCATTACTGTCAAGTGGAATGAAGGGGCATCCAAGGAAGAAAAACAGGAACGTATCATTACCCAGAAGTGGATTGCGAATTGGCCGTTAGGTAACGAAGCTTGGGCTGACTATCGCCGTACAGGCTATCCCAAACTGTTGCCTGCAACCAGTGAAGGTAACTTGAGTGGTGGAATTGTTGATAGCGAGAAAGGTGCACGCCGTATGCCTTATCCTTCTGAAGAATATACAAGTAATACTGAAAACGTGCAAGAGGCAGTAAACAGCTATCTGGGTGGACCGGACAACATGGCTACTGACGTATGGTGGGCACGCAAATAATAACAATAAATGCTGAATAATTATGAAATTATATAAGAAATCATTCAAAGGAATCGCGCTGGCAGCTTTTTCCGTATTGGCATTGTCTGCCTGCTCTGACTGGACGGATTCAGAGAGTATTAAACTGAAAGAACCCGGAATCGACGAACAGTCTCCCGAACTATATGCCAAGTATCTGAAGAACTTGCGGGAATACAAGAATTCTGACCATAAGATTGTATACGGCTGGTTTGATAATAGTGAGAAAGTTCCTTTCAGCCGCGGGCAGCACATGTCGGATGTTCCCGACAGCCTGGACGTAATTATCGCAACTACTCCCGATTTGGCGGAATTCGAATTGGAAGATATTGCAAATGTACATGAGAAGGGAACGAAAGTATTCTATTCCATCAGCTATGACAATATCTTGAAGGAACATACCGACAAGGTGAAAGAAGGAACAGAAACATCTGCATTCTCGGCTTATCTGTCGGCTGAGCTGAACAGACTGATAGCTCTTGAAGCACCTTTCGACGGTATTGTAGCCGAGTATCGTGGTAGCAATCCTATCTACATGTCCGAAGCCGACAAGGCTGAAGCAAAGGCAAATCAGGATACTTTCTTCGGTGTGATATCCAACTGGAAGAGTGCCAATTCAGGTAAGCAACTGGTGTTCCAGGGGTATCCTGCCAACCTGATAGGCCAGTCTGTGCTCTCTTCTTGTGACCATATCATCTTGATTACAAATGATGTCACGGATGTTGCCCAACTGGGGATAGAAGCGCTTCAGGCCTTGATGGCAGACGGTGTTCCGGCTGACCGCTTCATTGTATCGGCATCTACCGTCTCTCTGGATACAACAGATAAGACTACCGGATATTACAATGCTTTGAGAGCTCTGTCGGAAGCTGCTTATTGGGTGACAGAACCGTCTGCAGAGTTTACAAAAGCTGGTCTGGCTATTGAGAACATGCAGAATGATTATTACAATGCTACCAATACCTATCAATACGTGAGAGAAGCTATCAATATTATGAATCCTGCTCCTAAAAAATAAAAGAATATCATGAAACTGAAAAGTATATATTTAGTATCGATGGCATTATTGGCAGGTGTATTTGCTGCTTGTAATGATAATGACGTTGAGAATTTCGATAATCAGGTGTATATCAACGGCTCGGCGATGACCAGTACTGTGTTGTTGAAAAACACTGTTTCCGATACGGAAGGTTCATTCCGGATTTCAATGGCCCGTCCTGAATCGCAGGATATAACTATTGCCTTGAAGGCGGACCCTTCACTGGTGGCTACTTATAACGCTACCTATTATGACACAGCCGAGGCTCTGCCGGAAAACTATTATACGGTAGAAACTCCGCAGGCTACCATTTTGGCCGGTGCTGTCATTTCAGACGACATCACTGTCAGCTTCAAGAACTTGACGGAGCTGGACCGTGAGAAGGTATATGTATTGCCGGTTACGGTAGACCAGGCAAGCATCGGAGTCTTGAAGAGCTCCGGTACCATGTACTACGTGCTGAAGGGTGCCGCATTGATTAATACGGTTCCTGATATTACCAAGAATCTGGTTTACGTAACTTGGACCAATCCAGATGTAGCCAATAATATGAATAAGCTGACGGCAGAAGCGTTGATTCGTGTAAGCAAGTTTGACAAGATGCTGACTTCCATTATGGGGATCGAAGGTAAGTTCCTGCTCCGCATCGGTGATGCCGGAATTCCTCAAAACCAGTTGCAGGTGGCTACAAGTAGCGGCAATGTGACCGATGAGAGTCTGGTTATTCCGACAAACGAATGGACACATATCGCTGTGACCTACGATGCGGATGCAAAAACAGTTATAATCTACATCAATGGTAAGAATATGCTGGAGACTACTTTGGACTGCGGAGTCGTGAACTGGGGCCAGACCATGACCGATGAAGGTAACGGATTCTGGATTGGCCATTCATACAATCGTGACCGTTGGTTGGAAGGTAATATCTCAGAGGTGCGTATCTGGAACAAGGTGTTGACATCAGCAGAAATCAATGCAAAGGACCACTTCTACCAGGTAGAGCCGGATGCTGACGGACTGGTTTCTTACTGGAAGTTCGATGAGGGCGCCGGTACTGCCATTCACGATTATAGCGGAAATGAGAACAATGCTACTGCAGTGGAATCATTGACTTGGACTGCTGTGGAACTGCCCGCTAAATAATTTAGTTATACCTTAATTCAAATAAAAAGATATTGATTATGAAATATATGAATCATGTAAAATCAGGCTTGCTGGCAATGGCTTTTGCATGTGCAGGAATATGCTTCACCGGTTGTGAAGATGATGTTGTCATCAACACCGGCAACAGCGATAAGCTGGATACTGTGGATGGCGTGTATGGCTATGTAAAGTCTGCCGCCGGTGCACGTGAACTTACTCCGATTTCTGTTTTTGGCGACAAGGTTGCTACCGGACATCTCTATTTTGAACTGAGCAAAGCTGCAGAGCAGGATGTTACGGTGACCTTCAAAGTGGACGAAGACGTTTTGGAGGCTTACAATAAGAAGAATGGAACAAGCTATAAAATGTATCCCGCCAATAAGCTGAGCCTGGCGAACGGTGGAACTGCCACTATCAAGGCGGGCGAACAGAAGTCGGCTTCTGTGGAACTGAATATCAATGCCGGAGGCACAATCGGACAGACTTATGCTGTTGCCGTTTCTGCATCTGCCAATAACGGTGTGGAAGTTTCTACAAACAATCAGGAATATATTTACTTGGTAAAGCCTTTGGCTGCTATTCCTGAGAGTATCAGTAAGGGTGATATACTTACACATTGCTTTGTGGAAGTAAATGACGAGAACATCTTGAATATGGGTGAATATACCATGAAGAGCAACGGAAAGCCTTTCTTTGATGTAGTCAGCATTTTTGCTGCCAACATCAATGTGGATAGCAAGACCGGTCGCGTACATGTTTTCTGCAATGACCAGGTTTCCTTCTTGCTGAGAAATGCGGATAAGTTCATCCGTCCTTTGCAGGCTAAGGGCATTAAGGTGGCTATGACTATTCTTGGCAACCATGACGAGGCTGGTATGGGTAACCTTTCGGAAGCTGCCGCCAAAGACTTTGCCAAGGAACTGAAAGCTTACTTGGATATCTATGGCTTGGATGGTATTGACTTTGATGATGAGTACACCAGCTACAACAACTCCAATCCCAGCCCCGGCTTCGAAACACGCTCACGTGCCAACTTCGCGCGTTTGGTTTATGAGTGCCGCCAGGTATTTGGCAACAAGTTGATTGGTGTGTATGAATATGGTTCGCTCGACTCTCCAGACGGTGAGGTAGAGGGTATGAAGGTAGGTGACATTGTGGACTATATGACCTACGGTTACTACCAGAATCAGAATCCCGAGGGAGCCTTTGGCCGTGAAGAGTCTCATTTTGAGAACCTGCCCAAATCCAAGTATGCTCCGCTGCCTTGGAAGATTAATGATGAGTTGAACGGAGGTTGGAGTGGATTTGACAAGAGCAAATTCCAGAAAGTGAAAGATGAAGGTTATGGCATTCAGATGTTCTACAATCCCAAACCGCTGGTGTATCAGTATTATACGTTGCTTTCGGAAATAAGTAAAGTACTTTTTGATGATGAAGTGGAGTGGAGCGGCAAGTACTGGAGCCGTATCGGTGAAGCTTATCAGGGCAAAATGTTGGGTTATGAAGATTTGGTCGGCGAGTGGAAAGTAACTTCCAGTAACTCTCTCTTTACCTATGTGGATGAAGAAGGCAATCCTCGCTGGTGGGATTGGAAAGGCAGTCAGGAGTTTGAGAAGAATGTAATTATAGAGAAGGATGAAGAAGGTACCGGATATGTGGTTTACAACTGGGGTACTTTCCCCGAAATCACCGGTAAGTATCCGATGCATTGCGATTACTATAACGGTGCACTGCTCATCTATCCGCAAACCATTCATGAGGGCGATGCTGAAGACCCTGCTACCTACAAGATGCATTTCGGTACTTACAGCAAGAATTTCCAGTGGAAAGCATATCCTAACTATGATGATTACTATATGGATGGTGCTATTGCTCCTAACGGTGATATGCATATCTATGGCTTGGGCAACAGATGGGCTATCAATCCCTATAAGTATGTAGGCGGTGAGATTGAGACCGACATCTTCCCCGATGTTCCTTACTTCGTGAGTGAGAACTATACGATGAAGAAGGTACGCTGATGCCGTGTTTTCCGTAAACTGAGGTTTCGGAAAACGGATGCTTGAACCTTTTCATACATGAAACAAAGGAGGGCTTTGCTCAAAGTAATAGGGCGGCCCTCCTCAAGCATTCTCATATAACAAGATTCTATTATGAAGCTATACACCTACTTATACAATAAACAATATGAAGAAAAACATGAAATCTAGTTCCATACTGTTGGGCGGACTTTTTCTGCTGGGGGCGGTTTGCAGCTGTACCCAGACGGCACCGGACTATGCGTCTTACGTCAATCCGTTCATCGGTACGGGTGGACATGGGCATACCTATCCCGGAGCGGTAGTTCCCAACGGGATGATTCAGCCCAGCCCCGACACGCGTATCTACGAGTGGGATGCCTGCTCCGGATATTACTATGCAGATACTACTATCAACGGATTTTCACATACCCACGTCAGCGGTACGGGTTGTGCCGATTACGGGGATGTGCTGCTGATGCCCACTGTAGGTCGGCAGGATTACCACTCCATGGGCTCGAAGAGCCAGCAGATGGCGTACGCCTCTGCCTTTTCCCACGAGAATGAAACAGCCGAACCGGGATATTATTCCGTATTTTTGGACCGCTACGGGGTGAAAGCCGAACTGACCTCTACCAAACGTGCGGCGATTCATCGCTATACCTTCCCGAAAGCGGAAGATGCAGGTTTTATCCTCGACCTGGATTACAGTATCCAGCGCCAGAAGAATGAACAGATGGAGCTGGAAGTAATCAGCGATACTGAAATCCGTGGACGCAAGAAGACTGTATATTGGGCTTTCGACCAGTATATCAACTTCTATGCCAAGTTCTCCAAACCATTCACCTATACGCTGGTCACGGACTCCATGGCATTGGACGAAGGCGGTCCGCTTCTGCCTACAGCTAAAGCTTTACTGCAATTCCAGACGGAGCCCAATGAGGAGGTATTGGTAAAGGTAGGTGTGTCTGCCGTGGATATGGACGGTGCCCGCAAGAATGTGGAAGCCGAAATCTCCGGATGGGATTTTGACGGTGTGCGCCGTGCTGCCCGCCAGCAGTGGAACACTTATCTTTCCAAGATTGACATCGATACGAAGGACAACGACCAGCGTACCATGTTCTACACGGCACTTTACCACACGGGTATGCAGCCCAACTTGTTTACCGATGCTGACGGACGTTACTTTGGTATGGACTTGAAGCCCCATCAAGGCAGGGTGGACGAGCCTATCTACACCATTTTCTCTTTATGGGACACTTTCCGTGCCTATCATCCGCTGATGACGATTATTGATCCTGAACTGAACGAGGCTTTCATCCGTTCGCTCATCCAGAAGTCCCGCGAGGGCGGCGTCCTGCCTATGTGGGAACTGGCCGGAAACTATACGGGTACCATGATTGGTTATCATGCAGCCTCCCTCATAGCGGATTCTTATGTAAAGGGATACCGTAACTTCGACGTGCAGGAGGCTTACAAGGCTTGCCTCCGTACGGCAGAATACGATACGACGGGTATTATCACCCATCCTTTGGTTGTGCCGCATCTGATGCCGCAGGCCAAGTACTGGAAGAACAAGATTGGCTACGTGCCTTGCGACAAAGACAATGAGTCCGTGGCAAAAGCGCTGGAGTATGCTTACGATGACTGGTGCATCTCCGTACTGGCAGGTGCCTTGGACGACGAAGCCAACCGCGACAAGTATGCTGCCTTTGCCGAGGGATATAAAGTTTATTTCGATCCGAGTACCCGCTTCATGCGTGGACTGGACAGTGAGGGTAACTGGCGTACGCCTTTTAACCCCCGCGCATCCAATCACCGTAACGATGACTATTGCGAAGGCACTGCCTGGCAGTGGACTTGGTTCGTTCCCCACGATGTGGACGGATTGGTAGAACTGATGGGAGGACGCGACGCCTTCATCGGCAAGTTGGATTCTCTGTTCACGGCCGATTCCAAGCTGGAAGGTGAATCGACCTCGGTGGATATTTCCGGTCTGATAGGCCAGTATGCCCACGGCAATGAGCCAAGCCATCACATTGCCCATCTCTACAACTACGTAGGCCAGCCCTGGCGTACGCAGGAGATTGTGGATGAGGTGCTGCATACGCTTTACTTCAACAACCCCGACGGACTTTCGGGCAATGAAGACTGCGGACAGATGTCTGCATGGTACATTCTGAATGCGATGGGCTTCTATCAGGTATGCCCCGGCAAGCCGGTATATTCCATCGGACGCCCGCTGTTCAACGAGGCGACCGTTCATCTGAAAGATGGCAAGTCGTTCAAGGTGATAGCCCATAATAATAGCCGCGACAACAAGTATGTGCAGAGCATTGTGCTGAACGGCAATAAGCTGGAGACTCCATTCTTCACGCATCAAGATATAGTGGACGGCGGTACGCTGGAGCTGACTATGGGCAGTGAACCGTTGAAGTGACACAGATAATATACAGAAGGGATGAGCCGAAAAAATCATAATCCTATATCGTGGGTCCCCACCGTATATTTTGCCATGGGATTGCCGTTTGTGGTGCTGAACATGGTTTCTGTGCTGATGTTCAAGGGAATGGGCATCGGCGACGCGCAGATTGCTCTGTGGACGTCGCTCATCATGATGCCCTGGACGCTGAAGTTCCTTTGGAGTCCGTTCCTTGAAATGTTCAAGACGAAGAAGTTTTTCGTGGTACTGACGCAGATGGTTACCGGAGCAGGTTTTGCTCTGGTGGCTTTGGCGTTGCAGTTACCGTTCTTTTTTGCGATATGCATTGCGCTGCTGGCAGTGATTGCTTTCAGCGGAGCCACGCACGATGTGGCTACGGATGGTGTCTACATGTCGGAACTGAACAAGCAGGACCAGGCCAAGTATATCGGTTGGCAGGGAGCCTTCTACAATATAGCGAAGATTGTGGCGTCCGGCGGGTTGGTCTGGCTGGCAGGTGCCTTGCTGGTAGGTTTCGGTGGGGTGGAGGGTGCCACAGAGGCAGTCCGCCACGAGGCTACCCGGCATGCATGGATGACGGTGATGCTGATATTGGCGGCGGTGATGCTGCTGCTTGGCTTCTACCACATGCGCATGCTGCCATCGGGCGGTGCTGCCGCATCCGGCGCCAAGTCGGCAAGAGAGACGTGGGAGCAGTTGGTGGCGGTAATCAAGGATTTCTTCTTGAAGAAGCACATCTGGTACTATATAGCGTTCATTATCCTTTATCGCCTTGCCGAGGGTTTTGTCATGAAGATTGTCCCTCTTTTCTTGAAGGCGGAGCGTTCGGCAGGTGGCTTGGGACTGAATGAGCAGCAGATAGGTTTGTACTACGGCACTTATGGGGCGGCAGCCTTTGTGCTGGGGTCACTGTTGGCAGGCTATTACATTTCGCACCGGGGATTGCGGCGGACGCTGTTCTCTCTGTGCTGCATCTTCAATCTGCCTTTTGTAGCGTATACCCTGCTTGCCATGTACCAGCCGGAAAGCGGGTTGCTGATAGGTAGTGCCATCGTGCTCGAGTACTTCGGTTATGGTTTTGGTTTTGTGGGACTGACTTTGTTCATGATGCAGCAGGTGGCGCCGGGAAAGCACCAGATGGCACATTATGCCTTTGCTTCGGGCATCATGAATCTGGGTGTGATGTTGCCGGGCACAATCAGCGGTTTTGTCAGCGACTGGTTGGGGTACGAGGCGTTCTTTACCTTCACGCTGTTTGCCACCATTCCGGCGTTCCTCATTACGTACTTCATACCATTTACGTATGCCGATGAGAAGAAACAACAATAACCAATTAATAATATAGAGCAATTATGAGCAACAAAATCACAATGCCTTGGGAAGAACGGCCGGCAGGCTGTAAGGATGTAATGTGGCGTTATTCGGAGAATCCCGTAATAGACCGCTACCATATTCCGTCGTCGAACAGCATTTTCAACAGTGCGGTGGTTCCGTTTAAGGATGGTTATGCCGGTGTGTTCCGTTGTGACAACCGGGCGGTGCAGATGAATATCTTTGCCGGTTTCAGCAAGGACGGCATCCACTGGGAAATAGAGCATGAGCCAATCAAGTTCAAGGCCGGGAATACGGACATGATAGAGTCCGAATATAAATACGATCCGCGCGTGACATGGATTGAGGACCGCTACTGGATTACGTGGTGCAACGGCTACTACGGCCCCACCATCGGCATCGGCTATACTTTCGATTTCAAGGAGTTCTTCCAGTGCGAGAATGCTTTCTTGCCTTTCAACCGCAACGGTGTGTTGTTGCCTCAGAAGTTCGATGGCAAATATGCGCTCTTGAGCCGTCCCAGCGATAGCGGACATACTCCTTTTGGCGACATCTACATTAGCTTCAGCCCTGACATGAAATTCTGGGGCGAACACCGCCATGTGATGGCTCCTACGCCTTTCCCCGAAAGTGCCTGGCAGTGTACCAAGATAGGGGCAGGTTCGGTACCGTTCCTCACGGACGAGGGTTGGCTGATGTTCTATCATGGCGTGATAACCACTTGTAACGGTTTCCGTTACTCCATGGGAGCAGCTATTCTGGATAAGGACAATCCTGCCAAGTTGCTCTACCGCACCCGTGAGTATCTGCTTGCGCCGGCTGCTCCATACGAACTGGCAGGCGATGTACCCAATGTGGTGTTCCCTTGCGCAGCATTGCAGGATGGAGAACGTGTAGCTGTATACTACGGTGCAGCCGATACGGTAGTGGGGCTTGCTTTTGGCTATATCCGCGAGATTCTGGAGTTCACGAAGCGCACAAGTATTTTGTAAGCACCAAGCAGTTGGCGGGTGCTTGGTATTGCTGAAAAGCGTCTGCCGTAACTGTCTTATACTTAGTGTAATGTCACTGCAAAGATACTGCATGCTTTTTGCAGTGCTACTGCAAAGCCGTTGCAGCGCCACTGCAAAGCTGATGCAGCGTCACTGCAAAACTGTTGCAGCGCTACTGCAAAGTAGTTTGCAGTGTCACTGCAGACCGTTTGCAATAACTTTGCAGAGTGCATGCAATGACACCGGCATGGGTAGCGTGCTCACTAACTAATAAAGAACAAATCCTTACTATATTATGAAACGACTGATTACTTTCTGTATCATCTCCTTTGGAATGCTCACGGCATCTATGGCTGCGGAGAAGCATCCTGCGGACTATGTGAATCCTTTTGTCGGTACCACCAACTTCGGTACCACGAATCCGGGAGCCGTCTGTCCCAATGGAATGATGTCCGTAGTGCCCTTCAACGTGATGGGTTCGGAGGACAACAAATACGATAAAGATGCCCGCTGGTGGTCTACTCCCTATGAGTATCACAATTGTTTCTTTACCGGATACTCGCATGTCAATTTGAGCGGTGTGGGCTGTCCGGAATTGGGTTCTCTGCTGCTGATGCCCACTACGGGAGAGCTGTCCGTAGATTATAAGGAATATGGAAGCCGCTATAAGGACGAGCAGGCATCCCCCGGATATTACAGCAACTTCCTGACCCGCTACAATGTGAAGACGGAAGTGACGGCAACTCCTCGCACGGGTGTGGCGCGTTTCACCTTTCCTGCCGGGCAGAGCCATGTGCTGCTGAACCTGGGCGAAGGCCTGACCAATGAATCGGGAGCTTTTCTGCGCCAGACGGGTAAATGCGAGTTTGAAGGTATGAAGCTGCTGGGTACTTTCTGCTACAACCCACAAGCCGTTTTTCCCATCTACTTTGTGATGCGTGTCAACAAGCAGCCCGCCGCTTCGGGCTACTGGAAGAAGCAGCGCCCCATGACCGGTGTAGAGGCCGAATGGGACCCCGATAACGGACGCTACAAACTTTACACCCGCTACCAGAAGGAACTGGCGGGAGATGATATCGGCGCCTATCTTACATTCGATACCGAAGAAGGCGAGCAGGTGGAAGTACAGATGGGAGTCTCTTTTGTGAGCATGGAGAATGCCCGCCTCAATCTGGATACCGAGCAGCAGGGAAAGAACTTCGGTCAAGTGCTGGAAGAAGCCCGTCGCCGCTGGAACGATGACCTCTCGCGCATCCTTGTGGAAGGAGGTACGGAAGAGCAGAAAACCGTTTTTTATACGGCACTCTATCATACGCTGATACATCCCAATATCCTGCAAGATGTGAACGGGGAATATCCCGCTATGGAGAGTGATAAGATTTTGACTACCCAAGGCGACCGTTATACCGTCTTTTCTTTGTGGGACACTTACCGCAATGTGCACCAGCTTCTTACGCTGGTATATCCCGAACGGCAATTGCAGATGGTGCGCTCCATGCTCGACATGTACCGCGAACACGGCTGGCTTCCCAAATGGGAACTCTACGGACGTGAGACGCTGACCATGGAAGGTGACCCTTCCATTCCCGTCATCGTCGACACCTGGCTGAAAGGTCTGCGCGACTTTGATATAGAACTGGCCTACGAAGCCATGCGCAAGGGAGCCACCCTGCCGGGAGCGGAGAATCTGCTCCGACCGGACAATGACGACTACGTGTCATTGGGATATGTGCCCCTGCGGGAGCAGTATGACAATTCCGTTTCACATGCCCTGGAATACTATATTGCCGACAATGCCTTGTCGCGCATAGCCGCTGCGCTTGGCAAGAAGGAGGATGCCCGTCTGTTCCACGAACGTTCGCTGGGCTACAAGCATTATTACTGTAAGGAGTACGGTACTTTCCGTCCTATCCTGCCTAACGGTGAATTCTATGCTCCTTTCGACCCGAGGCAGGGAGAGAACTTTGAGCCGAACCCCGGATTTCACGAAGGTTGTGCCTGGAACTATACTTTCTATGTTCCCCACGATGTGAAAGGGCTTGCCCGGCTCATGGGTGGAAAGAAGCCGTTCGTAGACAAGCTTCAGCGTGTGTTCGACGAAGGACTGTACGACCCTGCCAACGAACCGGACATTGCATACGCCCATCTTTTTTCTTATTTCAAGGGTGAGGAGTGGCGCACGCAGAAAGAGCTGCACCGCCTTTTGCAGAAGTATTTCAAGAATGCCCCCGACGGAATTCCCGGCAATGATGATACCGGAACGATGTCTGCTTGGGCTATCTTCAATATGATGGGCTTTTATCCGGATTGTCCCGGAGAACCGGCTTATACGCTGTCTACTCCGGTATTTGATAAGGTGACCATAAAGCTCGACCCTAAGTATTGGGGACGCGACCAACTGGTGATAGAGACGGAACGCCCGTCGGCAGAGTCGCTTTATATCCGTGAAATGGAACTAGGAGGAAAAAAACTGTCCCGATATCGTATCACTCATGAAGAACTGGTGCAGAGTGGAAAACTGCGATTTAGTCTTCGATAGGTATTGTGAGTCAGGATAGCATCGGTGATGGTTTAGGTTGCCCGTCGTTGACAGAGTTCATGTCAGTGGCGGGCTTTTTTATGCAGGTTGGCTTCCGGTAGGTTGATAGGGTATTTCGAACCAGAATTCGGAACCTTTCCCCGGAATAGAGCTGACGCCCACTTTTCCGTTCATTTTCTCGGCAATCATGGTGCAGATGGAGAGTCCGAGACCCGTGCCTTGTTTAAAACTGTTTAGCTTGACAAAGCGTTCGAATACATCCTTTTGCTTTTCAGGAGGAATGCCGCAACCGGTATCACGGACAAAGAAGCGAATCCTGTCTTCTTGCGACAGGTGATAACCAATGTCGATGAAACCTTCTTCCGTATGCTTGAGGGCGTTTGACAGATAGTTGTTCAGCACTTGTCTTACCCGTTTGGGGACTGTGTGAATAATACAGTAATCCGCACCGGGCAGGAGACGTATACTGACTTCGGACGGAAGTTTCAGTTTTGCCATCGTCTGCATTTCATCAAGCGTCTTGTTTACATCCATATCTCCTTCTGTGAATTCGAGAATGCCAGCTTCGATGCGTGACAGGTCGAGAATATCATTAATCAGTTGCAGCAGCAGTTGGGTGTTTTCTTCGATGATATGTATGTATTCCTTTGTATCTTCGTCTTGTATATAATCGGAAAGTATGGAGGAGAATCCGACGATGGCGTTTAGCGGAGTACGTATCTCGTGGCTCATGTTGGCGAGAAAAGCCGATTTCAGGCGGTTGGCTTCTTCTGCTTTCTCTTTGGCTGCCAGCAGTTCGGTGATGTCCAGTGCAGAACTGACAATCCACCTCTCTTTCCCTTTGTTGTAGGACACCAGCGTTTTGTGAAACGACAGAATATACTCTCTGCCTTTGGGATTGACAAAGTGTTTGATGTAGGACTGGGGAATTTCCGACTCTTCAACTTCTTTGTCTGTCTCCTGAATGAAATTATCTTGCATTAGGGGTTTGAACTCCTCTTCATAGTGTCCCACAATATCCTCAGCGGGGACTTCCATCATCTCTGCCGCTTTTTTGTTCCATATCAGGTAACGTCCTTCATCGTTTTTATCTTTTACTGTAGTGGCGATGGGGAGGTTCTCCAGAATACTTTCAAGGAAGAAACGGTATTTTTCGTTTTCCCGGCGTTGGACTTCATCTTCCGTAATGTCGCGTATGAAGGCTATGACATAATTTCTGTTGAGGTAGACCATGCGCACTGCGATATATAGTTTCTCACCACTTTCTATTCTTATCTTTAGGGTCAGGCTGTCCGAAGTGCGGGTATTCAGTACGCGTAACAGCGACGTCATGTATTTCCGGCATTCATCGGCGTCTGTCACCAAATCTTTGATGTTGAGAGTTCCCAGGTTTTGGAACGGAAGTCTGTTCGCCTTTTCGGTAGGTGTATTGAGCAGTTTTACGACAAAACCTTGTCTGTTCAGCAGATATACCGGAATGTCTATTGCCCGGATAATCTGCCTGTTCAGACTTTTGTATTTATAATTTATCCAGTATAGAAAGCTTGCAGATGTAGCGGCAATCAACAGAAATAACTGTATTTCTCCAAATAATGTAAGATGCATACGCGGTATCTTTCATTTCGTCTGTCCCCGTTGACGAAGGTTATTATATAAAAAGCGCGAGGACTGTTATTGCCTATCTGCATTCGAGGCTCTGGAAAATGCCCACGTCATAAATAGACAACAGTCCCCACGCCTAAGTATATAATAACATAGACGTGAAGAAACTGTTGCTATCATCCCATGACGTTTATTGAATTTTCCAGATTCCGAATAGGCAGGGATAATAACTTTCGCTTCTTGCGTTCTTATCGAATCAAGTCAAAAATGGCCGTTATCACTATAACTGCCAAGACTTTGGTGCAAAAGTAGTATATTTTTCGGGATGTACGATATGATGAGGAGAATAAAGTGTATATGCAAACAAAGCGTGATGGTATTTGACCGTCACGCTTTGTATAGCTTGCCATTAAAAGTTGTTAGAGAGAATTGTTAGAGGATTTATTTCATGGCTTCTATGGTGTATCCTTGTTGTTTCAGAAGGTTCAACACTCCATTGTCTCCGGGCAGGTGCCCGGCGCCGACTACGAAAAGGGTGGGGGCTTCCGTCATGATGGTAGGCATCTTTTCAACCCATGCCTTGTTGCGGTTGTCCAGCATGGCTTCCATCTCACCGGGTAGTGGGTCACATGAATTGCCGTCGCGCTCTTCCATCAGTTGCAGCATGGCGTCCAGGTCTTGCTTTTCATAAGCGGCAATCAGGCGTTTGCTTTGGTCGATACCTTTCTCAATGTCGCTGATGGCGCAGTAGAGGAGGCTTGCCTGGCGTTGCAGCGTCTGGCTGTTGAACAGAATGTCTATTTGTGACTGGGCTGTTTCCAGACCGCCAATTTTCTTGCCTTGCTGTGCGGCCTGCTGCTGGAAGTAAGTGTCAAGCTGTTCTTGCGGGTTGAAGCCCGGAGTGTGTTTCATGTAGAGCAGGACGACAAGCTGCTGGTTGATGGCAGCCGGTTTCAGTTGTGCCAGCATGGCAATGTCCACCATCATGTTTTCCTTGATGGCTTTGCCTACTTCTTCGTATTGTTCGGGAGTAAAGAGGCTTTGCAGCGTGGTGTCTTTGGGCATCATCATCTGCTGTTGCATGCTTTGCATGAAGGCGGGAGTCGCCATTTCGCTCATCACAACTTCCCCGTAGACTTGGGCGGTTTCGCTCATGGCCTGCGGCATGGCGGCAATGCTGTCCTTTATACTGAGTGGAGAGAGGTGATAAGTACCGAAAATATAGGATGGTTTCTCTAATCCTTTACCGGATACTTTCCATAAAAGTTGTGCATTGGCGCTCAGCGCAATGCTGATGAATAAGAGGATGCCTAAAAGTTTCTTCATTGTTTTCTTCTTTTAATAGTTTCTGGACTATCAGTCGGGACAGAGTAAAGAAAATCACAAGAAGGGAAAAATTAGTATTATTTTATTCTTCCTCCGCAGAGCCAGTGTTGGGTGTAATATTTTTCCCGGAGGTTGCTGACTATGACTCCCTGGCTGGTGCTGGCATGTATAAACTTGCCGTCCTTGAGGTAGATGCCTACGTGTGCCACTTTTTTGCGGGAAGCACGGCTGGTGAAGAACACCAAATCTCCCTCACGCAAGTTACGGCGGGAGATTTTACTGCTCTCTTTCAGTTGCCCGTCTGTGCTTCTCGACAGACGGGTGTGGTAAACTTTCTTATACAGTTGCGATACCAGTCCGGAGCAGTCCGTTCCACGTTTGCTGTCGCCACCTGCGCGATAGGGGGTGCCTATCCATTCGGAGGCATGGATGTATAGCTTGTGGTTGTCCTGCAGTTCAATATCCACTCCCAAACGGACGGATGCCTGCGCCAGGGCTTTGTAGTCCAGGCGTGGCGCGGAAGTATGGCAAGAACTTAGGCCTATCAATATGATAGTAAGAGCTACTATATAAGAAAGATATTTTTTCATGCTTCCGAATTTTTTTCTTCTACCGTTTTATCTTCTTTTTCCGTTATTTCTTCTACGGCTGCTTCTACTACCGTTTCTTCTACCACGGCTTCTTCCTCCACACCGACGTTGAAGTAAGCTTCCAATTCCTGCTCGGCAGAGTTGTTCTCATTTCGTATATCGCGGATAATAACGCCGTTTTCTAACAATGCAATACGTGGACAAACGTCCACTGTGTGATTCAGGTTATGGCTGGAAATGATGACGGTGGCTCCGTGCTCTTCATTGTATCTTTTCAGCAAGTGTTTGATTACAGACTGTGAACTGGGGTCAAGGAAGTTGAACGGTTCATCCAGAATCAACAGTTGCGGGTGATGTAGCATAGCGGAGATGATGCCGATTTTCTGCTTGTTTCCGGCAGAATAGTTGCGGATGAATTTTTTTTGCCCCATCACTTCGCCGTTCATGAAGCGTTCGAAGGGAAGCAGGCGTTCGTCTACCTCCTCTTTCTTCAGACCGTACATCTTACCGATGAAGTAGAAGTATTCTTCGGGGGTGAGGTAGTCTATCAGGAAACCGTCGTCTATAAAGGCTCCCGTGAAGTTCTTCCAGTCCTCGCTTTTGCTGACGTCAATGTCATTGATGGTTACATAGCCCCGGTCTGCCTGCAGTAAGTCAAGAATAAGCCGGAAGAGGGTGGTCTTGCCTGCACCGTTGTTGCCTACCAGTCCCAGCATATCGCCTTGCCCGATGGTGTAGTTCTCTATATCTACGGCTTTTTTTGTGCCGAAATTCTTTTGTAAATTGTTGATGCGTATCATGTTAGTGATTGATGTTTAATGATTTCTATTTCTGTCTACTGTCCCTGAAGCCTTCCATATTCTTGTAGCGGCGTTTCATGAGCCGGTGATATACATTCATCAGCCAGAATTTGGAAGTGGCGATAAATGCCACGCCGATGCCGATAAGTATCCAGGGGGTGACCTCTTTGCCAAAGATGGCATTCAGTGCAAAAAGCAGCAGTAAAGGTATGCCGAAAGCACCTCCGGAAATCAGATTCTGCAGACCGGTGCCTATATTCTGCCGACTGGTCATCTTTGAATTCAGGTCGGTAGTCTTGTTGTTGTAGACTGCCAGTTGGAACAGACAGCAGTATACGGCTCCCGGAATGAATATCAGCCATGCGATGCAACCGAGTACGGATACCTTCCCGGTAACCATACCGGGAATCATCAGAATCGTAGGAATGAGCAATGCAATGCTGTACAGTATGTATTTGGCACGCAGCAGCGAGTAGATAGATTCCTTGCGGCTCATCAGTCCGTCAATGTAATTGCCTTCGTAACCCATCAGTGTGCTGAGGAACATGATGCCGAAGATAATGTAATTATAAAGGACGAAGAAATCTCTCAGACCTCCGTCATACACATCGGAAAAGCTAATGATACTACTGAACATTATCACTACACCGGTGATGGAATAGAGCGAACGCTTACAAATCTTGTTGCGTAGCAATAACTTGAGTTCCAGTCTCATGTATTCGCCTATTTCGCCGTAGCGGTCGAGGAATTTGTATTCGGATACATGTTTTATCCGTGTATCTTCCACTTTGTTCAGTTCATTGTAGATGAGTTTCTGCATCAAGGTGCGGTTGATGAACCACATGAGGGCGATGGCAGCCAGTACACCGATGAATGACAGTATATTGCCGGTGATGAACCCTTCTCCCAGATTGACAAAACAGTCGAAAAGCGGACTGTTGTCCGGAATGAATAGTGCGGCGGCAATGCCACCATATACTACTACCGGTAGTGCCAGCCACCAGATGCGCTCACCCATCAGTGTGCGGCACAACAAGAACCAGTAGTTATTGAATACCATCAGCAGCCAGATGCCAATGCAATAGGTCAGCACACCACTGATTCCATAGAATTTGGTGACGGTGATGATGGAAAACGGAACAAACAGAAACAGCCAGAACAGATTGAAGCCATCCAGTCCGGAACGGATCAGCAGGAAGTCGATAAGACGGTTCCGCTTGATGGGAAGCAGCAGGTAGGGCTTCACTTCCTGGGTGGGTGTTTTTTGGAAAGGCAGGCGTATCAGGAAATCCAGCACAAGGACAAATATCAATCCGGAATTCATTACGTGATAGGCTTCTGTGGCACCACCGTCAAAGGCGAATGCAAAGGTCGTACCGAAGAATATCAGGTAACCGGCCCAGAAGACGAACATGAAGTACATCCAGAATTTTCCGAATTTACTTTTTTCGTACATCGGATTTCGTTTTTCTGCCAGTTTTCCGTGCTTGCGCAAATCTAAGAAAAGACTCATAGTATTTGTATATATAGAGTTTGTATAAAAAAAGCTGCGCTGCCTTTCATCGAACAACGCAGCCTTCTGTGTGTATGGCTCTCTTATTCTTTGTCAGGAGTTTCAGGACTGATCATTGATACCTCAATCTCGTTCTTCTGCTTGAACAAGTCGTCGGTGAACTTCTGGATGTCCTTCACGGTGATGCTGTTGACAATCTGTTCGTAATCCTTTATCGGATTCATACCGGTGAACAGGTATTCGTCAATGCTTCCCAGCCAGTAGCTGTTCTCCTTCAAGTCTTCGGCATGTTTCTTCAGCATGAACTCCTTCACTTTATTCAAGTCTCCTTCCGACGGACCTGCTTTGGCGATGTTGTCGAGTTCTGCAAAGATAATCTGCATCAGCTTTTCTCTTTTTGCCGGAGCGGTTTCGAATACAATCTGCAAGAGAGCCTTTTCTTTCGGATATTTGCTTAATTGGCCGCCTACATATACACCGTAAGTGCCCCCTTCGTCTTCACGTACCTTGGCTGTATAAACCAAGTCGAGAATCTGGCTGGTCATACTCAGCAGGATGTCATTTTTCAGGTCGTACTTGCAGTCACCGTTCAGCAGGACAAAGTTCGACGCTTTGGCAGTTTCCTGCTTCCGTACGAATTCGTTCTTATAAACTCCCTGGCGCATGTCCACTTTATTGTCCTTGAATGTTTCCTTGCGGTTGATGGCAGGCAGTGAACCCAGGTACTCGGCGATGAGTGGTTTCATTTCCTCCACATTCACATTTCCTACAAAGATAAAGGTAAAATCGCTGGCATCTTTGTAGCGGTCTTGATACATGGACAGAATCTTGTCATAATCCATCTTGTCAATCATGTCCGCCTTTATTCTGGCTCTTCTGGGATGGTGCATGTAAATACCGGCCGAGACAGAGTCACTGAACGCCACCTGGGGATTCATTTCCATATTCTGCAAAGCAGCTTTGTTGCGGTTCTTGTAGGATGCGAAGGCATCGTCGTCACGGCGTGGAGCGGTGAACGTCAAGTAAGTGAGCTGCATCATTGTTTCGAAGTCTTTCGGTGAACAGCTGCCATTGACGGTTTCTGTCTTGTCACCGATACCATAGCTGACGGAAGCTTTCTTGCCGGCCAGAACTTTTTCCAGGTCTACGGCACTGAAATTACCCAGACCACCGACACTCACTGCATCCAGTCCGTTGATGTTGATGATTTCCGAGTCGGGGAACAAGGAACTACCGCCTAGGCTGACTCCCTTCATGCGGATTTCGTCTGCCTTGAAATCTGTCTTCTTGATAATGACCTTGACTCCGTTGGAGAGTGTCAGCGTTGTAGTGCCGAATGTATCATCTGTCTGCTCGGATACAATCTTTCCGCCTTTCGGGGCTTCGGCCATCAAAGGTTCATCCGACACCTTGTCTACGTAGGCAGTCAGTTTTTCAGCTTTAATATCTTTCAGAATCTTCTTGATTGCATCTTCTGTCGGCATTTTCAATCCTTCCTTATCCGGACCGAGAATTGCGACTACCTGGTTACTGTCTGTCACGAGGGCTTGCATCATCTGGTTCAGTGCGGCAACCGGAATGGCGGGAGCTATCTGATTGATGATGGCGTATTCGTTTTCGATGCCCGGAATCGGTTCGTTATCGAGGAAATGACGGACATATTCATCCACGTACTCTTCATTCTTGCGTTTGTCACGCTCGTTATAAGCAGATTCCAGTTGGCGCAGATATTCGGCACGGGCACGGTTGTATTCCGTTTCCGTAAAGCCGAATTGGCGGGCGCGTTCTGTTTCGCGCAGGAGAGTGGCTATTCCATTTTCTATGGCATCTTCCTTGCAGACAACGACACCGGTGAAGGCATCTTTGGTTTTGGCAACAAAGAAATCATCGTCATAAGTGGCGGCATATATATAAGGAGGATTGGCGGTCTGTACCAATTCGTTCAGACGCGCATTCAGCATATTGTTGATGAGCGTGGTTGCATAATTCTGTACCAGATAGCCCATGTCGCCTTTCTGCTCGTCAGGAGTGGCTTCGTGCTTGTTGAAGATGAGGGCTTGTACATTGGACTGTTCCTTGTCCTGATAAACCAATACAATAGGCTCCTTGTTGTCGTTTACCGGATAGTACTCGCGTTTGGCAGCATTGGGCTGGGCGGGAATATCAGAAAACATTTTCTTGATTTGGGCTTCGATGGCGTCCACATCTATATCGCCAACTACCACAATACCCTGAAGGTCCGGACGGTACCACTTTTCATAGTAGTCTCTCAAAGTTTGCGGTTTGAAGTTCATAACGACCTCCATCGTTCCGATAGGGAAACAAGTGGCATACTTCGTTCCTTCGAACATGACTGGAAGCATCTTCTCCTGGAAGCGTTGTATGGCGCTCATACGGGTGCGCCATTCTTCGTTGATGACTCCGCGTTCTTTGTCTATTTCCTTCGGGTCCAGGGTCAAATCGTTACTCCAGTCGTGCAGAATCAGCAGGCAGGAGTCGATGGCTCCCGGAGTAGTGACCGGCACATTGGAAATGTTGTATACGGTTTCGTCTACGGAAGTATAGGCGTTCAAGTTCTCACCGAATTTCACCCCGATACGCTCCAGGTATTGCTTCAGTGCATCACCGGGGAAGTGGGTCGTTCCATTGAAACACATGTGTTCCAGGAAGTGGGCAAGGCCGCGCTGGTCGGCTTCTTCCTGAATGGAGCCTACCTTTTGGGCAATGTAAAAGTCGGCCCGGTTTGCAGGCTGGCTGTTCTTGCGGATATAATAGGTCAATCCGTTGTCCAACTTTCCGATACGGACATTTTTGTCGACCGGGATAGGCGGCATTTGCTGTGCAAATACCTGCTGAAAATTGCAGCAAAGAATTAACGCTACAATCCATAAACCACGTAATAGATGTTTCATATTATTATGAATTTAAATTGTTCTTGAACTATCTGTCGGACAGCCCTTGGATAAATCACAACTTCTGTTGTTTTTTTCGGATTCCATTCCGGATAAATGGAATTTATCTGACTGCTTCCCGGATGCGGACCAATTTGGTCAGCAGGTCTTCCAGCAGGTCGAGTTTCAGCATGTTGGCGCCGTCACTCTTGGCTACGGCGGGATTTTCGTGGGTTTCGATGAACAGTCCGTCTACACCTACGGCAACACCGGCTTTGGCTACGGTCTCGATAAGTTGCGGCATACCTCCCGTGACGCCACTGGTCTGGTTGGGCTGTTGCAGGGAGTGGGTTACATCCAGGATGACGGGGAAACCGAAGGTCTGCATTTCGGGGATGCCGCGATAGTCGATGACTAAATCCTGATAACCGAAAGTAGTTCCGCGTTCCGTCAGCATGACGTTCCTATTGCCTGCTTCCACTACTTTATCAGCCGCAAAGCGCATGGCAAGCGGAGAGAGGAACTGCCCTTTCTTGATGTTGATGGTTTTTCCGGTTTTGGCGGCGGCTACAAGCAGGTCTGTCTGCCGGCAGAGGAAGGCGGGAATTTGCAGAATATCCACATATTCGGCAGCCATGGTGGCTTCTTCGGCGGCATGAATGTCGGTCACGGTAGGTACTCCGAAAGTGTCGTGTACCTTTTGCAGTATCTTCAGCGCCTTTTCGTCACCGATACCCATAAAGGAATCCAGACGCGAACGGTTGGCTTTACGGTACGACCCTTTGAATACGTATGGGATTTGCAGTTTTTCTGTGATGGTCACGATACGTTCGGCAATGCGCATTGCCATTTCTTCTCCTTCGATGACACATGGACCTGCCAGTAGGAAGAAGTTTCCGGCAGGATTATTCTTTAATTCAATCATAGGTTGTTACTGATTAAGTATTTTCAATTGGGTATAATCAATGTTATTGCTTCATGCAGTACGCTGATGTCCAGTGGAAAATGACGGTCGAGAATACGTCCGTCCAAATCGACAGAGGCATTTTGCGCACGCAGCACTTTTACTTTTTGCGTACGGTAGGGCATCACTACCTTATGGTTCAGAATCCGCCCTTGGATAAGCATCCACAATCCCGACCATAGTTGCAGCAATTCGGGACGGTAAATGACGGAAACATCCAGCCAGCCGTTATAGGGCACTGCACTAGGCGCTTGTCCGTATCCCCACGCACTGCCTATGCAGACAGTCATGATGCGTCCGCGTATATGCTCGCCGTTTATCTTGAGATGCATGCGGTACAGCTTCCGTTCGAAGATAATGGATAGCAGTGCCATGAAGTAAGAGAGGAACTTCACTCCCCAGAAACGCTTGCACTGGTCGGTGATTTTCACGATACGGGCTCCCAGGCCTATGTTGATGGCATTGAGAAAGTAGCGTGTCAGATGCTTTTCACCGTCGTAATAATAGCAGGTACCCACGTCTATTTTCCGGCGGCGGTTGTTGATGATGCAATCCACCGCTTTCTTGTAATCCGAACTCATTTCCCAATAGTCGGCAAAGTCATTTCCTATACCATTGGGGATGATGCCGATGGCTATATTCTCCTTGTCTGGTGCATTGGAAAGCATGATGCCGTTAATGACGTCATTCAGTGCGCCGTCACCGCCTACTACAACAATGGTGCGGTAGCCGTTGTTGGCGAGGATGCCTGCCAGACGCTCTACCGAACCGAACCCTTCGGACTGCACATAGTCGTAAGGCACACCTTTGCTGTCTATGTATTCTTTGATTTCTTTCCACCGTTTCTGCACTTTCCGTGTTCCGGCTTTGGGGTTGTATATCACTCCCAACTTTTCGGGTTCTGCACTCATGATTCTATTTACAATTTGACTATTTACTATTTACGATTTAAATCACCCGGTCACTTTATCATTTCATCATCCTTCCAACTTCTTCTTTACAAAAGCTATCTTTTCTTCCATCGGCCACCGGGCATTCATCCAATGGATGGTAAATCCACGCCGTTCCATACCGCGGAACCAGGTCATCTGGCGTTTGGCAAACTGGTGGATGGCTGTTTCCAGTTGCGTGAACATCTCTTCATAGGTCAACTTGCCGATGACATAAAGTGTCAGATACTTGTATTCCAGTCCGTAATAGATGAGGTCATCCGGTTGGATGCCTTGCTCTATCAGACGTCGCACTTCGTCTATCATTCCTTCTTCCAGGCGCTGGTGCAGGCGGCGGGTGATTTTCTCCCGACGCAATTCCCGGTCGATGTCCACACCTATGATGAGACTGTTCATCTGGGGGAAGGAACGTTCGTCTACTGGGGTATGGGCATAATACTCTTCGATTTCGATGGCTCGTATGGCACGTTTGGCTGTGTCCACGTCCGTGGTATTGTGCAGGCTTTTGTAACCTTTCAGTATGTCGGTCAGTTCTTCCAGCGATTTGTCTGCCAGACGGGTGCGCAACTCGGGATTCTCGGGTACGGGCAGCAGACGGTAGCCTTTCAGTACTGATTCGAGATACATTCCGGTTCCTCCACATACAACGGGCAGGCAACCTTTTTGTTTAATAGTCTCGTAAGCATTCAAGAAATCACGCTGATACTCGAAAACATTGTACTTATAGCCCGGGGCGGCTATGTCGATGAGGTGATGGGGAATCTGTTTCCCGTCGACGGTATAGTCAGCAAGGTCTTTGCCGGTGCCTAGGTCCATCCCCCGGTAGATTTGCCGTGAATCGGCACTGATGATTTCCGTATGGAGTTCGGCGGCCAAGGCGGCTGCAAATGGAGTCTTTCCTGAGGCGGTAGGCCCTAATATGGCGATTAAATCATAGTCTGGCATATATAAGTTCTTGTTAATCTCATTACAAAGATAGTGCAAACCGAATGCAGAATAAAATGAACTCGTTCATTTTTTATGCTGAGGTGCAGCTTATCTTCGTGTTAGTGCAAAGATAATGCAAACTGGGAGTATAATGGAAAGAACTTGCTTATTTTTTTACGTGATGCTATACCTCCTTTTCTATTTTGAAGCAGAAAAAGTGAAAAAGGACGTGAAAACGAGCATTTATCTTATTAAAATGTGTTATGAAACATGCTTTTTTTCTTGGAAAGTTTGTCAATGTCCCAAAAGTCCGTACCTTTGCAATGTGTTTTTCATAGTATTAGATTTAAGGTTAACAAAGGTTGGAGTACAGCGGTACTCCTTTTTTTATGCCCTAAACTGAACTTTGGCACATTTTTTCTGTACTTTTGCACTATATCTTGAATGAACAAACATATTCACCTTTTATGAAGCTCTGTATATAGCTACGCTCAACGAATAGCCCTGCTTGATAAAGCTATTCAGCTATCTGGCAAACGATGACCCGTTTGCCACAGAGATTGTGTATCCTTTTATTCATGAATTTGCAGGATGGCATGCTGTACTTGTACAGTGTGTTGTTTTGTGCTATTTTATTGTTGAGCAATGCATTATACATATAAACAGATATGGCTTATCAACTTTCCGGTAATGATGAGCATTTTGATGGAGCAGCTGATAAATATAACCGATGCTGTTTTCTTAGGTCACGTTGGCGAGGTGGAATTGGGAGCATCTGCCATTGCGGGGATTTATTATTTGGCGGTCTACATGCTTGGGTTTGGGTTTAGTATCGGATTGCAGGTGATGATTGCCCGAAGGAATGGAGAATGTGACTATGGTAAGGCTGGGAAGATATTCTTTCAAGGTTTCTTCTTTTTATCGGGATTGGCCATTTTGCTTTGTCTGCTGATGCAGGCAAGTTCTCCTTTCATATTGGGAAGGTTGATTTCCTCGCCGGAGATTTATCGGGCTGTAATTCAATATCTGGACTGGCGCAGTTTCGGTTTGCTGTTTTCGTTTCCGTTTTTGGTTATCCGTTCTTTTCTTGTGGGAATAACATGCACTCGGGCATTATCGTGGGCTGCTGCCGTTGCAGTAGTGATTAATATTCCTTTGAATTATATTCTGATAATTGTTGGAGGACTGGGAATATCGGGAGCTGCCATTGCTTCTTCTCTGGCAGAGATGGGTTCTTTGGTGATGCTTCTTTTCTATGTATGGCTGAAAATAGATAAAGGGAAATATGGATTGAAACCGGTATATGACGGAAAGCTGTTGGTGGATGTGCTGAGCTTGTCGGTATGGAGCATGCTTCATGCCTTTATCAGCGTGGCTCCGTGGTTCTTGTTTTTTGTGGCGGTGGAACATTTGGGTAAAACGGAATTAGCCATTTCCAATATTACGCGAAGTGTATCTGCTGTCTTTTTTGTAATAGTCAATTCTTTTGCGGTCACTACGGGTTCGCTGGTCAGTAATGCGATTGGGGCTGGAGAAAGGAGGGCTGTTTTCATTATCTGCCGTAAGATACTGAGGTTGGGCTATTCTGCTGGATTTCCACTGATAGGGGTAGCTGTATGTTATAATCGCTTGATAATAGGAATCTATACAGATAACGAACTGTTGACGGAGCAGGCTTTCATCCCTTTTGTTGTGACGTTGCTGAATTATACCTTTGCCTTGCCAGGCTATGTATATCTCAACGCAGTTGGAGGGACCGGTAAAACCCGGATTACTTTTCTTTTCCAAGTGACTACCACTGTCGTGTATTTGGGGTATCTTTATTGGTTAAGCGCTTGCACTCATGCATCCTTGGCTATTTACTTAACGGCAGAATACCTTTTTGTGATTTTGCTGGCACTGCAATCGGTTTTCTATTTAAGAAGTAAACAATAAACCGTTGGCGGAATTGACTTGGCATATCTTTCATGTTACCGATGTGATGATTGTTTTAACTTGTTGTCAATCAGAGAGTAATTTTGCCAACCTATTGCCGTGCTTTTGGCAAACTTTTGCCAAGCCGATGGCAAAGTTTTGCCAATGCGGTGGCAAAGTCTTGCCAAGAAGGAGGCAAAACCTTGCCAACTTGTCGGCAAGAAAAGATACACTATTGATGAGATACGCCGTTGCTTGCCGCATCTTGTACAAGGCTGTTGGGATAGATTTCCTTAATAATCCATCATCAGTGAGTTGCCGGTCTTGCCTCGTGAAATGTCAAGGTTAGGCGGTGCATAGCTCTGGTTACAGCTACATAAAGCATACTCTTGTCAATCTCCGAACGGTAATTTCTCTCATCCGTCTGTGGAATAATGACTTCGTCAAACTCAAGCCCTTTTGCCATGTGGGCAGAGGTGATGACGATGCCTTGCACAAATGCGGAGCTTTGACTTGATAGGAAGCTGATATCATTGGCATATGATTTCAGCATGTCTGCCATCTTCCTGGCTTGCTGCTCCGTCTTGCATATGATGCCAAGAGACTTATATCCGGATTTCCGGTAAGTGGAGATTAGCCCCATAATGCCGGACAGTTCTTCTACGGCACTGCCGAACTGCAGGATTTGTGGCTTTTCTCCATGCCGGGCAACCGGTTCCAGCTCTGCGTTAGGATGAATCTTTTGCGCAAAATCCGTAATCTCGAAGGTGGAACGATAACTCTTACACAATTTCATGATTTCACTTGCAGTAAGTGACTTTTGGATAGTTTCTGCTGTGGATGAGCCATAAGGATTCACGGACTGTCCTGCATCGCCCAACACGGTTTTCCGGCATGGAAAGAGTTTCTGTATTACCTTGTACTGTATGGGCGAATAGTCCTGCATCTCATCTATCAACAGATGTTTGACTCTGAATGGCTGGTTCCCGTTTCCCTCCAATGCCAAGTGTAGGTATGCCAGCGGTGCCAAGTCTGAGTATTCGAGTGTATGTCCCTTTCGCATTTTGAACATTCCGGGATTATTTGTCCATTTAAAGAAATCTTTGTAGACTTGAATGTCGTTATTGCCTGCAAACATTAGTCTGATTTCTTTTTTCAAAAGGTTTCTGCCGGCGGTGGTTACCGTAAAGGCGTATTGTATTTTCAACATATCCAGCATATAATCAGCCATAGCATCAAATCGTCGGCGTATGGGATAACGGTTGAAACGTAGGTACTGTTCTTCAATAAACGGGGCAGGTATGGTGATGTATTTGGTCAGCTTCACGTCTGCTGCCTTGAAGTAGGTGTTCTCTATGTGGAGGATAAACTTGTCAAGCTCTGAAATGAAGCCGAAAGAGGCTTTATAGGCTATTCTGTCGATGAGGCTTGAGGATGGCTTTTCTAACAGTTCATTCACTAGCCCGAAGTATGTTTGGTACTTATATTTGTGTTCCAACACTCCGGAGAGTATTTGTTCCATACTGGTTTCGGGCACGGTTTCTTCCCCAAGTTCGGGGAGGACGTTGGAGATATAATCGGAAAACACTTTGTTGGGGGAGATAATCAGAATATCTTTTGATGAGATGCTGTCTCTGAAGGTATAGAGCAGGTAGGCTATGCGGTGCAGGGCGATGGATGTTTTTCCAGAGCCGGCCACTCCTTGAATAATAAGCGTGCGGATATCTTCGTTGCGGATAATCCGGTTCTGTTCCCGTTGGATGGTGGCAACGATATTTTTCATCTTGTCATCTGCATTGGAACTTAACTCTTTTTGCAGAATGTCGTCATGGACGGTCAGGGCACTTTCAATCATAAATTCCATTTTGCCGCCCCGAATTCTGTATTGGCGTTTTAGGGAAATTACTCCTTTAATCTCTCCCGATGGAGACCGATAGCCTGCTTCTCCTAATTCATGGTCATAGAACATGCTCGAAACGGGTGCTCGCCAGTCATGGATAAGGGTAGCTCGACTTTCCGGGTCATAGAAGGTATGGATACCTATATAGATAGGCATCACTTTGCTGTTTTCTTTCTTTTCCAAAAAATCAATTCGTCCGAAGTAAGGAATGGCAAGTATCTTGGTGAGCCGCTTATGCTTGTTGATTACACTTTCCCCCAAGGCAAAATGGTTCAGGATGCTTTCGCGCATGGAGCGTATCTCGTGTGGGTCGATGTCTTTGTTGGACCAGATATAGTCTTTGTATTCTGCCAAGGTGTCGACGTGGTCTTTCACGGATGCGTCGGTATTACCGATAACCTTTTTCAGAAAACTGATTATTTGCTTTAAATATTCTTTCTCTTGTTTCTCTGTTTGATTGAATGCCATAATTAGTTGTTGCTAAAAGATAAGACAGTGTGCAAAATTAGTGTATTGTATCAAGAAGGGAAATGGCTATTTATAGCTATATACTGGGAAGTTTTATATCTTTGCACATTCAAAAAAGTGGAGGTAAATGGACATTCATGAGCTTGCAAGGCAGAATCAGCAATCTGCATGGAAAGTATTGGAAGATACCTGTATTATTGAAGCATGGGAGCGCATTGGAGCAACCGTTCATTTGGTGGGCTCACTCCGTACCGGGCTGTTGGCGAAAAGTAGGGATATAGATATCCATATTTATACCGATAGGTTGGATGTAGGAGAGAGCTTTTCGGTCATCCGGGAACTTGCGGAACGGTTGCCTTTGCAGGAAATACAATATAGGAACCTTATCCATACGGAGGAAGAGTGCATGGAGTGGCATGCTTTATATAAGGATAGAGAACAGAATACTTGGAAGTTTGATATGATTCACATCCGGAAAGGTTCCAGGTATGATGGTGTTGTAGAAAAGGTGACTGCCGCTATTGCGGAGCGCCTTACTCCTGAAATTAGGAAAACGATATTGCAAATCAAATTCGATGTGCCGGATGGTGTAACGATTCCAGGTATAGAGATTTATCATGCTGTCTTTACGGGAGGTGTCCGCACTTATAAGGAGCTTGAAGAGTGGCGCAAAACAAATCAGTTGGCGGACAGTCTCGGTTGGCTTCCGTAATCTTAGAGGTAGATACCAAGATTTTCTACTATATGGATGGCTTCCATTATATTGTTGGCATCTAACTTGCTTAGGATGTTTTTCCGGTGATTGTTCACAGTATAGATGCTCACTCCCAGCTGGTGAGCGATTTCCTTGCTTAGAAAACCTTGTCGGATGAGTCGTAATATTTCTTTCTCCCGGTTGGATAATTGTTTGTCAGGAGAAACAGTGCATGTTGGAAGCATCTCTCCCGTTTTTCTGTTCACCACCGTCCGTTTGATTCTTTCGATAGGGGTCTGGTCGGGAAGTATGTCCATTACTCCCATGATTATCCAGGCTTTACCATTCCGGTCTGTTTCTATGACTTGTTGCCGGCTACTTACATTGATATACTGTTGCCGTGCATTCAACATACGGAATTGAAATATTTGCCGGTAGTCATTTCTTTCTTCCGGTGGGAGTGAGTAGATGAACTGTCCATGCTCGATTTGGCATTCTGTGAGTTGAATTCTGTCATCAGGGTGTATTCTCTCTTCCAGTAAATCGCCTTGTTGCTTGATTGTCTTTATCCAAGTGGGATTGTATCCGAAAAGATGGGCAAAACTGTCGGATGCAAAATCGTATCTCTCTTTAAATATGTCAACTGTAAAAATACAGCTCTGACTCATTTGTGAGAACGCTTGCACGGATATTCTTTTCTTGTTCCACAAATCATAGTCCACATCGGGACCGCTAATCTGCTGTCTTGCCCATAATTCTTTGGGAGTTGTCTTGTTGGTAGTCATGGAACAAAGATAACTGATAATTTTCTTTTGAGCTTTATCTTTTACGGGATAATATTATTTCTAAGAATATGTTGTAGGGTTGGATTAAGTGGCTACCTTTGTAGGCCGTGTCATTGGGGACGTCGTGAATGAAAAGCAAACGAGTAATAAATTCAATATGTGATAAGATGAAAGATATACCGGCAGACAGCTTAATAAAGAATTATTTTCCTGTAGATTATATAGATTCTTTTTCTAAAGTGATGGTCACTGGGCAGGCTTTGACACCGGAAGATTTTCGCAATCTTGCCTTCAGCCGATTTCCTAAGTGGATTGGTTGGCTCATGAATTTTAGGAATGCGATTGTAAAGCCATTAGGACTGGATACAGCAACTAGATTTACAGATATGGTCTTGGATAAAAATCTGCATGAAGAAATTCTCGGAATGCCGGATAAGCATCTTGATTTCCATGTGTCCATGTGGTGCGGGGAATATCACGAAGGAAAACAAGAACTTCGGATTACTACTGTTGTGAAGTACAATAATTGGCTGGGAAGGGCATATTTCTTTATTATCAGACCTTTTCATGGGATAATAGTAAAGTCTATCTTAAAGCATGTTGCTGGGGATAGGGGGGAGTGGGTGTAAATAAATACTCCCATTGAAATATTATCATTTCAATGGGAGTATTTATTTGAGTGGTGCCACCAGGAATCGAACCGGGGACACAAGGATTTTCAGTCCTTTGCTCTACCAACTGAGCTATGGCACCATGTTTATCTCTTTTGCGGTTGCAAAGGTAGTGAAACTTTTGGACTATGCAATAGCTTTCATAATAAAAAACGCTGATAATTGGCTATATGGCTAATTATCAGCGTTTATGATTTGAGAAAAAATACTGAAAAAGTTTTATAGTTATGCTTTTTCCGCTTCTTCTTCCTTCAAAGGATTCCATCCTTGTGCTTTGAGTTCAAACTCTTGACCGTCACGGGTAATTAGGGCGCAGCCTAATTCCGGTTTGGTGATATGGCCAATCAGCTTGACGCCTTCCATTTCGGCAACCTTTTCATGGTCGGCAATGGGGACGGTGAACAATAACTCATAATCCTCGCCTCCGTTCAGTGCACAAGTGCTCAGGTTCATATTGAATTCTTCTGCCATTACAGCCGTCTGATAGTCGATAGGAATATGTTCTTCGTAAACTCGGCAACCCACTTTGCTTTGGGTACAGATATGCAGTAATTCCGAAGAAAGTCCGTCCGATATATCCATCATGGAGGTGGGTTGTATACCTTCTTCTGCCAGTTTCTGAATGATGTCACGGCGTGCTTCGGGCTTCAGTTGACGTTCCAGAAGATACTCCTTCCCCGAGAAGTCCGGTTGCAAGTCTTTGTCACCTCCTTTGAGCACCGCCTTTTCGCGTTCCAAAAGCTGTAGTCCCATGTAGGCGGCACCCAAGTCGCCGCTGACGCAAATCAGGTCGGTTTCGCGGGCACCATTGCGGTAGACCACTTTTCCTTTCTCACCCTCGCCTATGCAGGTGATGCTGATGGTAAGCCCAGTATAGGAAGCGGAGGTGTCTCCTCCCACGATGTCAACATCATATTCTTCGCAAGCCAAACGGATGCCGGCATAGAGTTCCTCCATGTCTTCTATACTGAAACGCTTGGATATGCCCAAGGAAACGGTAATCTGCTTCGGTGTGCCGTTCATGGCATAGATATCAGAGAAATTGACTACGGCCGATTTATACCCCAAATGCTTGAGCGGTACATACACAAGGTCGAAATGGACGCCTTCCATCAGCAAGTCGGTAGTAACGAGCACTTCCTTTTCGGCCGGGTAGGAGAGGACGGCGGCATCATCTCCGACACCATATCGGCTCGACTCGTTCTTTAGTTCAATGCCTTCGGTGAGGTGTCGGATGAGGCCGAATTCACCGAGGGTAGCTATTTCTGTTCTCATGCTTTCTTATGCTCTATTAATCAATTCACGCATAATCTCTGTCATTCTCGGTTGCGCCTCGTCCGCAGCTTTCTGCACTTCTTCGTGAGAGACTTCTACGATTTTACCTTCTACCCCCAAGTCTGTAATGACAGATACGCCGAACACTTTGATTCCGCAATGATTTGCCACGATGACTTCCGGCACGGTGGACATGCCCACTGCATCGGCACCCAGAATATGGAACATCTTGTATTCCGCAGGTGTTTCGAATGTGGGACCTTGCGTACCGATATAGACACCGTGCTGAACCTTGATGCCCTTTTCTGCCGCAATGGCGTCGGCCTTACGAATCAGCTCTTTGTCATAAGCTTCGCTCATATCCGGGAAGCGAGGACCGTAAGGTATGTTTTTGCCACGCAATGGATGTTCGGGGAAGTAGTTTATATGGTCGGTGATAATCATCAGGTCACCGATCGCAAAGTCCGGATTTGTGCCGCCACTGGCATTGGAAACGAATAAGGTCTTGATACCCAGTTCGCGCATTACACGTACCGGGAAGGTTACTTCCTTCATGGAATAGCCCTCGTAAAAATGGAAACGTCCCTGCATTGCCATGATGTCTTTTTTGCCCAGCTTGCCGAAGATAAGTTTTCCGCTGTGCCCCTCTACGGTAGAGACAGGGAAGTTGGGGATTTCTTCGTACCTTATCTCATACTTTTCAGTGATTTCACCGGCAAGACTGCCGAGTCCGGTACCGAGGATGATTGCTGTCTCAGGTTGGGTGTGCATCTTTCCCTTCAGAAAGGCTGCTGTTTCTTGAATGCGCTCTAACATAGCCAATAATGTTTTGGTTAAATATATATTGTTGATTTTGTAAGATTTCTATTTCTATCGGCAGCACGTAGATGTACGGCTTTAGTGTTTCGTCCAGTGCGGGATGGAGTTTCAACCTTGCCGCATCTTTCTCCGTGGTGATTATCAGTCTTTTCCACTCTTCCAGGTGCTGGAATTGTTCCTTTATTTGCAATAAATCCTTGGGAGTAAAGTCATGATGGTCATCAAATGCCAGCAATTTGACGTGTGGCGTGTAAGATTCCACTTCTTTCTGTAAGGGGGCGGGGGAGGCGATGCCTGTCACCAGCAGTACTTGCTCGTCTCCGGTGAGGGAGGAGAGCACTTTCCGGCTGTTCGTTTTCTCGGGAAATAGCGGTGTCAACATTCCATAGCGGAATCTGGAGAAATACAGTTGTTGGTATGGATAGAGGTGGAGCCGTTTAGCTATGATGTTGAAGTCTATCGGCTTGATATCATCCGGACATTTGGTAACGATGACCATCTGTGCCCGGTTTTTACCGCTTGAAGGTTCGCGGAGTCTTCCGGCAGGGAGCAAGGCATCATCGCACAGTAACCGGTGAAAATCAGTTAGTAGAATGTTCAGCCCAGCTTTTACATGGCGATGTTGGAAGGCATCGTCCAGGATGATGGCTTCTACAGTGGGATTTTCCAGTTTCAGCAGTTGCTCAATGCCGTGGCAACGGTTTTCGTCTACCGCTACCCGTGCATTGGGGAATTTATTTTTAATTTGATACGGCTCGTCACCTATTTGGCGTACATTGCTCTTGTCATCGGCCAATACATAGCCTCGGCTTTTACGCTTGTAACCCCGACTGAGGGTGGCTACATTTACTCCGTTTTTTTGTAATAGCTTTATCAGATATTCGGTATGTGGCGTCTTGCCAGTTCCGCCCACAGCAAGATTGCCCACGCATATTACTGGAACGTCAAAACTCTTTGACCGGAGCCAGCCCCAGTCAAAGAGTTTATTTCGCAAGCATACCCCTATCCCATAAAGCCATGATAGGGGATATAGCCAATGATATATCTTGATAAAGTTTTCCTCCATTTATTGAATATTCAGTTCAAAGGGGACACGTGCTTGTATACGGTCACATTTGTCAAAATTCTCCAGGACGCTGAACTGCTGGTATATCTCGCCCATTGTGCCTTTCAGCATACGTGCTTTGATGTAGTTACCCGGATTGGTGTTCATCAGACTTTCAAAGAAACTTTCCTTTTTCGGATAGCTCATCACGGTATAGGCATCTACTCCGGCCTTTGCAATGGCAATGTCCAAAGCTTTGTCCAAACCACCCAATTCGTCGACTAGTCCTAGTTCCTTGGCCTTGCTTCCGGTCCATACACGGCCTTGGGCAATTTTATCCAGGTCTTCCTTGCTGATGCCTCGGCCATCGGAGCAGCGGGTGAGGAAGAGGTCATATCCGTTGTTCACATACATTTGCATCAGTCCTTTTTCCCCGTCATTCATCGGGCGTGTCAGCATGCCGAAGTCTGCGTATTTATTGGTTTTCACTACATCAAAATTTACCCCGATTTTATCAGTCAGCCCCTTTGCGTTGGGGAACATGCCGAAGATGCCGATAGAACCCGTCAGTGTGGTAGGCTCGGCCACGATGGTGTCTGCATTACAAGAAATGTAGTAACCTCCTGAAGCTGCATAGTCACCCATGGAAACAATGACTGGTTTCTCTTTCTTCAATTCGCTGACGGCATACCATATCTGTTCTGAACCATAGGCGCTTCCGCCCGGTGAGTTTACGCGTAATACTACAGCTTTTACATCTTCGTCATCTTTCAGCTTGCGCAGGTCTTTAATCACCTTTTTAGAGTCGATGCCTTCTTCGCTGGAGGCAGAAGATGAACCACCGTCAATTTCTCCATAGGCATAGTATACGGCAATCACATTTCCACTTTTGTCTTTGGGAACGTTCTTCTTTACGTTAATCATGTCCTGCAAACCAAGTACGGGCATGCGGTCGTCTTTGTCGATGCCTACCATCGCTTTCAGGTAGTTGCGCACATCATTCTTATATATTAATGTATCGACCAGTCCGCATTGCACACTTTCTTCTGCGGGATAGAACATCAACATGCGGTCGGCAATGGCGTTCAGTGAGTCTACAGATATTTTGCGTGATTCTGCAACATCATTGGTCACTTGTCCCCAGATGGAGGTCAGGTAAGCGTCGATTTGTTCACGGTTGGCAGGGCTCATTTCGGTAGAGATGAAAGGCTCTACAGCCGATTTGTAGGTACCTACTTTGAATATCTGCATTTCCACTCCGATTTTGGCCAGCAAATCCTTGAAGAACATGGGGGTAGCGGCCAAGCCCCTCCACTCGACCATACCTTGCGGGTTCAGCAACACCTTGTCGGCTACACTTGACAGATAATAAAGACCTTGGGAATAGCTGTCACCATAAGCTACGATGAATTTTCCCGATTCCTTGAAATCCTTCAATGCATTGCGTATTTCTTCGCGTGAAGCAAATCCTGCACCCAGCGAAGTTGCTTCTATATAGATACCTTTAATGTTGTCATTCTCTTTTGCTTTTTTGATAGAGGAGAGGACATCATCCAGGCCATAGGTCTTATAATTGTCTCCCATAAGGGCATCGAACGGATTGTCTTGGCTGCGTTCAGCCAGTGCACCATTCAAATCCAGCATCATAATGGAGTTTTTGCGTACTTGCGTTTCTGACTCCGAAGATGATACCATGCTGAAAACCACCAAAATACTGATGAAAACTAAAACAACGACTGATACGATGATGCCGGTAATGGTGGCAAACGTAAATTTCAGAAAATCTTTCATTGCACTTTATTGTTTTTAGTATGCTAACTTTTAAAAGCTAACAAAGATAAATAATTAGGTTGATATTTACCCTATCTGTCGCTGAGTTTTTCGGTTTGTCACAGTATTGTGGGAGATTTCATTCTCTTTTCTTTTATCTTTGGAGTATTTCATTTCGTTCTTTATGGATAGTTAGTTTCTAAAATGCCAGATATAATTGCTATCTCTTTACTTTCTGAGTCTGTTTCTCTAAAAACTAATCTTTCCACAGCAATGTTCTTTTCTTACCACAGCTGTGGTAAGAAAGAAACACGGGTGTGGTAAGAAAGAAACATATCTGTGGTGAGAAAAGTTGTTCAGTAGTTCTCGTTTAGTATCCGGGCTTTCCGGATGTAGCCTTTCGCAGGTTTATTGTCAGTTCTCTTTGGGCTCCTCAAGCGTGGTGCCGGCCGTTCAGTGGTCTATGTCAAGGGGTGAACTTAGTATATTCCGATACGCGCGCGTATATATATATAATGTATCCCCTTCCTTCCTGCCTTTCTTTTCCTTTAAAAACATGCTTTAAAACATATCTATCAATCAGCTAGTTATGAAAAAGTTCACGTAAACCCTCAAAAAAAGCTTGTAT
>NZ_QTLM01000015.1:0-98478 GCF_003602695.1 Bacteroides sp. AM07-18
TTAAAAAAAATATTTTATAATAGTGTTGCGGAATTAAGGGTATAGAATTTATCGGCACGCTCTCTCATTTGCTCCACGGTAGCATTGGGCACAAAGTCGAGGACAAACATAGAAGCGTCCACACCGGCTATGACATCGGCAATCTCCAGGTCGAGCAAGGCATTGCCGCTAAATCCCAGATTGATGCACTCACGATTGAGCCAACGTTCCAGAATATTGGTATGCACCATGCCGGGACGGGAAGCGCAGCCTCCCTGCAAGATGCTGGTACCATAGAATACCACCGGCTTCTCACGTTGCGGCAAGTCCACTGCCGGTTGAGTAATCTCGGCAAGAGAATCCACTCCGATAGAAAGTGAAGTAACCCCGTCATATAAAGAAAGGTACAAGAGATATTCACGCTCCTCAGGCAACATATTGCTTACAATAGTTGCCTTGTTGACTTTGCCCTGCGGACGCCCGCTACCGGCAAATATCCACTTGCCGTCTTGCAAGCAGTAGAGGTCGAGGCCTTTAATGCCGGTCGGTGTCATGTGGTTCATACTCATATTGTTCCTTACTTCCCATTTGGCAGAAATGCTTGTAGAGTTGGAACGGAAGCGCACGGCGAGTCCGGCACTGTTGCGGCCTAAGTCCCACAACGGCTTGCGGGAGATGTTCTGCAGAGAGTCCGGCAGACGCTCATAGCGGGTAAGGGTAGATTCTGTTGCTTTGCCCAGAAGGGGGAAGGCGGAAGCATCATGATAGATAGTCTGGGCATTGGCAACAGCGGCCAACAACAAGCCCATCAAAAGAATTCTGGTTCTCATATGACAAGATATTAAGTGTTAAGTATTACCGGCAAAGATACAAGGTTTCTTTGAAAAACGAAGAAATGGAAGTATTTTACATCAATTAACTCCCACATGCTTGTTTCTTTACGAAACATTCGTATTTTCGCAGAAAACAATTCATATGAGACACATCCATTTCCTCTTAGCAGGCTTCCTACTGTGCATCTGCTGTACCCTGCAAGCCAAAAACCGTGTGATTGACCAACCACCGTTTATCGTAAGAAACACGACTTCCATCGAAGTGAGTAAAGTAGTCATCAGTGACACGGCAACCGTGCTCCATATCTATGCCAAGTATCGTCCCAAGTACTGGATACAGATTGCACCCGACAGCTACCTGACAGACAATAACGGAGAAACCTACCAACTGCGTTCCGGTATAGGCATCATACCAGGTAAAGAATTTTGGATGCCCGAATCGGGCGAAGCGGAATTCCAGTTGGTCTTTCCTCCCCTATCCGACAATGCTACCTCCTTCGACTTCACCGAAGGCGAAAAGGTGGAAAACGGATTCAGCATCTGGGGAATACAACTGAAAAGCAAGAAACTGCCGGAACTGGCACTTCCCCAGAACGCCGTAGTACACAAAGCCGACCCTAATGCCGAACTTCCCGAACCGGTCATCCAATACGGAAAAGCCATGCTGAAAGGAAAACTCCTGGATTCACGCCCCAATATGGGAATGCCAATCAGTATTGCCGTGTGGGAGAATATCAAAGGAGACATCACGGACATACCACTCGACATCCAGCCTGACGGCAGTTTCACCAAAGAAGTAACATTGCCCGGCACTACCCCATGTACCATATATTTGGGTAGAGAGCATATGCTCCAGTTCTTCATGGAACCCGGCAAGACAACAGAAATATACGTCAATCTACGCGAAGCTTCCCGGCGCAAGTCTAAATTCCACAGCGAAGGGAAACCCTATGGAGAAATGGTATATATCAACGGACCGCTGGAAACCGTGGCACAAGAGTTGAACGGAAACCACCTCAGCATCGACATGCAAGACAAGCTCTATCAAAACATAGCTGCACTGGCTGGCAAGGATATTGATGCAGCCAAAGCATACGTACTTCAAATATCCGACGAAACACAAGAAGCAATAGACAAGTTGCCTTATAGTGCTTCTACCCGACAACTTTTGACTATCAATAACAAACTGATTACAAATGCCATGCTGTCTTCCGTTGCCAGCATCTTGACATCGGCTGCCCTACACGCCAATCTCATCAAACGGGAGGAAGCAAACAACTACTATCAGGAACTTTCCCGGAAAGTACCCGCCAACTACGTGTCCGACGAAGATATGAGCATATTGAATGTGCCGCAGGCAGTCTTGTCCAACCAGTATGTACAAATGGCTTCAAGGAATGTAGAACGGAGTGGAGAATTGGCCAAAGCCTGGGGAACCGACAAAGGTATCTTCTTCGACATAGCCCGCAATGTCACCCTCTACCGGGGTATCAAGAACTTCACCCCGCTCACCGACGAGCAAAAGGCCACCGTTGCCGCCATGCCCGCCGCATACCGCGAGATGCTGACTGCCGCCAATGACGAGTTGCTTGCACAGCTCGAAGCCAACAAGAAAAAGACGGGTTACACCATCAACCAAGTGGACGCCAACGTCAGCAACGAAGATTTGTTCACTTCTATCATCAGCAAATTCAAAGGAAAAGTATTGTTAGTAGATTTCTGGGCCACCTGGTGCGGTCCATGCCGTATGGCAAACAAGATGATGGCCCCCATGAAGGAGGAACTGAAAGACAAGGATATCGTATATCTGTACATCACCGGTGAAACCTCCCCCTTGAAGACCTGGGAGAATATGATTCCCGACATCCACGGCGAACACTTCCGCCTGACGGATGCCCAATGGAAATACCTATCGGACGCATTCAAGATAGAAGGGGTACCGACTTATCTGATTGTAGACCGCGAAGGAAACACCACGTTCAGACAAACCGGCTTTCCGGGAGTAGAGAAGATGAAGGAAGAGTTGCTGAAAGTGACTAAATGACAAACTGATAAAACAAAAAAACAGCAGGCTTATCACCTGCTGTTTTTTTGTTTTATCAGTATACCGCTATTACTTTTCAGCCCATTCCTTGGCTCCCTGCTCTTTCAGTTTAGCAGTAAATGCCTTTGCCTTCTCCATAGCAGCCGCTTCCTCTTCCGGAGTTGCATATGCATGCTTGTAGCCCTTCACCACATTCCATTCACCACGGGTGAAATCGGGGAATGCCACAGCCGCACAACCGTTGTCCATAGAAAGTTCTCCCAATTCTGCAAGGCAGCACCACTCAGCAAGGTCGTATACATCCATATCCAAAGGAAGACCGTTTTGCAGGCAATATACCAGACGGCTGTCCATCACGAAGTCCATGCCACCATGACCTCCTACTTCCTTCGCCATCTCACCGTACTTCTTTAAAATGGGATGCTGGTATTTCTCCACGAGTGCCTCCATCTCCGTCTCCGGCAGGAAACCGTGTGAATTCAAATCATCCACTTTGGGCTGAACGCCCGATGCACTCAGCTGGTCAGCGTCAAGCGCATACCCTTCTACCGGATATTTGTTGGCGAATCCCTTGGTACCCGTAAGCTGATACAAACGGTTATAAGGCTGTGGTGTCATTACATTGTGCTGAATCTCAATCACCTTTCCATTGGCTGTACGAATCATGGTCGTGGTATGGTCACCGTTACGGAATTCCTTGCACTCCTCGCCGGTTCTTTTTTCTACCAGCTCCTTGCCCACTACAGACTTGGTATCCATGGCTACCAACGTTTCCATACGGTCACCACGGTGAATATCCAGTGCTTGCGCCACCGGGCCAAGGCCATGGGTGGCATACACGTCACCACGATGCTTCATGTTGTAGTCCAAACGCCAGCCCAGCTTGTCATTTTCTCCATTCTTCCAATAATGGTCCCAAAACGGGCTCAAATTATGTATATAAGCACCCTGCGCACGGATAACTTCACCGAACACGCCATGCTGCGCCATGTTCAGCGTATTCATCTCGAACCAGTCATAGCAGCAGTTCTCCAGAATGAAGCAATGCTTACGGGTAGATTCACTCAAGTTAATCAAATCCCAGCATTCCTGCAGATTCATAGCCGAAGGCACTTCTATCGCTACATTCTTTCCATTCTCCAACGCACACTTGGCAACGGGGAAGTGATGCAGCCAGTCTGCAGCAATATAAACCAAATCTATATCATCACGTTTGCAGAGTTCCTCGTATCCTTTGTCACCGGAATAGACGGCGGCTTTGGGCATGGATGCCTTCTTCAAGAGCTCCTGACATTTATCTGCACGGGCCTCTTCATAATCACAAAGAGCCACTACCTGCGTACCCGGAATATAAGTGAAACGCTCCACTGCTCCGGGGCCACGCATCCCCAAACCAACAAAACCCACACGGACTGCCTCCAACTTCGGAGTAGTCAGTCCCAATACACTCTTCTGTCCTGCCGGACGCTCGGGAGTTTTGACAACAATGGTACCATTCTGCCATTCCCATTGAGTTCCCTTCTCTGTGGTTTGCACAGTAGAAGTCTGGCTTGTGCATGCACCCAATACGAAGCACATTCCCAGCAACAACGATTTAACTGTTCCCATATTTCTGCTTTATTTAAGGTAAAAGAATTCATTGCAACAAAGACAGCGCAAACCGAATGCAGAATAAAATGAACCCGTTCATTTTTTATGCTGAGGTGCCGCCAGTCTTCGCTTCTTCTGCAAAGATAGACAATCTTAGCCAAAAGAAGATTATCAACAGCCATGTTCTTTTCAATCAGACAAAAGAATATACATACAGTAAACGCATTTAGATTAATTAACTCACTGTTTGATGCTACTTTACGAAATATTCGTAGATTTGCATTGAATTCATTTAAATACTTTATCCATGGAAAAGTTAACGATACAAGAAGAAGAAGCAATGTTGTACATTTGGGAACTGGGCAGTTGCTTCGTAAAAGACATTGTTGCCAAATACCCCAAACCGGCGCCTCCCTACACAACAGTAGCATCTATTGTGAAAAACCTGGAGCGCAAGCAGTATATCCGTGCCGCACGTGTAGGCAACACCTACCAGTATACTCCGCTTATACGCGAAAGCGAATACAAACGTACCTTTATGAGCGGTTTTGTGCGCAACTACTTTGAAAATTCTTATAAGGAAATGGTTTCGTTCTTCGCCAAAGACCAAAAGATTTCGGCCAATGACCTGAAAGACATTATAGATATGATAGAGAAAGGAAAGGAGTAAACATGTTAGCCTATTTTCTGAAAGTGAATGTAGCGATAGTACTGTTTTATGCATTCTATCGGCTGTTCTTCTACAAAGACACGTTTTTCGGCTGGCGCAGAACCGCACTGCTCTGTTTCTTTGCCGTTTCCGCCGCCGTACCTTTGCTGAACATACAAACGTGGATTACGGAGCAGGAGCCGATGGTAGCCATGGCAGACCTCTATGCCAGCGTTGTACTGCCGGAACTCACAGTAGGCACCGAAGTGGCTCCGACCGACTGGAAAAGCATCCTTTCAGAATATGCCAATATCGCCTATTGGGGAATAGCGGCATTGCTGATGATACGCCTCGTCGTGCAACTGGCAGGCATCATCCGCCTGGCATGCCGATGCCGCAAGATACAAATAGGCAACACAAGTATACATCTGCTTCCCAAGGCAGACGGGCCTTTCTCTTTTTTCCACTGGATTTTTATCCATCCGTCCTCGCATACGGAAGAGGAGTTCAACGAAATATTGACCCATGAGCAGACACACGCCCGGCAATGGCACTCCATTGATGTCATCATCAGTGAACTGGTGTGCATTTTCTGCTGGTGCAATCCCTTTGCCTGGCTCATGAAACGGGAAATCCGTACCAATCTGGAATATATGGCCGACGCCCGCGTATTGGAAAACGGCTATGACTCCAAAACCTACCAGTACCATTTGTTAGGATTGTCACATCAAAAGGCTGCAGCAACTATCTATAACAGTTTCAATGTTTTACCTCTAAAAAAACGCATCAAGATGATGAACAAAAAGAGAACAAAAGAAATAGGAAGAACCAAATATTTGATGTTCCTTCCTTTAGCGGCCTTACTTATGATTGTCAGCAATATCGAAACCGTGGCACGGACTTCCGAGATATGGATGCCCACCCTAACGGCAATAGAAGAGCTGCCCCTCAGTATTATAAATCCTGAACAGAAAGGCGAAACGACCTTCCACGTCACTATAGTAGACAAGCAAGGGAAAGTTGTGCCGAACGTAAAAATCCAAACCACGCTGGCGGGAAAACAACTGAACTTCAAGACCGGAGGAGATGGAAAGACCGACATCACCTTAGACATGAACGGACTGAAACATGCCACGATGTATGCCACCTCCCAAACCGGGAACAACTTCATTTTTGTTCTCTCTCAAGGAGAAACCACACGCACCATCAACATGGATGAGCATCAGTACACCCCACCTACACTCGCCCCCGATGCGAATGGTATTTTCGAGGTAGTAGAACACATGCCCGAATTCCCCGACGGAGGAATGTCAGCACTGATGGAATATTTGAAAAAGAACATCAAGTATCCGGAAGCAGCCATGAAGAAAGGTACACAAGGGCGGGTAACCGTACAATTCGTGGTGGAAAAAGACGGTAGCATCGCCAATGCGAAAGTGCTTCGTGGTGTTGACCCTGAGTTGGACAAAGAAGCCGTGCGCGTAGTCAGTGTCATGCCCAAATGGAAACCCGGTACACAAAAAGGAGAAGCCGTACGAGTAAAATATACAGTTCCCGTGATGTTCCGTCTGACAGAAGACAATACACAAGTTAAGTATGCTCCCATTGAAAACAAGATAGATGAAATGGTAGTAGTGGGTTACGCTCCCGAAGAGACAACCTACCCGGAGGAAGTAACCGTTTTCGAAGTCGTAGAAAAAATGCCGGAATATCCCGGCGGTATGTCTGCAATGATGGCATTCATCAGTAAAAACATCAAATATCCGGTAGCTGCACAAAAAGCTAAGATTCAGGGAAGAGTGGTCATACAGTTTATAGTGGATAAAGAAGGGAACATCATATGCCCCAGAGTAATCCGTGGTGCCGACCCACTGCTGGACGCTGAAGCAATCCGTCTGACTACCATCATGCCCAAGTGGAAGCCCGGCATGCAAAGAGGACAAGCTGTAAACGTAAAATATACAGTCCCCATCATGTTCCGTCTGCAAGAACCGGAGAAAAACCCTGCTGTCCAGAATGCCACTGTTACTCCAACTAAATAAACTAATTTTCTCTCTAAACAAGTTTAAATGAAAAAGGAGCAGTTACCCGGCGACGGGCAATTGCTCCTTTTTCATAAGGAAAATATCCATGTTTATTTATGCACTTCCACAATCCGTGTCGGCGCCATTTCCATATTTCTGCGGTCTACCTGACGGACTACGGCAGCAGCCAGTTGCAGGAACGCACGCCCGGTCACTGTATTCTCATCCAAAGCAACCGGAGTGCCCTTATCACCACTCTCACAGATGCTCTGTACAATAGGTATCTGCCCCAGCAACGGTACATTCATCTCTTCCGCCAACCTCTTGGCTCCTTCTTTACCGAAAATATAGTATTTATTCTCCGGCAGTTCGGCAGGTGTAAACCAAGCCATATTCTCTACCAAACCGAGGATAGGCACATTCACTTTGTCATTGGTGAACATATTGATGCCTTTGCGTGCATCTGCCAGTGCCACAGCCTGCGGTGTGCTGACAACGATAGCCCCCGTCAGCGCCAAGGTCTGCACCACGGTCAAGTGAATGTCACTCGTTCCGGGAGGAAGGTCAATAAGGAAATAATCCAGTTCTCCCCAGTCGGCATCACCAATCAGTTGCTTTAAAGCATTGCTTGCCATGCCTCCGCGCCACAAGGTGGCCTGATCGGGGTCGACAAAGAAACCGATGGAAAGCAGCTTGATGCCATACTTCTCTATCGGAACAATTAAATCACGTCCACCAATGTTCTCCGCCACAGGACGGGCATCTTCCACTTGGAACATCTTAGGAACAGAAGGCCCGAAAATATCTGCATCCAGCAACCCTACCTTGTAACCCAACTTTGCCAAAGATACAGCAAGGTTGGCAGCAACCGTAGACTTGCCCACACCACCTTTTCCGGAAGACACTCCGATAACATTCTTCACTTGAGGCAAAAGTTTGCCTACTTCCGGTCGCGCCGCCTGGCGGCTCTCTGTGGTAATCACAACCTCCACTTCGGGAGAGACATATGTGTGTATAGCTGTCTCGGCAGCTTTCACCATCGACTTCATGAAAGGATCGGTCGGTTTCTCAAACGTCAGCGAGAAGCTGACCTTCATCCCGTCAATTCGCATATTATCGGCTACCATCTCTGCCTCGACAAGGTTCTTTCCGGTGCCGGGATAACGCACTGTTGCCAATGCATCAAGGATTAATTTTGGATATAATGCCATTGCATTTACTATTTGACAATTTACTATTTACTATTTTTATGCGAATCAGTGGCTTAAACTACTACTGATTCGCATCACTTGCTGGTTTGCAGTCCGCTACGCTTGCTACGGTTATAACTGCGGTACTCATCCAGTTCTATCTCCACATCCGGCTCCTGCAACTCGCCTGCTTGCGGAAGATGGAACTTGATGTACTTGATATTCAAACCACGATCCAGCCATTGTTGTTCATAATAGGTCTTGATGCTGAGTATTTCATCAGCCATGCCGGAATGGTATAAGTCTTCCGTCATCACATCCACCGGCAACCGGTTTCTTTCAATCATGTACCGGGTATAGGTAAACATGAAGTTGCTGTCCGTCTTCAGATGGACTATGCCGTCATTCTTCAGAAACTTGCGGTAGCGCTCCATGAAATAAGTGGAAGTAAGCCTTTTGGTAGCCTTCTTCATCTGCGGATCCGAGAAAGTAAGCCAGATTTCACTCACTTCATCCGAAGCAAAAAAACGGTCGATGATTTCGATATTCGTACGCAGAAAGGCCACATTCTTCATTTCCGATTGCAGCGACTCGGTAGCTCCCGTCCACATACGGGCTCCCTTTATATCCACTCCGATGAAGTTCTTGTCGGGAAACATGCGTCCCAATCCGACAGTATATTCTCCCCTACCACAGCCCAGTTCCAGGACAATAGGATGGTCGTTCTTGAAAAATTGCCCGTGCCAGTTCCCTTTCATGTCAAACGGTACATCATCTACCGCAGAATACGGATATTCGAAAACATGCGGATAACTCGCCATATCAGCAAACTTCTCTAACTTGTTTTTTCCCATAATTACTTGGTCCTATATATATATATGCTATGCCCCGAAAACAGAAGTGCACACAGATGACACAGATTAGACAGATTTTCACAGATTATTTTTTTTCTCTTTATCTGTGGTCATCCGTTTAATCTGTGTCATCTGTGTGCCATCTTGGTTTCGGGAAACTTTCACGACACAAGAGAATCTCTAATTATTCAACGATAGTCACCCAGCCATGAGTATCCGGCTCATCGCCATACTGGATAGCACGCAGCTTGTTGTAGAGCTTCGTACATACCGGTCCTGGTTTTCCATCTTTGGAAATAACGTATGACTTACCGTTCTCTACGTCGTCAATACGTTCGATGGGGCTGATAACGGCAGCCGTACCGCAGGCACCCGCTTCCTCGAAAGTCAGCAACTCTTCTTCAGGAACCGGACGACGCTCTACCTTCATACCCATGTCCTCTGCCAACTGCATCAGGCTCTTGTTGGTGATGGAGGGCAGGATGGAAGTGGATTTCGGAGTGATATACGTATTGTCCTTGATACCGAAGAAGTTGGCAGCACCACACTCGTCCATGTATTTCTTTTCTTTGGCATCCAGATAGAACTCGCAGGCATAACCCAAATCGTGCGCTTTCTTATTGGCACGCAAGCTGGCTGCATAGTTACCACCTACCTTATAAGTACCGGTACCCAACGGTGCAGCACGGTCGAATTCGCGGATAATGACATACGGATTGGTTGAGAATCCACCCTTAAAGTAAGGACCTACCGGGGTCACGAACACCACAAACAGATATTCGCTGGCAGGATGTACACCTACTTGTGCACCGGTACCCACCAGCAACGGACGAATATACAGAGAAGCACCCGATTCATAAGGCGGAATGAAACGCTCGTTCAGCTTCACCACCTTCAAAATGGCTTCCTTGAAACGCTCCGTAGAAAGCTCCGGCATCAAGATACCCCGGCAGGTGGACTGCAGACGCGCCGCATTCTCTTCCAAACGGAAGATGCGCACCTTACCGTCTTTACCACGAAAAGCTTTCAAACCTTCAAATGCTTCCTGACCGTAGTGCAAACAAGTGGCAGCCATGTGCATAGGAATGGTTTCCTCACTGCAAACTTCCAGTTCACCCCATTGTTCGTTACGATAATAAATTCTCACATTGTAATCTGTCTTCATATATCCGAACGGCAGATTAGCCCAATCAAGTTCTTTCATATCTCAAAGTATTAGTTACTGCATTACGTACAATTTGCAACAAAAATAGCTTTTATTCTTCAGATTCTCGCTTCTCCGACAGTAATTTTTCAATTTCCTTGTCGGCTTTGGTCAATTTATCGCTGCAAAATGCTATAATTCCGTTTGCCTCCTTTATCTTTTCGGCAAGTACATCTATCTCCAGTTCGTTGTTGTCTATCTGGCTGACAATTTTCTCCAAACGCGCCATGGCTTCGGAGTAGGTTTCTTTTTTCTTTGTTGCTGGCATAATTGAAATTTAATTAATCTTTGTACTTCTCAAGCCGTTTGTCAGAATTCCCGTCTTTGGGCGATGCATTCTCCCACTTCATTTCCTTGGACGTCAGTTTCAGAATATGATATTGTTCGGTATAATGTTCCTCTTTATCATACAACATAATCAATTTTTTATCAAGACTTATGATATAAGTACCACGAAGAGGAACTCCGTTAGATGACGGGCTTCCGGTATAAACTTCATAGGTCTTGTCTGCATTAAACGTGTAGCTGGTCACAAAATCGTCCGGCAGGACTGGTTCTTTCACAATCCACTTACCTACCAGTTGAGAAACTTCGACCTTATCATCCTCATCCGTACATGAAATAAAACTAAATGCCATGACCATCAGCATCAGCATACGAAACAAATTTTGTGCTTTCATATTAATTCATTTTAAATGATTTAAGTAATATTGATAAAATGCAAAATACAGCAAAACACTGCATGAATGCGACTTAAATATGTACAGTTGAGATCACCTTACCATTTTGCAGGCAAGTCATTATCTCGTCATTCGCTTGCAGCTCATCTGCATTTTTCACAACTTTCCCATCTTTCAACGTAATGCTGTAACCACGGGCAAGCAGCTTTTCTGGTGAAGCATCTGCCAAGCGCTGCTGCAACAATTCCAGACGGTGGCGATAGCGGGACAAATAGGAAGTGACAGCTTGCACTACATCTTTCCGCGCAGTCAGTAAAGCTATTTTTGCATCGGATATGCAACGGTATGAAGCAGAAGGAATCCAGTTCTTGCAGACAGACAACTTGCGCTGTTCCTGCTGCAACAGATTCTTGACCCCCTCATGCAAGCGGGAAACAAGCATTTCCAGTTCATCGGCGGCATTGTTCATGAGGTCTATCAAGAACTCGGCGGCGGCCGTAGGGGTCTTTACACGGGTATGTACCACAGAATCCAGCACCGTGTCGTCCCGCTCGTGACCGATACCCGTTATGATAGGTAACGGAAACTGTGCACAAGCAGCAGCAAGCAGATAGGTATCGAAACCGGACAAGTCGGACGTGGCGCCTCCACCGCGAATAATGACAACCACATCAAACTCGGACAAGCGTGCATTCACCCGGTCGAGAGCAGAAAGGACAGACTCCTCCACACGGTCACCCTGCATCAAGGCAGGAAACAGCTCCGTATAAAAGTAGAACCCCCGGGAATTGTTTCCCAGCTGATGACAGAAGTCACCATAGCCCGCCGCCGTCGGTGAGGATATGACGGCAATACGTTGCGGCAGGCGAGGCATCTCGAGTTCCTTATTGAGGGTGAGCACCCCCTCTTCCTCGAGCTGTTTCAGTATCTCCCTGCGGCGGCGTGCCATATCGCCTAAGGTATAGGTAGGGTCTATGTCCTGCACTGTAAGGCTGTAGCCATAAAGCTCATGGAAGTTGACAGTGACCTGCACCAGCACTTTGATGCCCGAAACAAACGCCTGCCCCGTGGCTTCCTCAAAATAGGGCTTCAGCAGGCGGAACACATTTGCCCAGATTGTTCCTCTCGCCTTAGCTATCAAGCTGTTGCTGCGAGGGTCTTTCTGCACAAATTCCAGATAGCAATGCCCCGTACTGTTGGTACGCACATCGCTCAACTCCGCCTGCACCCAAAACTCATCGGGGAGACACTGCTCCAGACTGCGACGCACAAGGGCATTCAACTCATGTAAAGACAAGGCTTCCATATTGCTATCATTCAACCAGTTACAACTTTATAAGATTTTATCCGTAATAAAGTGGCACTTTATCCGCGATAAAGCAGTACTTTATCCGCAGTAAAGTAACACTTTATCCGTGATAAAGTGACAATACACTATTGGCAAACCAACAGAAGTTTCCGTTATTTGTTTCTTTCGGGCTGATAATCCTGATACGCCTTCCACATATCGGGCACGCCATAACCGTAGATGTTATCGGGAAAATCGGCACGGTCACCGGAACGGCGCACCAATTCTATCACTTCTTTTGCCGTAAGTTCGGGGCAAGCCTGCCACAAGCAGGCCACCATGCCGCACATAATGGGTGAGGCAAAAGAGGTACCGTTCGCCCTTCCCTGGTTGCCGTCCGTGCGTATCACGTCGGCACCCAGCCCGACAGCTACAATATCCGGCTTTATCCGATGGTCTGCCGTATTCCCTACAGACGAGAAAGGAGCCAGAACAGCCTCCTTGTCGACAGCGCCCACCGTCAACACATTCTCGGCATCGCCCGGAGGCGTAATCTTCTTCCAAGAACCGGCGCCCGAATTTCCGGCACTGCATACCAATACCATGCCCTTATCGGCTATGCGCGATGCCTGACGTGACATCAGCGCATGGTGCCCATCCAGATTGCGGAGCTTATAATTCTTGGATTTATCATCGAAAGCGTAATATCCCAATGAAGTATTGAGTACATCCACTCCCACGCTATCGGCATATTCCACAGCCGCAGCCCAGTAGTCCTGCTCTACCAGATGCTCGGAGTATTCGTCTTCGCTGCGCAGCAACCAGAAAGAAGCTTCGGGAGCCGTACCGGTCATGACACCGGGACGGTTCATGGCGATGCACGAGAGCACCGCCATGCCGTGGCTGCTTTCGGCAAATATATCCGATTGGGGGTTCACAAAATCCTTCGTACCCAGGATGCGGATATTCTGCATGGCGGTTATCTTGTCGGCATTGTGGAAACCCGCGTCGATAACGGCAATCGTCATTCCTTGTCCCTTGAAGCCTTCTTCGTGCAGCTTATCGCCATTGCTCAGCCGTATCTGGTCGACAGCCAGTCCATAAATGCTGTCGGGATGCACGCTCGGGCGGTTTATCAGAGAGTCGCGTCCTGTCGCCATGAACGGCCCGTCACCTCCGGGAGCTATCCATACCTTTTCCGTCTCCCGGACAAAAGGCAGGGCGGCAATGCGCTCCACCAATGCAGAGTCGTTGCAGGACACCGTAACAAAATTCTCCCACTTGCCGGTAACGACAATCTTCACGCCTTGCCTGCGAATCTCATCCACATACTTACGGCATACCGGAAGGTCTGTCGAGTCTATCGGAAGGTTCTGCTTCAGGCGACGCTCAATCGCCTTTTCAGAAAGAAACGCTTCCGGATGTTCCAGCGAATACGTGGTGGCAGCCTTGTCCTTCAGGCTGATGCGATACTTCAAAGTGTCTTGCCGGGCCGATGCGCCTACAGCAGCCAAGATGAAAAGTAGAAGGAAAAAGAGTTTTCTCATATATCTGTGTTTTTATTATTTTCTGCAATATACATCCCGATGCCCCGTTGGGAAGCGATGAATGAGCCGCCAACCACACGCCGGCCAACGTAGAACACGGCAGACTGTCCCGGAGCAATGGCAGAAGCCTCCGACAAGAAGCGCACCAGCAGACGCCCGTCCTCCAGGCGCTTCACGGTGCAAGGGATGGGTTTGCTGCGGTAGCGGATGCGCACGGTAAGCTCTTCACTGCCAAAGAATTCCGCCTCATCAATCAGTTTTTCCTCTTCGGCAAGCATGTATCCGGCTTTCAACTGCTCCGCATCGCCCAGCATCACGGTGTTCTTCTGCGGATTGATTTTCAGCACGTAGGCGGGTTTGCCCAAAGCAATCTCCAGCCCCTTCCTCTGCCCGATGGTGTAGTAAGGGAATCCTTTGTGCCCGCCCAGCTTGACGCCTTCCGAATTGACAAACCATCCCGGCCCCACCTCGCTGTCTATCTCCGGGGAGTGCTCGCGCAAGAAGTCGCGGTAGTCGCCCTTGATGAAGCAGACTTCCATGCTTTCCCCTTCTTCCGCCTTAAGCGTATATCCTTTATCACGAAGATACTCGCGAACCTGCATCTTGGTGAAGGCTCCCAACGGGAAGATACATCGCTTCAACACCTCCTGCCCCAGTCGCCAAAGGAAATAGGACTGGTCTTTCTTATCATCATCCCCGGCAACAATGTAAACCTTCCCGTTCCGTTCCTCCAGACGGGTGTAGTGTCCGGTAGCAATGAATGCACATCCCAGCCTGTCGGCCCACTCCGTCAGGATACGGAACTTGAATAACGGGTTGCACATCACACAAGGATTGGGAGTACGCCCCCGACGATATTCATCGATAAAGTTTTGAACGATAATCTGCCGGAAAGCCTCACGCTCATCTGCCACATGGTGCTCGATTCCCATACTGTCGGCAAGGTTGCGGGCTTCCACCGGTTCGTCTCCCCACACCCACATGGTGAGGCCGACTATCTCATAGCCCTGTTCCCTCAACATCAGGCAAGTGGCGGTACTGTCTATACCTCCGCTCATTCCCACTAATACTCGCTTTTCGGATTTGTTCATATTCTGCCATTCATTCATATAATCTGCAAAAGTACACGTTTTCAAGCAGAATACACAGCTTTTCAGCTAAAGAGAGAGTATTTTCATCCTCCACCGCCTTCACCTTCTTCCTCAATCTTTCTATTCATCGGCTTTTCCGGTAAGACCTCTTTCCTTCGCACTACCGCACCTCATAGGTGTTCCGGTATTTTCTTATCAATTACGCATCTGTCTTTGATTATACCTCCTTTCCTCTTAGCATAACCATTTATGAATCAACAGATAATCAGTGCAAAAAAATGTAGCCATTTTGCACTGATGTTACACCCCTACTACAGTGAGGTTAGTAGCAGGCAATTGACAGCTCCCGAGCCTTCAACGGGAAAGCGAACGCAAGGAGCTTACCCGATAATCCACTTACTGCCCGGTATCAACGAGATGAGTTTGGTTACCACGAAACAACTGATAAATGTACATACCGCTATTACCGGAATGGCAGCCACAGTGGGTAATCCCAATGTAGACTTAAACACCGATACCCACAAGCCAAGCCAGAAAATGTGCATAAGGAACATGCCGTAGCTGAGTTTAGACATTTCGGCAATGATGCGCGGAGGCTGCGGAATGCTGATACAGCCGAACAACAAAAATGTGCCTGCCGTCAACGCCACGCTATTAAGGGTGCAGAAAGCCCATCCCACCTCAATGACCGGCGTAGAATGAACCACTCCCGGAACAGCCTGGACATAGAACGACCACATGGTAGCCGCCGCGCCGACCAGCATAAGCAGGAAACCGACCCGCAGACGCAAGGAGCGCCCCCAAGTAAGATGCACGCGGATATAATGTGCCAGCACAAGGTAGCCCAAATAACCCGAAAAATACCATAACATGTGATATTCGTTCCAGAAACACTGTCCCCATACCTCACCAAACCAACGGTTGAGGAAAGGTATACAAGTAGAAATCAGAAACAGTCCGATGAAGAAACGTTCTTCTTTGGCCGAAACCTTCTCCAGCCACGGTGAGATGACCGGGATGAACAGATAAAGACCTATCAACGGATACATGAACCAGAAGTGCCCGGCAAGCGCAGGAAAGTTCAGCCAGATACGTGAAAGGTCGTTCAGAGATTGTTCGCCGTCCATCTGTCCCCACAACATGGGCAACGTGCTATACAACACCATGAAAAAGACGAACGGCGGCATGATGCGCAGGAAACGTTTGCGATAAAACTGCCAACAGCTCTGCCCTTTCTTCATCGGTGCAAGCAGGTAAGCCGAAACAATCATGAACAGAGGCACAGACATACGGGAGAAGCCATCGTAAACTGATACCCACAACCTATCGGCCTCATTCTGAAGGAAAGACTGCGGTCCTGCCATGTCCGTAGAGCCGGCGGCTCCATAAAAATTCTCGCTGGCATGGACCAACATGACCAAGAAGCACGCAAACACGCGCACATAATCCAAAAAAGCAATACGTTTCATTTTATTTTAAGTTTTCTATTTATGCAAATCAAGAGTTAAAAGTGTCAGTGCTTCACTCCTATTCGCATCATTCATCAATTTATTCTCTTGTATTCGGGAACGCAGATATCCTTAACCGCGCAGCTCCCATAGGGATGAGTGTGATTTCTTCTTTATCGCCTCTCGCTGCATCCTCTTCGGGCAACACGCCACACAACCCGGTTTCATCTATTTTCCATTCGGGAACCAACCGGCCGACAGCCTTCACCTCCAAAGGTACATTGGCCACTGTAAAAGGGTAGTCGTCGGCTGGCCATGATTTACGGATTACCTCGAAGTGCTTCAAAGGTTCTGTCTTGTCCAACACCAGCGAATAATTCCACGGGCTGCCGGGATATATCTCAGTAGTGGGCCATTTTTGAGGGTCAGCATCTTTCTGCCATTTAGAATCACCGATAGCCGTTTCGCGGCTGTCTTTCTCTACATATTTCTCTGCAATCTTAAGAGATAGGGTGAGAGGGCCGTAATCCACACTTACGCTATTCTTATTGACCTGCCAGGTGCGCATGGACAAAGACATCGGAAACGTCAATTCCACACAGTCCCCATCCGACCACTCGCGATGGATGCAGAGATACTTTCCTGCCACGGGAACCACATCCACTTCCTCACCATTCACGCGCACTTTCGCCTTTTGAGTCCACGAAGGAATCCGGAAATAGAACGGGAAGGTGACTTTTCCCTCGGTAGAGACAGAAAAACGGATGTCTTCCTCAAAAGGATAATTCGTCTCTTCGTACAAAGTGATTTCCTTTCCATCAGCTACTTTCACCACAGCCTTGCAAGCTGCATAAAGAGCCGTTGCCACTCCATTGTCGGGAGTTGCCAAAACCAGATGTTCGGCAAAGTAGGGCCAGCCTTGTGCATGATTGTGCTGGCAGCAACGACTGCTGAAAGGATTCATCGAAAGAAACGGTCCGCGGTTGTCGATACCCGGATGATGATTCTTGGAATCACTGACGACATGGTTCGGGCAAGTGATATAACGCAGCGCTTTAAAGTCCGGCATCACGGCAACCGGATAAGAGTTAAATGCCACTTCTTCGCAATGCTCAGCCCACAAGGGGTCGCCCGTCATGCGAAGCATAATTTCATCGGAAGCCATCTGTTCAACCAGCCCACAAGTTTCCACCCCCTGGCGGGGGTCGATATATCCCAAACGGGCATTCTCATCTGCCCCGAACATGCCGCCGGGCACCTGCCCGAAAGTACGACGAATCAGCCTATGGACATTATAAGAGGCGTTCAGCATAGCAGAATCACCGGTCTGCATATAATAAGTGGCAGGCTCACGGAAACATTGGGCAATGTTTACGTTGTGCCAGTTGGGCAAAGAGGTCGACTGAGTCCAGTCGGCAGTGTTGCGATGAATCTTTTCGGCCAATTCGAGCAAAAAAGCATCTCCCGTATGACTGTAAAGCCAGTAGATGCTGATGATGTTATCACCTCCACGACTGTTCTCCCAATAGTCTTCCAGAAGTCGGTCGTCGGGAACCGTCATCTGCCATTTAAAGTAGTTTGTCATCAGGTCTATGACACGCTGGTCTTGAGAATACTCGTAATAAGATTGCAGGCACCAAAGCATAATCATCTGTGCCCAAAGTTCGCGTTTCCCATTGCGTTCGTTGACCGGGCCGAAATAACCGTCCGGCTGGCGACTGGCAAATACGCCTTCAATCCAGTATTTGGTTTCTTCTATCATCTTCGGATCATTCAGAATATATGCCAAACTGCTATACCCTTTGAGCCAATAGGGAACTTCCTCCCAACCATGATCCCCACCGGTCGTAAGCCAGGCATTGTTATCCTTTTCCAACCAAGCGCTGATTTCCCCTAAATGTCCGGTTAGGCCATCGCGCTGCAACTCCAAAAATTTCCTTACCCAACCCTCGGGGCGGATGCTGCCTACCGGCAATTTTATAAAGTTCAACGGACGAAGCGGGGCACGGTAACCCATATAATTGACATTGACAGCATGTGTATCCGGCCGGTCCACCACCGTCACCGTACCGGCAGAAGAGGCAGAAGTACAAGCCGTAACCGAAACTGTCAATGCCACGAAAAGGAGGGCAGCCACCCATGTATATAAGTTCTTCATATTATATCTTAATCAATGTTATTCAATAAATCCACCTTCCCCTCATTAACCAACTTCAATATCAACTCACCGAAAAGGGTGTTCTGCCAGGCAAACCAAGGGCGGGTGAAGTTGGCTGCATCATCCTTATGGAACGATTCGTGCATAAAGCCAGTACCGGCATCCGTATCCATCAGCATCTTGATGCAAGTTTTGATTTCGGCATCATCCCGGCTTGTGAAGGCTTTCATCATAATGCTCATGGGCCACACCATGTCATAGCCGATATGCGGTCCGCCGATACCCTCGCCGGCTTTGCCGCTGAAGAAATAGGGATTGCTGTCGCTCCACACAAAACGGCGGGTATTCTGATAAATGGGGTCATTGACATCTACATCTCCCAAATAGGGCATGGCAAGCAAGCTGGGCACATTGGCATCGTCCATCAGCAGATGATTGCCGAAACCATCAACCTCGAAAGCATAAATGGTACCGAATTCAGGATGGTTGTAGGTTGCATAGCGTTTCAAAGCCATCTCCACCTCATCGGCCAAGGCACGGCAGTCGGCAGCCAGGGCAGTCTCCTTGTTCACTGTTTCCAGAATCTCGGCAGCCTTGCGCAAGGAAGTGACGGCAAAGAAGTTGGAAGGCACAAGGAACTGAAGCGTTGTGGCATCGTCCGACGGGCGGAAGCAGGACACGATGAGTCCCACCGGACGGACAGGAGCACCCAGACCGTCATTGTTCAGCGTATCGAGCGCACGCTCCGTCTTGCGTTGAAATTTGTAGGGACCGACACCCTCTTTGCGCTGCTGTTGACAAAAAGTAGTATAAATATTGCGGATAGCTTCCAGCCATTCAGCACCGAAAACCGAAGTGTCACCCGTCACCTGCCAATAGTGATAAGCCAACCGCAAGGGATAACAAAGCGAGTCGATTTCCCATTTGCGTTCATGCAGTTCGGGCTTCATGTCAGTAAGGTCACTCATCCAATGTCCATCGGGCAGTGCACCATCGTTGTAAGCATTCGCATATGGGTCGATATTGATACACTTGAACTGGCGTAGAATAACACCGGCCAGCATCTCTTTCAGTTTCGGGTCGTTGTTGGCAAGCTGCACATATGGCCATACTTGCGCCCCTGAGTCACGCAACCACATAGCATGGATGTCACCCGTATATACAAAAGTATCAGGCTTTCCATCGCTACCTTTGCGGAAGTGCACAGTAGTATCCAGCGTATTGGGAAAACAGTTGGCAAACATCCAGGAAAGCTTGCGGTTCTTCAAAAGTTTCTGTACACGGGCAATCTCTTTCTCCACGGCAGTGGAACGGAAAAGTCGTTGTTTCTCTTTAGGACGATTAGAGGAATAGTTTCCGGCAGATGCCGTATTATCCTGCACGGCCACAAAACCCGCATCGGCAAGAAGGCAGCTACCATTGGCAGCCTGAACCATCCCGGCAGCCGCAGCCAGAACAAGACTGAAACAAATCTTTTTGGTATTAAGACTCATATTTCTTCTATATAAATTTGAATTGAAAATTGCTATTAGTCAAGTGGGGTTTGGGTAGCTTTCACTCCCTCGAAAGTCATGCGCACCGGCTTTATCTTTCCTTTTTTGTCAAAGTACATCCGGTCAATGCAGGTGGCACGACTGTTTGCAGCCGTTTCTCCCAACGGACGACGGTGGTAAATGATGTACCATTCGTCCTTACCTTTCCCACGCACCACCGAATGATGTCCGGCACCGGTAGCTACATCGGCATCCTGCTGAAGAATGATTCCCTCGCGACGGAACGGTCCGAAGGGAGAGTCGGCAATGGCATAGGCCACACGGTAGTCGGGGCTTCCCCAACCGCCTTCCGACCACATGAAGTAATACTTTCCGTTACGTTTCAACATGAAAGGGCCTTCTACATAGTCCTGAGGGGTCACTTCTTTATAGACTGTGCCATCATCAAAAGGAACGACACCAAGTAAATCGGGAGACAGTTTCACGATGTTGCAATGCCCCCATCCGCCATAGTACATATAGTAAGTGCCATCGTCATCACGGAACACAAACTGGTCAATGGGCTGTGCACCATTCACAATTTTATCAATCAGGGGCTTGCCCAGCACATCTTTGAAAGGACCTGCCGGATTGTCTGCCACAGCCACACCGATACCGCCAATCTCAGAGTTGTTCTGTATATCGTTCCCTCCGAAGAAAAGATAATAGCGGTCATTGGCCTCGATAACAGCCGGCGCCCACAAAGCACGGCGCAACCATGGGATATTTTCCTTTGAAAGCACGCGTGGATGTTTGGTCCAATGCACCAAGTCGGGCGAAGAATAGGCATCCATAAAAGTCTGTTCACCATAAGGAGCGGAATATGTAGGATAAATCCAGAACTTCCCGTCCAGCACTACTCCCTCAGGGTCGGCATACCAACCGGGAAAAATCGGATTGCCGCTACGTTTCTTTTGAACTTCTTCACCAGATTGCGCATAAAGAGATGAAGAGGCACAAAACAATGCCAAGCAGTAAACAGTAAGTTTCTTAAGTTTCATGGTAAATAGGGTTTTCAAACAGTGATTCATCGTAAAAGAGAGAGGGTGTGTCAAAACGTTTTTCAGCGATTACTCCGTCAGACATCCGGCACACCCTCATCATTGATTGCTATGGTTTTGGCTTTGAGGTCACTTCTTCTTTTTAAGCGTTTTCGAGAAGGAGTAAGGAGCATCCTCCTCTCCTGCCCCACGCTGTTTGTTGGGCACATTGTCCATAGTGAAGCGCAGTGAGGAGCCGTTCATCAGTTGCTCGTGTGTCAGATAGTTGCGTGTATAGTCAACGCCATCCACTGTGAGTTTCTGCACGTAGCGGTTGGCACGGCTATTCTCAGGAGCTTCAATCGCCACAGTCTTACCATTTTCCAAGTGCAGACGCACAGAACGGAAGAGAGGAGCACCCAGCACATACTGGTCTGTACCCGGACAGACAGGATAGAATCCCAAAGCAGAAAACACGTACCAAGCAGATGTCTGGCCGTTGTCCTCATCACCGCAATAGCCGTCGGGATTGGCATTGTACATGCGCTCCATAACCTCACGCAGCCAGTACTGCGCCTTCCACGGCTGAGAGGAATAGTTATAGAGGTAAATCATGTGCTGTATGGGCTGGTTACCGTGAGCGTAGTTGCCCATATTCATGATTTGCATCTCCCGGATTTCGTGGATGACACTGCCATAATAGCTTTCGTCGAACACAGGCGGCAACACAAACACGGAATCCATCATTTGGTTGAAGGAATCCTTGCCTCCCATCAGGTCAATGAGTCCTTGCGGATCATGGAAAACCGACCACGAATAGTGCCAGCTGTTTCCTTCCGTAAAGGCATCACCCCACTTCAAGGGATTGAACGGCGATTGGAATGTGCCGTCCTCATTCTTGCCGCGCATCAGCTTGTAGTCAGAATCGAAAAGATTCCGGTAGTTCAGCGCACGTTTGGCAAAAGGAGCCAGTTCTTTCTTCGACTTGCCCAGCGAAAGTCCCAGCTGGTAGATGCACCAATCGTCATAGGCATACTCCAGCGTACGGGCTGCATTCTCGTTGATACCCACATTATAGGGCACATAACCCAGCTTGTTGTAATACTCATGCCCCAAGCGTCCGGTAGAGGGAACATTGGGATGCACATTCTCCGTACCGCTCTTCACGGCTTCCCACAATGTCTCGATGTCGTAGCCACGCAGCCCCTTCAGCCAGGCATCCGCCACCACAGAAGCGGAATTGTTCCCCACCATGCAACCACGGTGTCCCGGACTGGCCCATTCGGGCAGGAAACCGCTCTCCTTGTAAGTGTTGGCCAATCCTTCCTGCATCTTGGCATTCATGGACGGATACATCAGGTTGAGGAAGGGGAAGAGACAACGGAAAGTGTCCCAGAAACCGGTGTCGGTAAACATATAGCCGGGCAGCACCTCACCATTATAGGGGCTGTAGTGCATTACCTGACCTTGCGCATCTATCTCGTAGAAACTGCGCGGGAAAAGCACCGAACGGTAGAAACAAGAGTAGAAAGTACGCAGACGGTCGAGGTCGGTATCCTGCACTTCAATGCGGCCCAGCACCCGGTTCCATTCGTCACGCCCGGCTTTCGCCACCTCTTCAAGCGTCCGGCCACCCAGTTCCTTCAAGTTCAACTCGGCCTGCTCGTGACTGATGAATGAGGAAGCCACACGTACATTCACCTGCTCGCCACGGAGGGTATGAAAACCGATGATGCCACCGGCATGATTGGCACCTGCCTCGGTGGTACGGGGGTCAATCTTTCCGTCCTTCACGGCAGCAGTATAAGTAAAAGGCTTATCGAACTGCAATACAAAGTAGTTCTTGAAATTGCTTGACACACCACCACTGTTCTTGGTGGTGTAGCCTATGATTTTCTTTTCAGCCGGAATGATTTTCACAAAAGAGCCGTTGTCCATGGCATCTACCACCACATAGGCTTCCTCCGTTTCAGGGAAAGTGAAACGGAAAGCAGCGGCACGCTCGGTAGGAGCAAACTCCGCCGTCACATCATGGTCGGCAAGATAGACCTTATAATAATAAGGAGTGGCAGTCTCGGCTTTGTGAGAAAACCAACTGGCACGCCCGTCCTGGTCGAAAGCCACCTTTCCGGTAACGGGCATAATGGCAAACTGTCCGTAGTCGTTAATCCACGGGCTGGGCTGGTGTGTCTGCTTGAAGCCGCGAATCTTGTCGGCATCATAGGTGTATGCCCATCCGTTACCCATGGTTCCGGTCTGTGGAGTCCAGAAATTCATGCCCCAAGGCATAGCCACGGCAGGATAAGTATTACCCGTAGAAAGGGAATGCTTGGACTGCGTGCCAACCAAGGTGCTGACGTAATCCACAGGTGTAATCGGCTCATCAACCGGCAACGAGGCCGCCTGCATACCGCCTACAAGAAGGAGGGCGGTTCCCCATGCAAAGAGTCTTTTCATTCGTTTGGTAAATTTTGTCATTGTTTATTCTGTATCAACTTGCCTTCAAGCATCTTCATGTAATATCCGCCTACTACCGAGCGGGCCTTAAAGCCACGCCAGTTGGGCTTGTCGGTAAATACCCAGTCGGACATCGGCACGCGGTCTATCGTTTCGTTCATGAACTTATGCACCGGGACGATGAATTCACGGAAAGTAGCCCGGTCGGAAGCCATTGTGGCAGTCCACATAATCCAGTCGGTCTTGGTGTAAGTCTCACGATTGTCGAGGGGCAAACCATAGATATTCTGTTTGGTCAGGTAATAAGGTATCTCCATTTCTGCAATTTTGCTGTCGAAGATGTTCAGTCCGAGCAGTTTGTCCCAAACCAGGTTGTACTTCTGGCTCCATGTACCCGGCTTGTCGAATGTCAGGCGATAATGGTCGCCGTCGTTGGCCATGCGCTCCCATTCGGTAGCCATCTGGCGTGCCTTCGTTGTATAGGCTTCGGCCACATCCTTCTTGCCGAGCATTTCAGCCAATCGGCCATAAGAGGCCACTCCTAAAATTGCCTTGATGGAAAGATTGGTGTTATGGGCAAAGTGTCCGGCGAAGTCATCGGTACAGAGTTGGTTTTCAGGGTCAAGTCCCTTTTCCACCAGATAGTCGGTCCAGGTGGTGAGCACTTCCCAATGTTTGGCAGCATAGTCGGCATTGCCTTCTACTGCAGCAATGGCAGCTGTAAGAATCAGCATGTTTCCACTCTCTTCCACCGGCATATCGCCTCCGTATACCTGGCCGTTGGCAAGAGGATAAGTACCCAAATCATGGGCGGCGAAGGGCTTGGTCCATTTACCGCTTTCACTATAATGGAAGATACCGTTCATCATGCCCTTCTCCAGTTCCGGATTATAAATCAGATAGAGGGGAGCTGAGGGATAAGTCAGGTCTACGGTGTTGATACAGCCGTTACTGTTGTTTTCCTTCGACAGCCACAACAAGTCACCGTTGGGGGCTTCCACCAGTTTGTGGGCGGCAATGGACTGACGGTAGGCCAACGCGCAGAGTTCGGCATATTCCTTGCCGCCTGCTGCTGAAGCGTCTTCCATCAACTTTTTATCGAAAGCATAGCAACGTACCAGCAATTTGTCATACTCATTGTAGGCAGCCAGCATTTCAGCCTCGATGGTGCGGTCGCCTTTTGAGTTCCAGTAAGGACGCAAGTTTGTACCGAAGTACTGGATGGAATAGATGTCGTCATATCCCAGTATAATCTTGTCGGTAACATTCTTCACTTTACCATAGCTACGCACCAAAGCCATGTTTCCATTGCTGTCCTCTCTCTCGAGCGAAGCAGAGTTCAAAGTTCCGTTCACGAAGTTCTTGCGCAGTTCGGTACTGTTGCCAACACTGTATGCAGTGTTTTCCTTGCCAGCAACCATGTAGAAATATCCCCAGTCAATGCGGAGGTCATCGCCCTGCTTTGCCAGGATGTTCTGTTCCTTGCTTCCACTCTTCAGGTAGAGCAGTCCGTCAGCTTCATATCCCTTGCTTGCAGATTGCTGGTAAGGCTGGTCGAGCGCCCAGCGCGGAGAAGCCTCAAAATACACCTCCACTTCGTGTTCCTTGCCGTCACGGGCAGCAACACTATAAGTAAGGTAATTCACGGGACGGCTCAGCAGCTTCAGGTCTTCCATAAAGAGAGGTGCCGTGAAGGTGACTTTCAGGTCGACATCACCACAGGTAAAAGCGTAGTGTGTCTGCATGGGCTGCACGTCGGCAGAGGTCTGCACAGCTGTATTGCCAAACACGGTTTCCAGATGTTTCGGAATCTGCAGGCCGAAGTCGAGCAAGCCGTTACCAACCGGATTGATACATTCGGCGGCAATGATGTTGTCGCCCTGCTTCAAAACCGCCAAAGCCTCATCGGGAAGTTTCACGACTTTGTTCTTGTTGCACGTGGTTCCTGTGCCGTGTATTTTCACTCCGTTGATGTAGAATACGGCATCGTCATCGTTGGAGAATTCCAGATAGACAGGTATACCGGTCAAATCACGGTCAATATTTACCGTACGGCGCACCCAGATATTGCGGGTTCCCCACTGGGTTTTTGCCGTAGGCTCATTTTCTTTAGTACCAAAGGCACCACGGTCTGACTTCCATTTGGAATCGTCGTAACCGGCAGAGGTCCAATCGCCCGCAGGCTTCTCTGTGGTATACTGCCCCGTCCAATCGCCTTGCTGCGAGGTGGGCACGATGGCATTCATCTCCAATTCCTCGGTTCCCATAAAACGGTAGGAAACACCGTCCACCTTCACCACGCCAATCAGCGGGAAATCCTTACCCGTCCAATGGCGCACGGGGCTGTCGTAAAGGTTATCACTCATGGACCATGCACTGGCATAAGGGTCGATGGTTACAAGCGGATAGGCAGGTGCTCTCAAGTCGTTCTTTATGACTTCGTAAGACGTATCCTTGTCACTGCATGCAAAAAGGCATGAAGCCAACAAGGTGTATAAAAGCTTTTTTCTCATATTGTTTATATAAAATAATTGTTTATGTTGTTACACTTTAAAAAATAAAAGGCCTGAGATTACCAGCAAAACTTCACCGACACTCCGTCAGGATTATTCTCAAACTCTATCAAATATGTATGGCTTGCTACATGCCAACGCTTGGCATCGAATACCTCTCTGCCGTCGACTGTCACACTCTTAGGACAACGGGGCAGCAGCACACGCGATACGTTTGAAGTCTCGGCAGGACTTTTCGCCACATAGGAGTACCGGCCTTTTCCGCGTTCTTCCTGTTCTTCGCGACTTGCCGAAGCCAGAACCTGCGGCTTCTTCTTACCGGCTACACGTTCTACATTCAGCAACAAGGCTTGCTCACCCGGATTTATCCGCTTGGAAGTGTATATCGGTAACTTGGGGTCGAAAAGGTCAATCAAACATCCTTCCACAGTAAACGGCTCGTCGCTCACGCTTTCTTCAAGCACAGCAGCCAAGTCGTAATCTCCCCTTTGCAGATAGAAGTTATTTTTGAACTCCAGCTTCCCCGCTTTCGCATTCTGCTCGTACATTCGGGCTGCAAGATACAAAAAATCTTTGTCACCGCCTTCATGCAGGACATAATCTTTAGGGGCGGTACGGACAATACATACGGTTCCCTTACCGTAACTGTATTCTCCCTGTTCCGGTCTGGCAGGAAGTCCCATCTGCTCAAAAAGATGTGCGGAAGGAGTAGCATAGTTATGCCCGTTGGTATTCCACCATTCTCTTACATTCTGAAAAGGGTCGTTGTCCGTCCCACTGTAAATCAGCACTCCGCCCTTCTTCACCCAATCGGCTATGTGGCTGTGCGCTTCGGATTCAAGCGGTTTCATGTTTGCATAAGTCATCAGCAACACTTTTGTGTCAGCCAGCGCTTCTTTATAGCCGAGGTTCTCAATGTGGACGGTCTTGACGGGTACGCCTCGTTTGAGCAGAGGCAATGCCTGACCGTAAAAGTTAGCCAGTTGCGGGTCTTCATATCCATTATGCGTAGGAAAACGCTGGAACATCAAGGAATTTGCCATCAGTACGCTGAATCCTTCGCTTCCGGTCAGTTTATTATCAGTCAGAGGCATACGGTTCAGGGCGTTAATCATCACTTGCATCTGTGTGGAATAGAAACGGGGAATACGTTCCTTCTTGTCGCTATTCGCACTTGTACGGTATAGTCCTTCGTAGATACGTTCCGGCCAAGGCATCACTTCGTAATCGGCTATATTCGGATAGAGTAGCTGTGCAGTGAAAGTGGCCTGATAGTTTTTCTTATAATCCGCCCAGTCACGCGGCCAGTCTTCAATAGGGTCGGTCAGGAAGAACATCTTACGACCGGTGGGAGCAGTCATCGACTCCATGGAACCATACTCCAGATAGGCAGTCTCGAACACACGCTCACGTTTGCGACCGTCAAAGAAATTCGGCTCGCGCGAAGTTCCGGTCCATACCTGAGCGATGTAACCGTCTACACAAGGAAGTGAAGCAAGACTTGCTTCCGGACTGACAATCTGCCATTGCGAATAGTTCACCAACGAGTGGGTGGGAACGTAGCACTTCACGTCCATCCCTTTGCTTTTACCATATTCCTTGGCAAAGGTGAAGACTTCATTCAGTGCACGATAGTACAAGTAATACTTGAGTTTGCTCGACAAATAAGTATTTTCCGGTGACTCATGTTGCGGTCTCCAGTCGAAGCCATAGTATTTTTTCCATTCTTTCTTAAAGGACTCACTGTAACCGGCTCTTGCCCAGAATTCCGGTTCCTCCATGAAGATGGCATCCACACCGGCGTCGATTACTCTCTTCACATGTCTCTCTTTCAGATAACTTAAAAAATTCTCCGACGGTACGATATAGGGCACCATGTGACCGTGCCATATCGTGTCTCCGGCCTGCGTGACCTGCCCCTCGTCCAAATGCCATTTCCCGTCCCATTGTCCGGTGAAATAGTCCTGATATTCACCCCAAGCAATACCGGTCATAAAGTGTATGATATATCCGCGCTCCTTCCAAGACTTTACCCGTTCTTCGAAAGATAGTTTGCGTGACTTGTCCGAGGGATTTCCTCCTACTCCATACACCATCACCGCATCAGCCCTATTGTCAATGGAAGGCTTCCACTCGCGTGAGGTTTGAAAAGTGGTCTTGACATTGTCTTTGGTTTGGGCACCTACGGAGATGCCTGTTGCCAGGACAGCCAAACTTATCAAAAAATGTTTTTGCTTCATATTGGTTTCTTGTTTTTATGGTATTAATCGTTACTCTTGCCATTATAGTGACAAAAGATTGCCCACATACAAGCAAGGCTTTGCCACTATAGTGGCAAAGCCCCGGCTGTATACCATCAGGCTACGGAATAAGCACTTCCATCGGCTCGCTGTAGTTCCAACGGCGTGTACCGCTACCTACGGGTGTGTCGTAGTTAATACGTGCGGCAGCGCGTACAAACACTTTGCGGCCCGAAGGTACGTTGCCATTCGACTGAATGGTAACTTCCTTCCCCAGTAAGCCCTCGAAACTCTTGCCCTCATAGTTGATGCTGCTCGACCAACGCTCGTCGCGTGCCCGGTAGCCTACTGTGTTTGAGTAGCTGACGAAGAATTGGATGTCGGTTACGTTCAAGTATTCGTCCTTCCAATTGCCCATCGGCTGGATTTTCTCACGGAAGACTTCATCCGATACGCCGCGTGTTACGCGTACTTGCGCCTTGATGACACCGTTGCTCACCTGCGGATTGCCCACAAACTCGACGTTCAGGAAGGGCTGCACCTCAAACTTCACTTTCGTCGTGCCACTGATTTCAGTATTGACAGAGCCGTCGTGAAGCAAGGTACCGTCTGTATTCTCACGTACTAACGGAATGAACGGACCGTCGATGCGGACATTATACTCACCCTTGAAGATTTTCGTGTTCTGGAATGTACCGTCCATCATGCAGTAAAAATCCGGGTTGTGTTGCACATTGTCACCCCAACTCAATTCGGTCAGGCGGACACGGATGCCCTCACTGCCCTGGTCGGTCAATACACGCTTACCGGTTGCTTCATCTACCACCTCGCCCCAGATAGTCTCGGCAGGTTCCTCATAGTTGTCTATTTCGAACATACTACACGAGGTTAACATGAACAGGGCGCTGAATAAGCTATAGAATATTGTCTTTTTCATACGTTTTAAGTTTTTAAATTATTGAGTTTTATCGATTAGGCTGCTGGTCAATCACAGGACTCTTAGAAACCTCACCACCCGGAATCGAGAAGTAATAGTCCAAAGGAGTGTAGCCAAAGTCCTTGTCACCGGCAGTCGTATAGTTGAAACAAACGTCGAAGAACCACTTGCCTGTCTCCGTCGAATAGAACGGATAGATACCACGGAAACGATAACGAGTCGTGTTGCTGAAACGGTCCTTGTCACGTTGCTCACCCCAGAATCCGTCGCGACCTTCATAGTGGTTCACACGCCAGCGACGCAAATCCCACTTGGTCTTATGCTCGAAGGCCAACTCTTTGCGGCGCTCCTTGCGGACGATGTCGCGGCTGTCGATTGTGCCAGCCAGTGAGGAAGTCAGTAACCGGGCACCGGCACGTTCACGAATGTCATTGATAGCTTTCGTGGCTACGCTCAACATATCCGTACCATCCGGTGAAGAGGCACCAGCCAACGAAAGTTCCACAGCGGCCTCGGCTGCATTCAGCAGCACCTCGGCATAACGCATCAGGATAAAGGGTTGCGCACTGTTTCCTTCTCGGGGAACAAATGCAGGGTCAGGATTCAACCATTTGCGTGCCAACAGACCGGTCATGGCGCTTCCACCATCTTCATAGAAAGGGCCGTTCTCGCCGGCAGCCGTCATCGTAGAACCATCAGGCAAGGTCACAATTTCCTGCTGGTCTTCCGATTTCGGACTGAGATAAAGCGTTTTGGGCTTCTCTTTATAAGCATTCAGATGATTATACTTAGTAGTGGCCGAACCATATGAATAGTCGCTAAAAAGTGGCTTGATAGGCGTGGAACCCGTATAAACACCGGCATAAATCTCAATCTCCTTGCCTTTGAACATATCACCGGGGAAGATGACATAAGCACGCAGACGAGGCTCAGCATTTTTGTAGTAATCCATCGGACTATCATACATAACGTAGTTACCTTCGGTAGAAGAATTGCCCGTCGTCACCTTCAGGGTACCATCGGGATAACGGTCGAAACCGTCGAACAGCTCTACAAAGTCGGCTGTCGGGCAAACGCCACAATTCAACGGAGCCTTGAAGGTAAGCGGCAGGTTGTAAGAATCGTAAGCGTGAGTGCTCGTGGGATAAGCGTACTCCTTCACATAGATGTTCTCAGGATTATTACTGAGATCGGAGAACATATCTACCATATTCTGATATTGCGCTTCCGGATCGTTAGCAGCCCATTTCTTCTTGTAAAGTGAATACACACCGCTTTTAATCACCTCTGAAGCAGCTTTGTAGGCTTCGGTGAAATACTTCTTGGAAGCCTCTTGCCAGCGGTTTTCATCGAATCCAATCACACGTACACCCGTTTTGGCACCCAAGCCGGTCAGACGGCCGGTTACCGTTTCATTGTATTTAGCTACACTACCTGCATAGAGCATCGCTTCCGACTTGAAAGCCAGAGCCACGTACTTGTTGCTATAGCCGCTCTTGGGACTGCCGGGCATCATCAGTTCGATGGCCTTGTCATAGTCAGCCACAACCTGATTCCAAGTTTCTTCCTCACTGGCACGGGGCACTTCCAAGTTGCCGTCTCCGGGATACTGGATGACCTTTGTTACCAAAGGGATACCACCGAAACGACGGGCCATGGCGTAGAAGACCGTGGCACGCACGTAATAAGCTTCGCCCAAATAGTGATTGTAGGTAATCTCGGCGTAAGAGCCTTGGTATTTCGGCAGGTTCTCAATCAGATAGTTGGCATCGCGCACCAATTCAAAAGCTTTACCCCAGTAAGCATTGTCTTCACCGGTAAACGCACGGCAAATACCATCGCGGTTCATTGCTTCGCCGGTACCGTCGATACCGATGGAATTCAACCATCCGTTAAAATTCAAACCCCATTGAGACAGATATTTGAAATCTTCCCACGGCATATTGCTATATAGACGCGCCATGTAGATGTCCATACCCGATTCGTTGGAAAGCAACGACTCGGAAGTCACGATATTTTTGGGAGCAATATCCATATCGACACATGAAGTGGCGAGAGTCATGCACAACATCGCGGATATCAGTTTATGTTTCATATTTACTATTTTTTAGGTTTATATCATTGATTACTTAGAAAGAGAGGGAAACTCCCAGTGTATAGGTCTTGTTCAACGGATACATACGGCCCAGATCGTCATCGGGATGCTCAGGGTCAACGAACTTCACGCCAGTGAAAGTCAACAGGTTGTAAGCATTGGCATAAACACGCAGGCTGGCATTGGGAATCTGCTTCAGTTTTGGGAAGGTATAGCCCAACTCGATGCTCTTCAGACGGAGGTAAGCAGTGCTTACGCGGTTGAAAGCAGAATTATTTTTTGCCCAACGGCCTGTGTAAGCATAGTGACCGGAAGTCCAGACTGTAGAAGGATCATAGGGATCGGCTTTCGGGTCTACAGGATGCCAGCGGTCGAGGAACTGTGTCAATGCACCACCACCATTCTTACCCCAAATTTCGTGCAGAGGCTCTTTGTATTCCATAGAACCCAGTGCAGAACCTTGCAACAGCATATTGAAGTCGAAGTTCTTCCATTGCAGGCCGGCATTCAAGCTGAATTGCAACCACGGAGTCTGGTCAAAGGCAAACGGATGTTCGTCCTGACCGTTAATCTCGCCGTCACCATTCCAGTCTTCATACTTATAATCACCCGGCAGGACGTCGCGTTCCTTGAAGCCGTAGTAATTCCAAATATCGTTCCAACTGGTGTAACGACCGGCGGAAGTATAACCAAACTGTACCCCTTGATAACGGTTCGTCAGGTTGTCGTTGCGCCAGCGATCATACGAGTTGGCCCAAGGTCCTTTTTCCGAAGCAGTCAGGTATTTCTGACGGGTAACGGTAGCAATACCCTTCAGGTTATAGCCTACTTCACCAATCTTATTACGGTGGGTCAGCTCCAATTCCATACCGAATTGGCGGTCGCTGTCCAGGTTTTCACGCGGAGCAGTGGCACCTACCACGGTAGGCAGGGCACCGGTACGGCGAGCGAAACGGCCGGTACGCAAACGGTTGAAGTAGTCGAACGAAACACCCAGCAGGCCGTCCCATCCTTCAAAGTCGAAACCGATGTCGAATGTCTTCGATTTGAACCAAGTGATGTTCTCGTTAGGCAATGCCATAGGACTGGCTGCACTGATAAACTTGCCGCCGAAAATGTAGCCCGGCGAATAACCGTTGTAGTCGCCGTTGGCCATGTTGCCGCTGGTCGAAGGGTAGGTGTACCCCATAGCCCAGTCATAATTCAGGTCGCCATCGTCACCTAGTATACCATAGCTGGCACGCAGCTTCAACTGATTGACGAACTTCAGAGCATCGATACTCTTGAAGAAAGGCTCTTCGGAAATTCTCCATCCAGCCGATACGGAGGGGAAGAAGCCCCACTGGTGTCCCTTGGCAAACTTGCTGGAACCGTCGTAACGGAACTGTGCTTCCAGCAGGTAGCGGTCGGCAAACGAGTAGTTGATACGACCTATCAAGGCTTCGTTGGCCTGCTCATAGAGGTCGTTATTACCTGTCTGCATGGCACCAATCTGGCCTTCGGTCACACCTGCCAGCAGGTAAGGCATGGAGAATGCCAGGTCGCGGACAGCGTAGAAGTTGTCACCGTTGCGCTTCTGCACTTCCCAACCGATAACACCGCCCACGTGGTGAACATCGTTAAAGGTTCGGTCGTAGTTTACCGTGAATTGTCCCAGCATCTGCGACTTGTCATAGAATTCGCGGCGCATGTTGCTGGGTGAACTTTCATTATAGACCTTTTGATTGTAGGTGCCGGTCTGCTCGTCATAAGCATATTGGTAGTACTCTTTACGGAAAGCTTCGTTGTTGTCGGCACGGTAGTCGTAACTGAACATAGCTTTGGCAGTCAACCCCTTCAACACCGGAGTGTATTCGCCGAAGTCTGCCGTCAGAGTAGCCGAGGACTGGAAATATTTCTGTTTGTACTTCTTGTAACCGGAAACGTCAGCCGTCATCATAGCCACAGTGTTCTGTTCCATATCCAAACCGTTGTAGTTCAACATCGTCCCCTCGGGATCGGCGTATGCAGGATAGAGAACACCTTGACGCCAATAGTTACGGATGATGTCTTGTGAGCTGGTGTAAGGCGTGTTGCGTTCGTCAGAGATACCGCTCACACCGAGTTCGAATTTTATACCTTTAGCAATTTCAGTCGAAATGTTAGAGCGCAGGTTGAACTTGTTGTAGTTCAAATCTCCTGAACGGAATATACCTTCCTGATAGAAGTAACCCATGCTGATGTAAAACTTCGTCTTCTCAGTTCCACCGGAAATACTGATGTCATGTTGCGTTTGCGGAGCCACGTTAGAGATAATCAGGTCGTTCCAGTCCGTTGTACGGCGCGTGCCGTTGCGGAATGCTTCGAAACTCTCTTCGCTGAAAATCCATGAACCGCCGTTGATGTTGTTCATCGACATTTCGTTGAACAGTGTCATTGATTCATAGGGGTCACACAGTTCAGGCATACGTGAAGGTTGCTGGAAAGTGTAGGAACCGTTGTAAGAGAATTCCGTTTTTCCTGCTCCTCCTTTTTTAGTAGTCACCAACACTACACCATTGGCGGCACGTACACCATAAATAGCGGCTGAAGCGTCTTTCAGTACGGAAATGTCATCAATATCCATTGCATTCAAACGCTGGAACTCTTCCGTACTCCGGGGAATTCCATCAATGATAATCAATGGAGCCCCCATACCGCGAACATCGAAGCTGTTGTTGAAAGTTCCGGGTTCAGAGCTCTTCTGCCATACACGCAAGCCGGGAATACGTCCCGTCAGCATGTTCTGTGGGTTTTCGTTCTTGGTCTTTATCATATCCTGACCTTTTACGGCAGAAACGGCACCCGTCACCGAACCGCGACGCTGTGTTCCGTAACCTATCACCACCACTTCGTCTATCATCTTGGAATCGGTTTCCATGATGATGTTGATAGTGGTACGTCCGTTCACTTTCTCTTCCTTGTCTTTCAATCCCACATAAGAGAAGCTGAGGATACCGTTTGCGGGGACACTGATGGTGTAGTGTCCGTCAATGTCGGTAATGACACCGGTGGTAGTACCTTTCACCATGACGGCAGCACCAATGACAGGCTCGTTGGTATCGTCCATGACTATTCCCGAAACGGAAATAGAGTTTTGTGCGAATATATCTGCCGGAACCAGCATCAGAAGTAGTGCCATAACCATGCAGGATAATCCTTGTCGCATCTTGCTAAAATTCTTCATAGTCCATTATTTTTTAAATTAATTTTTGCTCCATTCATAATTCGCCAACACTGCATACTCGGCTGCAAAAGCAAAAGTGAACATGCCTTCCACATTGTTCTTGGTCCTTTCGGCTTTATTCCAGCCCACCAGCAGGTTAGTGGGAAGCATATGCTTGTATTGATAATTTTCGTAGGCATAATCCAGATTGTTCTGGAAAGCCTCGATACAGCTTGCAGCAACAGTGTGGGCTGAATAAGCATCCACATATCCGCGCATCAGCACACCGTTGAACCAATTGCAAAATCCACTGATGTCAAATGTATAGCAACCTGGTTTTGTGGCATCAGGTTTGGCAAAGTAAGCAAAGCTATTATCAGTCAATTCAGCCAAGTCCGTCCGATAGACAGCATCGCCCGTAGCTCTGAGAAGGTCGGCAGCACCGGAAAGCATCGTACCGCTGTTGTAAGTGATGGCCGGACCTACGCGATCGCGCAATTTGGAACCCGTCCGATAGCGTTCGCCATCAATGGTGACATATTTTATGTCCGGCGAATCATAACCGCCCATCATGTCGTCGTACACTCCGTCGGGTCTCAGCAAATACTTCTTTTGCCAATCATAAACGGCTTTGGCAAAACCCAGATAATAGTCGGACTTTTTCTCCGTGCGCAGCTTGCGGCTGTTATCGGCAGCCACATAACCGTAGGTCACTTCGTCTGACTTGCCTTTGTAAATTTCATGAAGCCACACCAACGGGCTGACAATGGGACCGTTGCTACAAGAGTGCTTGGTGAGATACCCGGGGCCCCATGTGATGCCTCCCAACGGATTGCCTTGTTCATCAAGAGTGCAATCCCAACCGTCGAGCACGTATTCCATCAGGTATTCCGCCTTTTCCAGATAACGTTGCTCACCAGTGATATGATAGGATTCCAATAATTCACGTACCAGCCACATCTGGTCATCGTAAACATTGAGGATGCCTTCTACCTGGGCAGCTCCTTTGTCGTTTCCACGGTTTACGCCGTATACCGTCCACTGCTTGGTCTGCGTATAAGAGGTCAGCGTAAAAGTACCTGCATAATACTCCAAATTATCATAAAGTTGGGTCAAGAGTTCCTTGTAACGGTTAAAGTGAGAATCATAAAGAGCCGTTTCACCCTTTGCCTGCCCGGTCTTCATGGCTTTCATCGCAGCGTTTACAGCCTCAATGGAACTGGTGTACATCCACACACTGCCCAACTCGCTGGAACGATTGCCTGTATAAGGATTGTAATAACGTGACATAGCCATGCCCGTACCCGTGAAATAGCACTCCACGGCATTGTCAATCAGCTCTATGGCACGCGCCACGTTCTGCATCGGCAGATTACCCGCAGGAATATCCGTCCCCCCGCTGCCCGGCTTTTCATCAGCAGCAGAGTCGTTGCTGCAAGCCACTAACGTCCATAAAAGCAAAGTCAGTAAAGTAAATAAATTTTTCATTCTGTTCATATCATACTATTAGTTTCTTCAGCCTTCCCCCTCCTCCTTCTTCCATAAGATGCAGAAAGAAGTAAGGGGAAAGCTTCAAGAATAATTAAAATCAGTAGTTTGTCATTCCATTGTTATGCTACGCAGCACCAGCTTGTTCTCGTCGCCGTTCTCTTCTCCTTTGAAGATACCGATAGTCAACATCACGTCTTCTCCGTTGAACTGAGACAAATCGTAAACAAAATCGGCATATCCTTCCGGATCGCCCTTTCCTCCTGCCTCATGGATAAACTTCCAGCAACCGTCGGCGGCAGCCTCGGCAAACTGAGCCGTATTGGAGGCAGGTGCCAAGTGCATAAGAGTTCCATCCATGCGGATGGCTGTCACCTTGAAGAAGGTGGCATTCGTTCCGCTGAAATTGCGGGTCTTCAATGTCATCTTGTTACGTCCGGATGCAATGGAGAACTTGGCATAGAAATAGGATTCGGGCACGGTTGTGCTCACATTGTTCCCACCACGTGTCTTTATCAGATAACCTTCGGAAGGGAATACCTCAGGGTCTTTGCTGAGCGGCATATACGACCACTCGGCACAAACGTGGTCTACCTCGCGCCATGCACGATAAGCGTCCACATAGTTATCGCGGCCTCCTCCGATGGGGCTCATACCCGTGAACTGCGACTTCACTTGCGGCATGGTAGAACGTACCATTTCCTGAGTCATCTTCCAGCCGTCCAGTTCTTCGACTGCTGTTCCCGGCAACCATCCCCATCCTTCAACAACTTCCTTGGCAAAAGCGATGCGACGCAATACCAATTGCTTCCAGTAGTCGCCTGTCTGGGCGCGGAATGTACCGATGGCAATGATTACTTCCTTACCGATGTATTTGCTCAAGTCTACCGGAACAGAAGTGTAATTTTCCGAGGCATAGGTTCTGACGTCGCCCACCATCTCAGCTTTCGGATCGGCAGCAGCCAGGTCTACCACCTGCACGCCATAGTATGCCGGAGCAGCTTCGTCGGCACTGTGCGTACGAATCTGGAGGGTCATCATGTAGTTGTCTTCTGTAATCAGCTTGCTTCCGAATACAAAGGAATCGAACATCTCCAAGTCGGCGGGATTCTTGCGGTCGTCTTCATTGTTGCGAATGCGGAGAGTGGTACCTTCGTTCTGCTCTTCCCAGTCGCCACGGAAGTCCATCGTACACATGTAGTTGCAAGCCCAGTCCCAGTGGGGATAGCTTTCGGCGTTTCGTCCACCGCGGTATTCGTTATAATACCATTTTTCGGCAGCTTTCAAGTCGTCGATGGTCAGTCCGCGCAGGATTTCCGTTCCCCCCATGCGCACGTCTGTAGTAGCAATGCCATCCACAAAGTCGGCCATAACCACTTTCTTCACGATAGAAGCATAACCATCTTTCGTAAATGTAACGGTATAGTCCGCCAGCGGCAAATTGCCAATTTCAAACGTACCGTCGCTTCCGGTGGTGGTAGTCTGCGTAGAGCTGATGCTGACTGTCACCCCTTCCAACGGAGCACTTCCCTTTCCTGCATCGGTCACTTTTCCTTTGATTTTTGCAGCTGCATACTCCATCTTAGGGCTGACTTCGGCTACTTGTTCTTCGTTGAATTTTCCTGCCACAACGGTAACGCTTACCGTCTGGTAATCGGCTTTCGTAAATGTAATTATATGTGTACCTATTGAAATGTTTTCGAGTGTATATACACCCTGTGAATTTGTCGTGGCCCGAGGGCCGTCCGGTGTAGCCGTTATACCGGAACCATCGACTTGAACCGTTACCCCTTCGAGGGGAGAAGATAAATCGTCCGTGACGACACCCGTCACCTTTCCATAAGATAAAGCCCCTCCGCCCGTGTCATCATCCGAGCAGGAGCTTACCATGAACACCATACTTATAAGCATGGTCATCAGTCCGAAGACTTTTAGCTTTTTTGCCTGTTTCATAGTTTAATTATTATTAGAAGTTAATATAACAAAGGAGCCGATGCCAATCGCCCACATCAGCCTCAGGGCATTGTAAACCGCCCCCTCGACCACAAATTTGATTTTGCATGGGTTAATTTTAGGGTTAATTTGCGTATAATGGGACAAAAAAAACATTAATCCGAACTATTTTAACCCATAAAAGAAAGGACAGACTGCACTTGACTCTTCAAGTATCGAAAGGGGAAACGTGAATCAAACAATTATCGCACGGTTCTACTAACCCCCCATTTCCAACAGTCCATTTGTCCTCTTTTATCAACGCCGGAACCTTAATTCTTAAAACGCTAATTATCAGAGGCTTTATAATAGTGTTATCTCAGTATACGACTAAGATACCCTAAGTATACGACTGAGGGTACCTAAGTATAAGACTGAGGTATCCTGAATATGCGACTGAAGTCAAAAGCTTTTCGCTTTGTAAACATTTATCAGACACAACAAGAGCCATCGGACAAGCTGAAAGAGGCAGACCGAAGAATAAAAAGAGAGAAGACTGAAAGCACCGGATGCAACGTGCCGGGGAACTAACTCCAGTAAAGACTGAAAGGATGAGGATAATCTTCCCCCGTATATTTTTTGTATTCTGCCACAAATTTCTGGTAAGTGCCAATAGCGGCATTCTCATGCTTGAGTATGAAAAGCGACTTGAGGCAACAAGACAAGGCTGTCTCGTTCACCGGGTCGATATTGAATTCCGCTTCGGCCAAACTCACAGTTTCCGCATAATCCTGCGCCTCGAAAGCCTCCTTCATCAACTGCAAGACAAGCACTTCCAAGCGGCACTCCACATCTTGCTTAAAACCGTCGAACAACGGACCGTCCATAAAGCCGACAAACTTGCCACGCCCTACGATATACAAGAACTCTTGTCGGCACTCCTCTATCCGGTTTTCGGCAACTATCGCCATAAAACGCAAATAGTCGCAATAAAAATCGGAGGACAGCGTGAAACGGAAACATCCTTTTTCGTAAACCAGTTCTATGCCATCCAATTCTTTTAGAATTTTGCGCAGGTGATTGATGGCTACTCCACGCGAGTTTTTCACTTTGTCCTTTGGCTTGTCGGGCCATATCAAATCGCTCAGTTGCTTGGAAGAAATTCCGTCGGCATCGCTATAACGCAAAATGAGACAGAATATCTGCTTGATACGCAAGGAAAACATATAGGAGATATTGCGTCCGTTCCGGTCGAAAACGGAGAAATCACCGAATAAATACATCGAATTGACAGTTCCCGTATCCACTGCCATCTTCTCCACCTTTACATCAGAGGCTTCAGGAAGTTGTTCCTTGTCCTGTCGCACAGCTTTGCCATCCTCGCCCTTGCCGGAGTTTCGATGCCGCTTGTACACTATCCACACGCTTCCGCCAGCTACAGCCACAACCGCGGCTACCAGTACCAGCCACACATGTAAAGCATTTCCTCCACCGTTATTTGCAGTATATTTTTCAAGAGAAACCGGTGGAAACAACAGTGAGTAGACAGAAAATTTGGAAGACACGTCGTCGCTTGTTTCCTGCACGGTCACAAAAAGCCTGCTTTGACGCTCGTTGTAATAAAGACGAGCGTTCGTCGTGATTTTGTCGGAGTAAATGGGAATGGAATCACCCAATATATGACAACTGCCATCTTCTACAGAAAAACGGTAAAGATGCAAAAACGAGTTGGAGACACTCTCGGGATAACGCAAGACATAGAAACAAGAGTCATTCAGTATAACCATATCCTGCGCCGGAACCATATTAGGCTGTCCTTCTGAAATGTCCCAAAGCTTCTGCACACGCATTTCTTGCAAATCCACCTTATAAAAATCGTGAAAATAACAACGACCTATCACCTGGTCGCCCGACTCATTGCCCATGCCCCCGAAAATGTAGACAGAATGATTACTGTCCAGATAACCGGCCGAAGAGAAATAGCGCGGACAAAGAAAATCGCCGGACAGAGAACCCAGCGTATTCCAACGTCCCTCCTCTGCATTGAACATATAGAATTTATTGCTGTAGTACATATTGCCGAAACCGCCGAAGATGGTGTAACGTTTGCGAACTGCATCATAATAGGAACAGTGATGATGCAATTGCATACTCAGCCGACTGTAACTCTCCACCCTCCAGCCCAACGTATGCAAGTCCAAACTCGCTATCATAGGCTCTGAATCTCCATTCTCGGTATACACCTCGTAGGCATAGAGCCTTTCACTACCACTATCGAAGAAACTGCCGGCAAGAAACAGCTTCACAGGACACCGTTCGGCAAAAGCCTTGGCAGAAGTGCTTCCCGTCTCCATATTGTAGACGAACAACGAATCACGGTTGAAATAATAAATCTCGTTTCTGTCGGCATTGTAGCAAGAACCAGCTTCCGAAGCCGACGCAAAGCCACCCTCTTTCCTCCAGTGATAGGCCTCGTTAATCAACCATATCGGGTTCTCCACTTTTCCATAAAGAGTACCCTCTTGGTTACAGACAGATTCTCCGTCCGCCTCATCCAAGGGAAATGTGTAAGTATGCTCGGCATTCACAACCAGCTTGTCAACAGCTATCTCCGGAACGTCAATGATGTGGTCGCTCTTACCGAACACGATTTTCGGACTGAACTCATCAGAGAGCAACACCCCCTTACATACCTTTTCTTGATCGTGAATTTTGAGAGTAATCTCATCCTGCTTCAGGTTGAAAGCTATCTTCACCTTGAACCAATGGGATTTCATCGCCTCCGCCTTACTGACAGGCAAGGCTATCAACACACACTTCCCCTCCTGGTTCAAACGGAACAAGATGTCATCGCCACGAAAATCAAAGAAAAGATTGAAAATCTGTCCTTCGTCAGCTCCCTTAACCCGCAATACATAGCCGACACTCTCGGTAGAATACAGAGCCATGTTGAACTCCAAGTCAAAGTAGTCTTTGAAAGAGGGACAACTGTGGGCAAACACATCATAGGATGTCCTTTCGTCGATAGGGCTGGCTGCGCCACGAAATCTCAATCCGTATGCGGAAACCATTTGGGTAGTGCAAAGACTGATTATTAAAATGATATATCTATATAAATGTACCATTAGGTTTTCATTTAAGGTTATGCAATGCCATCATAAAACATTAGCCAACATTTATTAAGAAATGATGGGAAGATTGAAATGCAAATATATAAAATATTAATGAACGAATAATATTTTGCTAAAATAAAGTAAGTTCCTATACAGCTATTATAAAAGACTAAAAGTCCGTATCATCCTCGCTCCTATAGAAGCGGAAGATGTACGGACTGGATGAGAAGTAGATACGGAGAGATTAGGAAGGCAGCATGGAAAAATTATGACGTAGGTACTCCCGTCACAATTCCCCGGCCATGTGTCCCTATATAAACCCGCCCATATTCCTGCATATCACCGCAGATATGCAATACCAGGCCATATTGATGGGCATCATCGTTGATACGTACCCAAGAGTTCGCCGCATCGTCAGAACGGAAGAAACCATATTGCCCGTTGACTACGCCTATCAGATAGATGGCAGGATAATCATTGCCTGGCTTTGCCTTGCCAAAACCAAAAGCATAGATGGTACGTACCTTATCCAAAGCACGGAAATCAAATTTTTCTGAAGCAGCAGAGCGGTACAAACCATCATAAGCTGCAATCCACAAATCTTTTTCATGACCGGGAGTAGCGTAGATACGGTCTTGCCCTCCACGCGGATCTCCTCTTCGTACGGCGGCACCGGCATTACCCCGTTGGAACCGTTTAACAGTTAAATTCAATGTGTCGGCATGAAAAGTCGCCCCACCATCCTCGCTGCTATACAATATTTCGGCCACAGCATCTACAGCATAAAAACGTTGGGGGTTCACCTTGTCTGCAATGACGCGGATATTCTTAGGCAAACCACGACAAGATTGCCAAGAAGCCCCTTTATCACGAGTCAGATAAGCCTCCGAGTGGTCGGGTGTCCAAATCCAAGAAGAGCCGTCTGCTGCCACGGCGATATGCCCATTACGAGATTTTTCAGTCGGAACAGTGGCACACATAGTCCAGTGCCTGCCTCCATCTTCTGAATATGAAATAGTCTTTGCACCCGGCTGATGGCCGAACAGTGTACCAACCCTGACTATCAAATCCTGCTTCAGCCAGGCACCCGTCACTCCATTCGTATTTCCGAAATGAGGATTGGCATGGCTGCCCAACGGGTCGGGCCGATTGAGGTCGAAATGCGTAAAGCCACCATAATCACCGATACCGGAAATCAGACGCGCCCCTTTTTCGGGAGCATAGAGTTCGAGGGGCACGGTCTCTTCGATACCGGCAGACATGATACTCCATTTCACCGGTTCCCCACATTCCACGGCAGAGAGATTAAAAGTTTCCCAACCACCGAAACCGGTGGTAAACATGGCATGTTCGGCGTCGGCAGGGTCTATCTCAATATCGAACATCCAGTGCAGAGGGGCTACTTTTGTATAGGGAGCCTTAGAATAATCATACTCATATCCCGTCTTGAAAATCGGTTTCCAGCTCTTGCCACCGTCAGTCGTACGGAACATCTCATCACTTTTATAACCGTGCTTGCCCCCCAGACTGTGTGTACTGGCAATCAGATGCTTCGGATTACGAGAATCTACAGATACGGCTGCATAGCCAAATCCTGCCTTTTCGCCACCTGGCAGTCTGACGGGAGAAATGTCTGTCCATTTGCCTTTACGGGTATCGTATTTCCATACGCCTCCATCCCCCATCTGGCTTGGACCGGGAGTATCTCCATACGTCAGAACCAATTGCCCGTCACCGGTCAAGACCATATGCGTGGGGCGATACTGCACCGGCTGTCCCCCGACCGGCTGCCAACTTTCACCATAGTCGTGGCTCACGAACAGATTTTCCCTGCCCATCAATGAAACTGCCACATAAATGTCACAGGTGCCGCGCCCATCACGAGTGCCTTGTGCATCATAGGCAACACAGACAATGCCACTGCCGCGATTCCCCCATGCGACACGGTCGGCGGGATTGAACTTCTCGGAGACATCCGGGAAAGACACCACCCGTGCCCAGCTCTGTCCTTTATCCGTACTGCGCCACAAGCCATGCAAACGGGTCCCCATATAAATGATATTCCCATTCTGCGGGTCCACCATCATCCGTTCCCCATTGCCACGCCCATTCTCGTTGCCGCCCATCGTAAAGGGCACATCGACACGAGTAAAGGTTCTGCCGCCATCATAAGAACAAAGTATGGCCCCATTGGAGCTACTGGTATACGTACCGCAGGCAATATACACGTTCTGCGGATTCTGCGGGTCGATGGCAATGCTCTCCACCCCCTGCAGATTACTTTCATCCAGACTTATCCAGTCCAGCAAAGGCGTCCATTGGTTGGAAACAGCGTCCCACCGATAGGCTCCTCCCATATCGGTGCGGCAATAACGGACACCAGGAGCTTCTGGGTGAAAAACGATACCGTCCACAAAGCCTCCTCCCACTATCGGTACGCTCTTCCATTCGTAAGAAACGGAATTCACCGGAGATATATCTTGAGCAAGCATCGGCATGCCGCCCAACATCAAACTTATTCCTGCTAAAAACAACTGTCTTTTCATAAGCATCAGGGTCCTAAAACAAACATTCTTTATATTGCTTCCAAAGATAAGAATATTTCATTGATATTTCAGGCTGAAACATTTGACACTTCGCATATACAATACTAATAAACAACATATTAACAAAAACAAGAAACTAAATCAAGCCATAAAAAGATTAAAATAGTACCCATAAGAACTCTCCTCTCCAACAGCTTTTGTAACAACAATGCAACATATATGACACAAAAACACAACACGCATGTCCGAACTTTGCCGCCGACAAATCATTCGACAACAACAAATCATGAAGAAAAGCGTATTGACAGTACTGATTGCCCTGCTGCCACTGGCCGCAATTGCCCAGCCCCCTTCCATCAACGAGGACGGGAAAAAGATGGAAAAGGAAAAGATGGAAACGAAAGACTACCTGCCGGAAGTCCACGGAACCATCCGCGCCAAATACGAATATCAGACCACTATGGGTGCAGGACGTTTCGAGGTACGCAATGCACGTATCAGCGTAACGGGCAACGTACTGCCCATTGTTGCCTACAAAGCCGAGATAGACCTCTCCGACGAAGGCCAAATCAAGATGCTGGATGCCTACGCCCGGCTTTTCCCGACAAAAGGACTGACGGTCACCGCCGGACAAATGCGTGTTCCCTTCACCATCGATGCCCACCGCTCACCGCACCAGCAATACTTCCCCAACCGGTCGTTCATCGCCAAGCAAGTGGGCAATGTACGGGATGTAGGATTCACAGTAGGATATACCCTGCCCACCGATGTACCTATCACCGTGGAAGGAGGACTTTTCAACGGTTCCGGACTGACCAACCAGAAAGAATGGCACAAGGAAGTGAACTACTCCGCCAAAGCCCAGTTCCTCTTCACCAAAGGACTGAACCTGACACTGAGCGTGCAGAGCATCCAACCGGAAGAAGTACGTATGCAATCCTACGACATCGGTGCCTACTATGAAACCGGCCGTTTCCACATCGAAGGCGAATACTTGTACAAGCAATATTCCGACAATGCCTTCAAAGATGTACATGCCGTCAACACTTTCATCAACTACGATCTGCCGTTACGGAAAGTATTCAACAAAATGTCTTTCCTGCTACGCTATGACATGATGACCGACCAGAGCGACGCCAAAACCGCCGATGAGGAAACCGGCAGATTGACGGTGACCGACTACAAACGCCAACGCCTGACAAGTGGCATCACCTTCAGCCTCAGCAAAGCATTCCGCACAGACCTCCGGTTGAATTACGAGAAATACTTCTATGCCAAAAACAGCATAGCGAAGGAGTCGGAACAAGACAAAGTAGTATTGGAATTGATGGTACGTTTCTGATATTTCTTGGCTTCCCCTTGTTTCTTTCATTCCAAAAATGTATATTTGGAATAAATTATTCCGAGCTATGGCAAATCCAATCATACCCGGTATACCGCAGACTGAACAAGACTTATTGTATAGTAAACTGAATGCATACAATCAAGGGAGAGCCTCTTATAAGGAAGTAGGCGCCTATCTTGTCGTACTGCCCCGGCCGGAACATCCCCAATATACTTTGTGGGTTTACTCTCCACTGCCCGGAAGACAGTCCATCTTCTACATTTGCGACCTTTCCACCGACATTCACGAAACGCTACGGATGGCAAGCACGCTATGCTTCTACTCGCCGCGCAGCCTGCTGCTTGTGGAGTATAATGCCAAAAGAATGCAGAGCAAAGGGGACGACATTATCTCCATAGGCAAATACCACGGCCACTTCCTGCACGAAATTCTCCGTATAGACCCTGCCTATCTCACGTGGATAGCCTTCAAATTCCAGCCTCGCATCCCCAAACAGGAACGTTTCGTACAGATTGCCAAGATTTACCATTCGGTCTACCTCGACATACAACGAAGAAAAACGTACCAAACCAACGGCGGACGTTTTCTGGGGAAGGAAGGGGAAAGAGTGGAGAACCTGACACTGACCGTACTCAGCGTACGACTGGAAGACAACCCCTACAAGACACAGCTCAAAGGAACCACTCCTTATTTCTACGTACGCCAAGTGTTGAAACTGAAAGACTCCGTCGGCAACTTCGTCAGCATCCGGATGAACGCACGCACGGCAAGCCGGAAATCATGCCAACTGCCTGCCGTGGAACATGCCTACCAAGTAGGGGAAATCATGGAAATAGCATCGGCACGCATAGCACGTACCTATATGATAGGAAGCAGCAAATATACCCGGCTGACACATGTGAAGTTACACGTCCCTACCGGGTAAAGGATTTTCTATCAGATACGAACCACACGCTGCATACGGCTGCTTTCCCAGGCTGCCTCTATCAAGCGGATGACTCCGATCACCTCGCGGGCATCGCTCTGCAAAGGTTCGCCGTGGCGGATATGCCGATAGATATTCTCGTAAAAAGCAGCATAATTACCGGGAAGGCTCGGATAGGACTCACGCACGACTTTGCCGTCCCTTTCGGTATGAAGCAGCCCCCAAGAGGACTCATCCTCCTCGCCCCAGTGCGGAGTACCGGGTAATACACCCTCGGTCAAGGCCGCTTCCTGCGGGTCGAGGCCATATTTCACGTAAGACCCTTCCCTGCCGTGAAGAACGAAACGGGGTTCGTTCTCGCACATCAGATAGCTGGATTTCAGTGTTATCTTCACTTCAGGCGCTTTTGAGGGACGCAACAAATGGATAATGAAATAATCATCCACCTTGCCGTCCTTGCGCAGCGTGGCAATATCTGCAAAAAGGGCTTCGGGCATCCCGAACAGTTGCACAGCCTGGTCTATGACGTGGGCGCCCAGGTTATAGGTCAAGCCGCCGCCATCTTGTCCGGTTTCCTTCCAAGTATTCGGCTTGATGAAATTACGATAACGGGGAAAGGTGGACTCAAACTCCACCAGATGTCCCAGCAAGCCCTTGGACAGTATTTGCTTGACTGTCAGGAAATCACAGTCCCACCGGCGGTTCTGGTAAACGCTCAAGGTCAGCCCCCGGCTTGCGGCAAGTGCCACAAGTTCCTCAGCTTCTGCTACGGTGGTGGTGAAAGGCTTCTCCACAACCACATGCTTACCTGCTTCGAGGGCGCGGCGAGCATACTCATAATGAGTGCTGTCCGGTGTGTTGATGACAACCAAATCCAACCCTTCCAGTCCGATAAGTTCCTCAAAACTCCGCACAATACAAGCGTCGGGATACTTCTCCCGGGAGAGTTCCTTACTGCGCTCCGTAACGGCAGTCAATTCAAAATGAGGGTTGGTGGAGATGAAGGGAGCATGGAAAACACGTCCCGACATTCCGTAAGCGGCTAATCCGGTTCTTATCTTGTCCATATCGTTCTTTTTTAAGTTCACCCTTATTCCGTCACCAACGGACGCTTACGCCAATCGTCTTTCACATAGCTATCCGGGTAGACTGTTTTATCAATGATTTCACCACCTTTCAGACGAATCCAGGTGGTGAAAGTACGGGCACCTTCCTTCATCACAATGACACGGGCACCGTTGGACAAATGGTTGTACTCGGTATTGCCACCGGTGAAACGGCCGTAAGCCAGCAGAATGCCTTTCCACATTACGGCATAATCGTTGTCATGGTCGTGTCCGACAAACATACCCATCACATCACCGGCCTCTTTCATGGCAGTGAACATGCCCGTATTCAGCTCCGGAGCGCAAGCCTTTTCCATGCGGGTACCTATCAGTATGGCGTTCTCATCGGAAGCGGCTTCGTTATATTCCGGCAGAGGGATGTGGAAGAATGCCAGTGCAGGCAAAGGTTGGCCACCGTTCTTTGCTTTATAAGCGGCACTCTGCCGACGGTACCAGTTCACCTGGTCGAAAGTGAGCCAGTCGTACCCCTTTACGTCGGGCAGTTTAGAGTAGGAATGGGAATCCATGCAGTAAAGCAGGGCTGCATCCTTCTTGCCGTCCGAGGATTTCAGTGTGAGGACATAGTCGGGGGATTCAACTCCGCCACGGTCGGGTTGGATATTGAAAGGCATGGAACGGATAACATCATAAAGTTCGGCACGTGTTTTTCCCTGCTCGTTGTCGTGGTTACCAAAGGTTACGACAAAAGGAATCTTACGGTCCGTAGCATAGGAAAGCACCTTGCGCATGGCTGTATCGGCAGGTGCGGCATAGACCACATCGCCGGTAAAGACTACTAAATCGGGGCGCTCAGCATCGAGCACCTCGCCAATACGCTTCAAAGCAATGTCTGAAGCCGGATTACCATACTTAAAGTGGATGTCTGTAAACTGGACGATTTTAAACTCTCCATTCTTGTTGAACTGTAAAGGCGATACTTGTGCCGGGCAGAACAAGGAGGATAAAAGTGCCAGACAAAAGGTCAAGGAGATTTTCTTCATATAAGTGGATGATTAAATTGAGTTGATATTATTTCATGTCATTCCTTCACTATCAATACAGTGGCATAGGCGGATATACCTTCCTCCCTGCCCGTAAAGCCGAGTTTCTCCGTGGTGGTGGCCTTGATGGAGATGTCATCCTCGTCTATTCCCATCACCGCGGCAAGCGTACGTTGCATTTCGGGAATATAGGACTTCAACTTAGGCCGCTCAGCGCAGATGGTAGCATCAATATTACCCACCAAATAGCCTTTAGCAGCTATCAGTTCTATTGTTTTCTTTAACAGAATCTTGCTGTCTATATTCTTGAACTCACCGGCAGTATCGGGAAAATGATAGCCGATGTCGCGCATATTCGCCGCTCCCAGCAATGCGTCACAGATAGTATGGATGAGCACGTCTGCATCCGAGTGCCCCAACAATCCCTTTTCATGTTCCAGGCGGATACCGCCCAGCCAAAGCTCGCGCCCTGCCACCAGTTGGTGGACATCAAAGCCGAAACCTACACGTATCTTCATATCGTTACTTCTTTAAGTTGATACGAAAGTACGGAAAAAATAGGAACAAGAGAAGGAACAAGACACAAATTGCACGGATTACGCCGTTTTTTGCTCCCCTTGTGGAAAGAAAATCGGAAGTAAACCGTGCAATCGGTATGGAGCATGAAGAATATGTTACGGTCTGTCGGGCAGACTGTCTACAATTCCTTTATAAAAAGCTCTCACATCTTGCCAGTGATAGAAAGGAGCCATATCCGTCTTCACCGGGATACTTACTTCATGCTCGTGCAGCAACAGTTTTACAATCACATCTTCCGGCGAGCCTTTCTTGCGGAAGAACACCAGCTGTATATTTCCTGCCATCGGCGCAACCTTGTAGTTGCACCACGCCTGATAGAACTTATCGGGGTCGGCCTCCTCGTTATAGCAGTTCTCCAACTTCATCAATCCTGCCAGGGGGATAATGTTTCCATCATGTGCAAAGTGGAAAGTAGCCGAGTTTCTACCCGAAGCAATAGCCTCGTCGGCAGCGGCAATGATGTTCTCCAGTGTCGGTTTGGCGTTTGCCACCATCAGTCCGTTGGTCATGGGCGAGGGACCGTCGCACACGTAGTTCTTGTAGTTGTGTATCTGCCAAATGTCGAATAACTCTTGCTTCTCAAAAATATCATAGAACGATACTTCCTGCTCCACGTCCTGCATGTCCGAGGCTATCGCATAAAGACCGCGCATCAGTTCCTCCGGATTCACACGTTTATGGACAAACTCTTTATCGGAGAAAAGTGAGTTCATCAGACGTTCGGGACGAACATGGCTCTTCTCGAATTTGCGGAACTCCTCGTACCAAGGGCCCTTGTGCGAAGTGAACTTCATGGCTTCCTGCGTATGAAAGTTCAAGTAAGGCATGTATTTGTTGCTGGATTCACGCTCAATCTTCAGTTGGGGATTGAATTCCTTCAGACGTTCGCAGAAGGCATCCATACTGAGTACGCAACGTATTACGAGTGTAGCACATGCCGACATCTCCGGCGCACCTTTAAAGACTTCGGGAAATGCCTGATACATACGTTCGGCAATACCGCGCTGCTGATCCACGCCCACTGGGCTCAAGTCTCCACCGCGTCCTTCGGCATCTGCCCAGACAATAGCCAACCGCTTGCGCACATCTTCGCCCAGCGGAGTAAGTTTACCTGCCTGATGTGCCTTTTCAAACACTTCCATCACACGGATATACTCCTCGTCAGAAATCAGCCAGCGCGAGCCATGACGTCCGAAGTGACTGATATAGAAAGGCTCGTAACCCTTCGGTGCCTTGGTCTGTACACCCGGTGCCGGATAGGCATAATACACTCCTCCGGTAACGGCAATGTTATCGAAGATTTCTTCGCGCGTGGCTTGTGCATACGACGATGTATGCACAGCCGATGCGGCAAAAAGAATGGTAGAAAAAACGATTCGTTTCAATCTAAAATTCATAGGATAATAAAGCTTTTCAGTTCAAGAAATCAGGATTTTGTGTCAAATTAGGATTGGTGGTAAACTCGTCCTGCGGAATGGGGAAGAGGTTGTATTTGTCGTCCACATCCTTACCTATGTAAGAACCTGCCACGCCATTGTCACTACCTTTCCAGTCCCAGTTATATCCCTTGGTGAACTTACCAAAACGAATCAGGTCTGTACGGCGAACCAACTCCATGTGCAACTCGCGGGCACGTTCATCCAAAAGGAAATCAAGATTCAACCGACTGTCGCTGATGCGTCCCGATACGCCATTACCATATTTGCCGGACATGTAAGCACGGTCTCTGATTTCATTCACATACTCCAACGCTTCGGTACGCGAACCACCTTCGGCGCCACGCAGAATAGCCTCAGCCGCCATCAAGTAGGCATCTGCCGTACGGAACATCGGATAATCGACAGAGGAGTACTTCGTGCCGCCTGGTTCCAGTTCACTGCCGTCTTTGCGCACGTTTCTCCACTTGATGCAGGCGTAGCCGTTATTGAAATCGCTCTGGAACTCCTTGCCTTCTACCCAAGTTTCTTTGGTGTGGCCAATAGAGAAGAATTGGGCACGCTTGTCTTTCTTGCCGTTCCCCCAGATGTCGTCTGCCACAAAAGTCTGGTCTTCTTCTTCGAACATATCCACCAGCTGTGTCTTTACGCGGGCATTGCCCCAGGTGCCGTTCACACCTATCCGGATATAGTTGCCCATATCTCCATTCATCAACGCCTTAATCAGGAAGTTAGTACCTGAGCTGCCTTGCGCATAGTCTGCATCCTGCACCAGCGGCCAGATGATTTCGGAACAAGTTTCATTGTCTGCCAAGAAGATGTGGCGATAATCGGAAGCCAGCGGATAATTACCTTCCGTAATTACCTTTTTGGCATATTTGTATGCGTTTGTGTATTCATTCTTTCCTACCCAAGTTTCGGCATTCAAGTAAACACGTGACAGCAAGAACCAGGCTGCTACACGGTCCACACGGGCATATTCGTTCTTTTTGGGTTCTTTCAGCAGGGTGGTCAATTCTTCCAGTTCGGACACCACAAAGTTGTAGATTTCCTCGCGAGTGGCTTGCTCGGGCATGTCACCTACTTCCATCGTTTCGTCCACGAAGGGTGTAGAACCGTAAAGGTCGCAGAGCATACTGTAACTATAAGCACGGATGAAGCGGGCTTCGGCACAATAGTATTGATACTCGTCTTTCAAGGCTTCATACACACCTCTCTCCTGCAATTTGCTCTCTGTACATTCACGTAGGAACTCGTTGCAATAGTTAATGGTCATGAAAAGACGGTAATAAGGATAACCCACAATCTCAGTAGAAGCATCCCAATTCAAGTAAAGCATGGCACGTACACCCTTGCTGCCACCGGACTGGAATACGATTTCATCCGTACAAGCTTCCTGCAAGTAGAACAAGGCACGAGTATAACCAGAATATCCTTCATCGATGCCCGACACATCGCCGTCTCCTCCGTCACCACCCTTCTGCCCTGTCTGTATCAGGGCAGCATAACACTTGGCAATCATGCCGATATAGCCCTCGGGAGTAGAGTACACCATCTCACCGGTCAGTTCGTTATCATCCAGCGGCAATGTATCCAGGTCGCCCAGGCAAGAAGCAAAAAGTGACACAGCCAGCAAACATACTGTTACTAATTTGAAATATCTAGTTTTCATAATCATGTATCTGTTTTTAGTCATTAAAAATTAAGGTTAACTCCCAGCATGAACGTACGCGGACGCTGATAGATGTTTTTATCGATTCCGTCATAAAGCTCCGGATCAAGACCGGAGTATCCGCTCAAAGTGCATACATTCTGTACGGCGAAGGAGAGACGGAGCGATGTCCCGTCGTTCCACAGTTTATTGAACGTATGACCGATGGTGATATTGTCTATACGGAAGAAGTTGCCTCTCTCCAGGAAATGGTCGGTGAACTGGCGGTCTTGCGTAAACTTGTTTTCGAGCGTAGAACGCAGGATGTTGCTGGAAACGCCGTTGCTGCCATAGAGTGCATCCAAGGAGTTGGAAGCAGCCACATAGTTATAGACATAGAAACCGAAGCTACCGTGTCCGTTGATGCCCAAATCCCAATTCTTGTAGGACAGACGGGTGGACAGACCGCAATAGTAAGGGGCCTTGGAACTCTTACCAGTGACGTACTTGTTAGAGTCTTCTTCGCTAGAAGTGATGGAGCCGTCTTTGGCAATGTATTTACCGTCCAGCGGCTGTCCGTTTTCGTCATAAGCTTGCTTCAGTAGATAGTAGGTATTCGGAGTCTCTCCTACCATGTGTACTTGCAGATAGCGGCCTGTACCTCCGGCGTTACCTGTCTTTACGTAGTTGCTCTCGTTGTCGATGGTGTTCAGCTTGGTAATCTTTGAGGCATTCCAAGTGAAGTTACCGCTGATGTTCCATTCCCAATCTTTGGTCTGGATGGGAACCAAGTTCACACCGATTTCAAGACCTTTGCTTTCCATATCACCGATGTTGGTTTCGATACGGTTGGTGAAGTTACTGCCGGCAGGTACAAAAATGTCGTTCAGCAGGTCTTTCGTGTTACGCCAGTAGTAGTCAATCGTACCCGAGATGCGGTTGTTCAAGAAACCGTAGTCGATACCGATGTTGTAAGTTTCCGTAGTCTCCCATTTAATGTTGGGATCGTAGCCGTTGGGGCGGTAGGTGGTGTACCACTTGTTACCGAACAAGTATCTGGACTCATCGTAAGATGCAGTATAGGTGGACAAATGCTGGTAGTAGGAACCGATGGACTGCTGGCCGGTCTGACCGTAGCTCAAACGGAGTTTTAGGTCGGACACTACTTTGTTGTCTGCCAAGAAAGCCTCATCGTTCACACGCCATGCAGCGGCTACGGAAGGGAAGTAGCCCCAACGGGTCTCGGGCGAGAAGCGAGAAGAAGCATCGGCACGTAACGTAGCAGTCAGCATATAACGCTGTTTCCAAGAGTAGTTCAATCGACCGTAGAAGGAGAGCAGGTAGAGTTCAGCTTCCTCGTGCTTGGGAGAGGTAAGATCCTCACCCTTGGTGTCGGTAGTGGTATCATGGTTCTTGTACCAGAAACGTTGCCAGCCGTAACCAGCCATGGCATTGAGGTTATGGTCGTTGAAGTCTTTGGCATAGTTGGCGTAGAAGTCGAGTAGTGTATTGCGTTTGTCGTTATGATATGTATAACGCTTTCCGGTACCATCCTGTTCGTTGCCGGTGTACATGGCGGGGGCCAAGTCAGGCATGTTATCGTGTTTGTCTTCCGTCAGGAAATCATACCCCATGTTCAGGTTCAGTCGAAAGTCTTCAAAACCGTGTATTTTATAATCGAGGGCAATATTACCGATGGAGCGTTTGGTCTTGTTCTGCTTGTCGGCAAGTTCCAAGTCGGAGACGGGGTTTGAGGCAGCTAGCGTGATGGGGGTATTACTTACACCCATCCACATATAGTACCCCAAACCTACATTACCGTCATAGTTCTGATATACAGGGCGTGTAGGGTCGAAACCTACGGCACTTCCGATGACACTGGTGGAAACCGGCTTTTCGTCCTCGATGCTACCCTTGATATTGATGTCAACAGAGAGATGCTTGTCGAAGAACTTGGGCGACAAACCGATACTGGCATTGAGGCGCTGGTAGTTGTTGTTTTTCAACGTACCGTTCTGGTTGGTATAGCCCACGGACACGCGGTAAGGCATATTCTTCAAAGCACCAGTCATGGAGAGGTTGTGGTCTGTACCCATTGCCACGCGGTAGATTTCATCCTGCCAGTCGGTATTGACATCACCCAGCTTGAAAGCCTCCGGAGCATTGGCATACTTGGCAAAGGCTTCGCGATATTCGGAAGCGGAAAGTACATCCAGTTTCTTATACACATTGCCCACCGTCACGTTGGCACTGTAGCTGAAAGAGGGACGTGAAACACCGTCGGTGTTTCCTTTCTTCGTAGTGATAATGATGACACCGTTGGAGGCACGCGAACCGTAGATGGCTGTTGCCGAAGCATCTTTCAATACCGTAAACGAAGCAATGTCATTCGGGTTGATAGAGCTGATGGAGGCGTTGCTGACAGGCACACCGTCGATAACTATCAGTGGGTCGTTGTCTGCTGACAAAGAAGCTCCCATACGGATACGGATGGTACCGCCGCTGCCCGGAGCACCGCTGCCCGGTACAATGTTCACACCGGCAACCTTACCCACCAGAGCGTCTTCGGCAGTCAATTGCTTTCCTTTGTTCAGCTCGTCCGGCTTCACAGTTAGCAGAGAACCAGTGACATCTCCTTTCTTCACTTGACCGTAACCGATTACAACGACTTCGTCCAGCATCTCCGTGTCTTCCTGCAAAGTGATGACGAGCGGTGTATTGCTGCCGGTAACCGTCAGTTCCTGGCCCTTAAAACCGATACATGTAATGGAGAGAATATCATTGACGGCAGCTTTCAAAGTAAAGTTACCGTCCACATCAGAGATAGTTCCCACAGAGGTACCCTTTATCAAGATGTTAGCCCCAATCAGTGGTTCACCTGTGTGGTCTTTCACATGTCCTTTCACTGCAATATCTTGTGCCGAAAGTGACAAAGACAAGAGCAATCCCAGCAACGGGAGAATACTCTTTGCGATTTTAATCATGCTTTTCATATAATACAATATATAGTTAATAAAAATAATGTTTGCCAAGAAAAGGAACCAAGCACGCCCGGTTCCATGTAATCCTTATACCCAATCTTCTTAACTAATACTTATCAAAAAACTACAGTTAACTTTAATCTTTTGTCGATGTTGCAAAGGTATATGATTAACTGTCCCGCGAAAAAGGCGAGTAGAAGCTTAAAGTAGACGCAAGCAGATTAGCTTTATCTATAAAACATTAAAAAACAGCATATTGTGAAAATCAGCAGAAAGTAAGAAAGTAGATTCACATAAAGGGCATAGGAGGAGTTTTACCCTATTTTCTGCACCATATTCAGGAAATCTTCTTTAGAAAGAAAGGATTTGCTCCGCACTTTCAAGCGGTAATTATATACGGTCTGCGAAGAGTAATGCAGGAAGGTGGCAATCTTTCCGCTATCTGAAATTCCCAACCGAATCAAGGCAAACACACGGAGTTCCGGAGTCAGCAGTTCGCCCTCTTTAGGATAGATGCGCTCGTTCTCCTGCAAAAGGTTATTAAAGTCGTTCACAAACTTAGGATAGAGTTTCAGGAAGACGCTGTCGAACGTATGGAAGAATTCTTTCAACTCGCCGGTGACAAAGGTGGTGGAGTGGATGGTTTTCACCAGGTCGTCCAGCTGCCCGGCCTTCACTTTCCTTGCCAGCATCTTGCGGAATTCTTCCTGCTTGTCTATATAGACGGAACACATGTTGAAGACGTAGCCGATGTACTCCTCCTTCACACGGTTCGACTCCTGCAACCGAGCATTCAGTTCCTGCAAGTCACCGTTGATGTGCTTCAATTCCTTGTTCATGTCATCCATGGTCTTTCTGGCAAGGGAAAGGCGCTTCATCTGATGATAAATATAGACCAAGGCCACCAGCAATACTGCCGCCAGGATGGATATCCATATAAATAAGGTGACCAGCTGTTCTTTTTCCTCATGCAACTTGGCCTCGTAGGTGGAGTTGATGACGGGCAACATCCCCGAAATCTCCATCGTACGGTAGCGAGCATTACAGAAGGTAGCATCTTGCATGGAGCATTCCATATAGGTATACGCACGTTCTATGTCGCCCTCGCCATAGAGCAGGTTGGCAAGTTTCCAAAGCGAAATGTATTCCTTTGTTCCGCTTTGCACGTCGGCTATTGCCGAGATGGTAAGATATTTCTTTTCCTGCTTGTGGTCTCCTTTGGCACCATAAACGCTTGCCAATGCAACAGAAGGAATGGCAAGGCTGAAGTCCTTCTGGCTATGGATATCATAGCAACCCTCCAAAACACCTATGGCTTCGTCATACTTACCCTCATACAGTAGTTTGTCGCCCAAAGTCAGTTGATAGCCTTGCGAATCGGGACGCTTCACACGCAGAATGGAGTCTTTGTACTGATATGCCAGCCGGGAGTATGACGCCTGCAATTCTTCTGAAAAAGCATAGGATGCCATCAGCGTGTACACTTTATGATAAAGATTATAGTAGTAGAACATATCTATCGCACCCAGTTCCTCCTGGGGAATGTCTTCCAAAATTTCCAGTCCTTCCTTATACATTCCTGTACCAATCATCACCTCTGCCACACGCATACGAGCAGAGTAGAGATGCGATGCTACGGGCATACGCTGGGCTACTTCCACGCAACGATTTGCTGCCCACAAGGCAGAGTCCATGCGGTAGGCGCTGTATTTGCCGAACAACTCCTGGTAGATTTCCAGTAATTCCGCATCGGAACGGGTAGCCTTCAGCTGGCACTGCAAGGCATTGATTTGAGACTGACGTTCCAGTGTATATCGTTCACGCCCCTGCACAGATGCATCAAGCACCCGAAGCAATGAATCCACCTCTCTATCTTGGCAGAATAAAGGCATAGTGCAAAACAAAGCGAAAAGGATGGCAAACAAACGTTTCATGCAGTACGGTTTCTCTGTCTATAGTTCAAGATTACATCACAAAAGTAAACATTTACCCGTTGATTACAAAGTTCTTTGGACAAAAGATGTTTGGACGAAATTAGTAAAGGGATACTTTAGCTTTATAAAGCAGAAGTTTAGTAAGCTAACATAGAGGTTTACGGACAAAAATCCCGAATGCTGCTCAGCGGATATTGAAGTCAAGTACTTTCTCTTCCCCAAGATAGCCCTGCAAGTGCTGTCCGATGCTGACGGGACCTACTCCCACAGGGGTACCCGTGAACAGCAAGTCACCGATTTTCAAGGTCATGAAGCGGCTGACATAAGCAATGATTTCATCTACCTGAAAAAGCATATCCGATGTATGACTGCGTTGCACCTCCTTATCATCAATCGTCAAATGGAAGTCCAAATTCTGTACATTGCCGCCCACTTGTTCCAAAGGGACAAAGGTGCCGATAGCTGCCGAATTGTCGAACCCTTTGCAAAGCTCCCACGGATTACCCGCCTCACGGAACTTACGTTGCAAGTCGCGTGCCGTGAAGTCGATGCCCACCGTCACCGCATCGTAATAGCGATGGGCAAAGCGGGGAGCAATATTCTTGCCCAAACGGCAGATGCGCACCACCACTTCCGTCTCATAATGCACTTCGTTGGAAAAGTCGGGGATAAAGAAAGGTTTGCCATCTTTCAGTATAGCCGAATCGGGTTTCAAAAAAATAACCGGTTCCTTATTCTCATGTGTATGTCCCAGCTCCTTGTTGTGCAGAGCATAGTTCATTCCTACAGCAATAATCTTCATTACTTGATCTCATTAAAGTTCAGTCTGTTAAACATCACGGCCAGATGGGCATAAAGGGAAGTGTTCTGCACGACAATGTTTTCGGGAACACGGATACGGAACGGGGTGAAATTCCATACGGCCTTGATACCGCCCTCTACCATGGAATCCGTTATCTGCTGGGCTATTTCGATAGGCACCGTCAGCACGCCTATATTGACATCGTACTCCTGCATCTTCTGCTTGAACTCGTCCGAATGATAGATGGGGATGCCGCTCAATGTCGTACCCACCAATTCAGGCTTCACATCAAAAGCAGCCACTATCTCCAAACCGAAATGGCTTAGGCCCGAGTCGCGCAACAAGGCACCTCCCAAGCTTCCAACACCGAACAGAAAGGCTTTGTGTATATTGGTAAATCCCAAGAAATCCTCCAGTACAGCTATTAGTGTGTCCACCTCATAGCCCACACGCGTACGTCCGGAGATGTTGACATACGAAAGGTCTTTGGCAATTTGTGAAGCATCAATATTGATTTCCTTGGAAATCTGAGTAGATGATACGAATCGTTCACCCTGTTGTTTCAGCAACTTTACATTAGAAAGGTACCACGGAAGTCGGCGCAAGGTAGGCTCTGGCACCTTCATGGTTTCTTTTTTCTGTAACGGACTGCTCATAGTTTCTTATTTAAGTTCTCAATATTGCGATTGACAAAAGTAGTGCTTTTTTTCTAATCAATAATACGGATGCAACAAAAGCTTAACATAATTTCTAATTGCATAATTCCACATAATATCGTACTTTTGGGAAGTCTAAAAGAAAGAAGTATGAAGAATAATGATTGGAAAGAACGGTTGAATATAGTCTATTCCACCAACCCGGACTACAACTATGAGATGAATGACGATGAGGAGCAAGCTACCCTCCCCCCTGCACAACAACGCCTGCGTGTACAGCTGGACCGCAAGAACCGGGGTGGCAAAGTCGTCACTCTTGTCACCGGTTTCGTGGGCACCGACAATGACCTAAAAGAACTGGGCAAATTGCTGAAAAGCAAATGCGGAGTGGGTGGAAGTGCCAAAGATGGAGAAATCATTGTGCAGGGCGACTTCAAACAGCGTGTCATCGACCTGCTGAAAGCCGAAGGATACACGCAAACTAAGCCCGTGGGATAAACTAAACCATCATCCGTCTCACTGCAATTGTAGAGACATAAAAAAAGTGACCGTTTAGGAATTCACCTCCATATACGGCCACTTCTTTTTATAGAATCGTTTCTAAGCGGAATTATTCAGCGCGCAAAGTAAAACGTTTGAAGTCAACAACCTTCAATTCAGGATCAGCTTCTTTCAAGACTTCTCTAACTGTCTTCTTGCCGTCCATGATGTCTTCCTGGTTCAGCAAGCAAACTTCTTTCAAGAACTTGCCAAGACGGCCCTTAGCAATATTCTGAATCATTTGTTCAGGCAGATGTGCAGCTTTCTCGGCAGAAACAGTAGCAATGATTTCCTTTGCCTTTGCCACGTCTTCAGCAGTAATCCAGCCTTTGGCCATGTTGCTTTCCATGTGGTCTTCGCTGTCCACGTGAGCCGGGTTGATACCAGCCTTCTTCAAAGCGGCCTCAACAGCCTTCTGTACCTGTTCAGCTTTTGTCTTCTCGATAGCAACATCTATTTCCTTCTGCTTGATTTCTTCAGATACGCCATCTTCGTCTACTGCAATCGGGTTCATGGCAGCAATCTGCATGGCAATCTGCTTAGCCAGTCCTTCTTCAACAGCCTTGTTGAAAGCAACAATAGTGCAGAGGCCATTTCTGTTCATGTGGTTATAAACCACAGTGCTTGCACCTTCTACAGTCATGTAACCATCCAACTCCATCTTCTCGCCAGTGATACCGCTACGGTCTGTTACAGCATCCTGTACAGTACCGTTGCCCATCGGCAGAGCTTTTACTTCGTCCAGAGTCTTGCACTTGTTAGCCACGGCAAGGTCCAGAATGTCCTGAGTCAATTTCACGAAATCAGCATTCTGAGCCACGAAGTCAGTTTCGCACTTCAGAGCGATGATAACGGCAAAGTCACCCGTAGTCTTAGCCAGCACACAGCCTTCAGAAGCCTCGCGATCTGAACGCTTAGCTGCAACAGCTTGTCCCTTCTTACGGATAATTTCCATTGCCTTGTCGAAATCGCCTTCAGCTTCAGTCAAAGCATTTTTGCAATCCATCATACCAGCACCGGTCATCTTGCGGAGCTTGGTTATATCAGCCATACTTACAGCCATAATATCTTTTTATTTTAATTGTTAATAATATCCTTATAAAGTAATTGAGAGTTGAGAATAGAGAATTGAGAATTGCCGTAAAGTAACTCTCAACTTTCAATTCTCAACTCTCAACAGTATGATTAAGCCTCTTCTTCCTTCATGAAAGCAGCAGCCTTAGCGGCATTGATTGCTTCCTCGTCGGACTTGTCGAGTCTTGCTTTTGTAGCTTTCTTCTTACCTTTGTTGGCAGGAGCTTCACCGGCAGCTTCCATGTCTACCTTTTCGGCCTTACGTTCTTCCAGACCTTCCTGCATAGCAGCGCAGCAAGCATCAAGAATAACTTCTACTGACTTAGTAGCGTCATCATTTGCCGGGATTACGAAATCGATATTCGTAGGATCGGAGTTTGTATCAACGATACCGAATACGGGAATCCCCAGACGGTTAGCTTCACGAACTGCGATGTTTTCCTTCATTACGTCGATAACGAACAGAGCAGACGGCAGACGAGTCAGGTCAGCGATAGAGCCCAAAGTCTTGTCCAACTTTGCACGTTGACGTGAAATCTGAAGAATTTCTCTCTTGGAGAGGTTTGAATAGGTACCGTCGCTTGTCAACTTGTCGATGGTAGCCATCTTCTTGACAGCCTTACGGATAGTCGGGAAGTTAGTCAACATACCACCCGGCCAACGCTCGATTACATAAGGCATATTTACAGATGCAGCCTTATCGGCAACCACCTGCTTAGCTTGTTTTTTAGTAGCAACAAACAGGACTTTCTTTCCTGATTTAGCGATTTGCTTCAAAGCTTCAGCAGCTTCGTCAATTTTAGCAACCGTCTTGTTGAGGTCAATGATGTGAATACCATTGCGCTCCATGAAGATGTAAGGAGCCATTGCAGGGTTCCACTTTCTTTTCAAGTGACCGAAGTGGCAACCGGCTTCTAATAATGTATCAAAATTTGTTCTAGACATTTTCTTTTAAATTAATCGTTTACTTTCTTTTTTGTTTCTTCTAAACCAACCGCCGGGTAGTCTGAATCTGAAGAGTCCCGGTAGTTTAGATACTAAACGCTTTTTCAGTTGAGAGTTGAGAGGTGAAAGTCGAGAATTAAGCAACTTGTCCGCCCCAACCGTTCTCCAACTCTTAACGTTTACTGAACTGGAATCTACGACGTGCTTTCGGTTGTCCCGGTTTCTTACGTTCAACAGAACGAGGATCACGAGTCATGAAACCTTCAGAACGGAGAGCAGCCTTGTCCTCAGCATTGATTTTCACCAGTGCGCGGGCAATTGCCAAACGCAAAGCCTGAGACTGGCCGGTGAAACCGCCACCGCAGAGATTAACTTTGATGTCGTACTTTTCAGCAACACCCAGCTTATTCAACGGCTGTTTAACTACATACTGAAGAATGCTTGATGGAAAGTACTCTGCGAGGTCTCTCTTATTAATAGTAATCTTTCCAGTACCTTCGCTTACGAAAATACGTGCAATTGCACTTTTACGTCTGCCTAATGCATTTACTACTTCCATTATCTCTTATTTAAGTACGTTAATATCAATCATTTTCGGGTTCTGAGCATCGTGTTTGTGCTCGCTGCCGGCATATACATACATATTGCCCAGCAATTTTGCGCCCAACTTGTTCTTAGGCAACATACCCTTTACTACTTTTCTCAGTAACTTGTCATCACCGTTCGGTTTTGCCTGCAAACGGGCAGGAGTGATTTCTCTCTGGCCGCCGGGATAACCTGTATATGACAGATATACCTTGTCATTCCACTTGTTACCGGTTAATTTTACTTTGTCGGCGTTGATAATGATCACATTATCGCCACAATCTACGTGAGGGGTAAAGTTAGGTTTATACTTTCCTCTCAACAGTTTCGCAACTTTTGCGCCCAGACGACCCAATACCTGGTCTGTAGCGTCAACAATGACCCATTCTTTAGTCACTGTAGCTTTGTTTGCAGAAATGGTCTTGTAACTTAAAGTATCCACTCTTAATTGTTTTTTAAAATGTTACTACTAAAATGTTTTTCTTCACCGCAAGCCAGTCATCCCGGACAATGGAAGATTAACTCGCTATGAATTAAATGCTTATCCTTTTGAGATAATAATCGGCTTGCAAAGGTACGGTTTTTCTTAGAACTGGCAAAAGTTTTCCACTTTTTTTTAGAGAGCCACTTGGCTGATATACAACAGACAAAGTTATCCTGCGGAGAAACGAAAGAATCTCCGCTAGAACAACTCTTTATGATGCGGCCTTCATCGGCCAATGCCGTCATAGACGGCCTTCAAAGCTGCATTGAGAAAGAAACGGGAAAGAGAAAGAAATATCAACGGACAAGGTCCTCGGGGAATTTCGCGGGCATGCCCACCCGCTTCCATGTTTCATGGAACCATGTATTCAGTTCATTCCCATTCAAGTCCTTAGCTATAAAATACTTCAGGTACATTACCCCGTCGTCCCCTATTTCAAACTCCAATATATTGTCTTTGTGGTCCAACATGGGCAGATGGATGTTTTTCTCAATACTTTCCTTATAGGAATTATCCGTCAGCTGCTGATAAGTCCCATACCCCGTGATGATGGCATCCTTGCCAGGAATCATTGTAAAGTTGACAATGCGGCCGTCATCACTCAGCACTTTAAAGGTATTACTCGGTTTCAATATCCCGGGAACATCCGGGATTTCGGACACATAATGACATAACTGCCAAATTCCTGCCAGTTCCGCAGGCCTAAACTCTGCGCTCTCCTGCGCATTGGCTCCCGCTACCGCAAGCAGCACCGCTGCCAGCATGGTAAAGAAATAGTTCCGTTTCATATTCGTATGATGTTGGTTAACGTTATGTCGTTCCGCTAGACACAAATATAAAGATTTATTTTGAGATTATAACATTTTTGGGTATAAAAAAACCGCACAAACAACAGAATGTTTGTGCGGATGATTTTATCCAGTTTGTATATTCCGAAACCTAGAACTCGGCGTTGCGCGGCGTACGCGGGAACGGTATGACATCACGAATATTCGTCATGCCCGTAACGAACAGCAGCAAGCGCTCAAAGCCTAAACCGAACCCGGAGTGGGGACATGTACCGAACTTACGGGTATCGAGATACCACCACATATCCTTCATCGGGATGTGAAGTTCGTCAATGCGCGTCATCAGCTTGTTGTAATCCGATTCACGTTCGGAACCGCCAATGATTTCTCCAATCTTCGGGAAGAGTACATCCATGGCACGCACGGTCTTGCCGTCTTCGTTCTGCTTCATATAGAACGCTTTGATTTCCTTCGGATAGTCAGTCAGGATAACCGGACGCTTGAAGTGGTCTTCCACCAGATAGCGCTCGTGTTCGGAAGCCAAGTCAACTCCCCAGTACACCGGGAATTCAAACTTATGCCCTTTGGCAACAGCCTCTTCCAATATCTTGATACCTTCCGTATAAGGCAGGCGCACGAAGCTTTCTTTCAAGACACCTTGCAGACGTTCAATCAAGCCCTTATCAAACATGTCATTGAGGAACTTCACATCGTCGGCACAGTTGTCCAAAGCCCACTGTACACAATATTTGATGAAATCTTCCGCCAGGTCCATATTGTCCGTAATATCATTGAACGCCACTTCCGGCTCAATCATCCAGAACTCTGCCAAGTGGCGGGGAGTATTGGAATTCTCGGCACGGAACGTAGGACCGAATGTATAGATGGCTCCCAATGCAGTAGCGGCAAGTTCGCCTTCCAACTGTCCGGAAACAGTCAGGCTGGCCTGCTTTCCGAAGAAGTCATCATCGTAAATAATGGAACCGTTCTCATCTTTCTTCAAGTCGTAAAGGTTCTTCGTAGTCACCTGGAACATCTGGCCTGCGCCTTCGCAGTCGGAAGCCGTGATAATCGGAGTATGAAAATAGAAGAATCCTCTGTCATGGAAGAACTTGTGGATGGCAATCGCCATATTATGACGAATACGGAACACAGCCCCGAACGTATTGGTACGGGGACGCAGATGGGCTATCTCACGGAGGAACTCCATGGAATGACCTTTCTTCTGCAACGGATACGTGTTATCGCAAGTTCCCAGCACTTCGATTTCGCGGGCCTGCACTTCGGCCTTCTGACCGGAACCGACAGATTCCGTCAGCACACCGTTTACGCTCAAACAAGCACCGGTAGTAATCTCTTTCAGCATCTCCTCATCGAAGTTACCCAAGTCTACTACAATCTGCACATTATTTATTGTAGAACCGTCATTCAGCGCGATAAAGTTTACTTGCTTACTACCTCTGCGGGTACGAACCCAGCCCTTCACGTTGACCATAGCGCCAAAATCTTCACGCTTCAGCAGGTCAACAATCTTTGTTCTACTAATCTTTTCCATAAAACAGTTATTATACCTTATTATATATTACTCAAAAGAACCCATGCGCAGGAAGTTCACCTCTTGTTCCGTGAGGTAACGCCATTCGCCGCGGCGCAGGCCTTTCTTGGTTAAACCGGCAAAATACACACGGTCCAGTTTCATCACCTTGTATCCCAGCGATTCGAAGATACGACGCACGATACGGTTCTTGCCGGAGTGGATTTCAATACCGACATCATCTTTCTTGAAGTCATCCGTATAGCTGATGGCATCTGCATGGATTTCCCCGTCATCCAGTTGAATACCGGCTGCAATCTGCTCCATATCGGCTTTTGTCAGGTTCTTGTCCAAATGCACATGATATATCTTCTTCTTCAGATACTTGGGATGCGTCAGCTTGGAAGCCAGGTCACCATCGTTTGTCAGCAGCAATACACCTGTAGTATTGCGGTCCAGACGACCTACCGGATAAATACGTTCGTCGCATGCGCCCTTCACCAAATCCATCACCGTGCGACGTGCCTGGGGATCATCCGAAGTAGTCACTGTATCTTTCGGCTTGTTCAGCAGGACGTAAATCTTACGTTCGATGCTGACCGTCTGGTCGTGGAACTTCACTTCATCGCCACGCTTAATCTTGGTTCCCAATTCCGTTACCACCTCTCCGTTTACAGAAACGACTCCGGCAGTGATGAATTCATCAGCCTCGCGACGGGAGCAAACACCGGCGTTGGCCAAGAATTTGTTCAGACGGATAGGCTCGTTCGGGTCTACAAACTGTTCCTTATACTCTATCTGTTTCTTCTTGCTGTACTTAGCATTGGGGTCATAATCGGCCGAACGACGGATAGGACGGCTATAGCTGTCTCTGTTGCCGTATCCGCCAGGTCTTCCACCACCCGAATTGAAGCGTGGACGATAAGGACGGTCACCACCCTCATTATTGTAGCGAGGACGCTGCGGACGGTCGCCATCTTCGCTGTTGTAGCGCGGACGATAGGGACGGTCCGTATTATAAGAACGGTCGCTGTTGTAGGAGCGGTCGCCGTTATAAGGACGTTGCGGACGGTCACCACCCTCATTGCCATAACGCGGGCGCTGCGGACGGTCACTATTATAAGGGCGTTGCGGACGGTCGCCACCTTCGCTGTTATAGCGCGGACGGTAAGGACGGTCACCCGAATTGTTTCCATAAGAGGGTTGCGGACGGTCGCCGCCTTCGCTGTTATAGCGCGGACGATAGGGACGGTCGCCATTATCGTTATTGTAACGAGGACGCTGCGGACGGTCACCATTGTCCGCACCAGGATTAAAGCGCGGGCGATAAGGGCGGTCACTGTTATAAGGACGCTGCGGGCGGTCCCCGTTTTCACTGTTAAATCTGGGGCGATAAGGACGGTCGCCATTATCACGGTTGTAAGACGGACGGCTGTAGCCACCTTCCTTGTTAAATTGGTTACCATCGCGGCCGGCACCTGAGTTCTCCTCTGCGGAAGAAGCATCACGCCAAGTTTCGTTTTCTGTACTCATTGTTTTTTATTCGAATAAAATTAAACCTTGGCCTCACGGCCATTCATTGTCTCTATTATACCTTGAATTTTATATGTTTCTATAACAATTGCCGGAGTAAAAAGTTGAAATTCCTCCGGTACACTTCTGTGGTTGCTTAAATTCCCGTATAAGTATGGGGGGTAATCACCCGCAATTCTTTCTTTATCTCTTCACTTACATTCAGTCCCTCTATAAATTCCTTGATAGACGCTTCCGTAATGGCCTGATTGGTACGGGTCAACGCTTTCAACGCTTCATAAGGATGCGGATAGGCCTCGCGGCGCAGAATGGTCTGGATAGCCTCGGCCACCACGCTCCAGCAATTGTCCAGGTCACGGTAGATGGCCGGTTCGTTCAACAGCAACTTACGCAAACCCTTCAAAGAACTTTGTATGGCAATAATGATATGCCCGAACGGCATACCCACATTGCGGAGCACGGTAGAGTCCGTCAAGTCACGCTGCAAACGGGAAACCGGCAGTTTTACCGCCAAGTGCTCAAGAATAGCATTCGCCATGCCCAGGTTTCCTTCCGCATTTTCAAAGTCAATCGGGTTCACCTTGTGCGGCATCGCGCTGGAGCCCACCTCACCGGCTTTAATCTTCTGCTTGAAATATTCCATAGAGATATATTGCCAGAAGTCACGGTTCATATCAATCATCACCGTATTGATGCGCTTCATGGCATCAAAGATGGCAGACAGATTATCGTAATTGGATATCTGGGTAGTATACTCCTCGCGTTCCAAGCCAAGCTTTTCGGAAACGAACTTATTGCCGAATGCCTTCCAGTCATATTCCGGATAAGCCACATGATGGGCATTGTAATTACCCGTAGCGCCACCGAACTTTGCTGTCACCGGACAAGCCTTCAGCGTTGCCAACTGGCGTTCCAGACGGTAGACAAACACCATTACCTCCTTGCCCAAACGGGTAGGCGAAGCCGGTTGTCCGTGTGTCTTGGCAAGCATGGGGATAGCGGCCCACTCTTCCGCATAAGCACGGAGCTGCGCTATCAGTTCCTCTATTTGAGGATAGTACACCTGCTCCAACGCCTCCTTTACAGACAAAGGAACAGACGTATTGTTGATATCTTGTGAAGTCAGGCCAAAATGGATGAACTCCTTATAGTCGTCCATACCACCCAACTTGTCAAACTCTTCTTTTAAGAAATACTCCACAGCCTTCACATCATGGTTCGTCACGCTCTCAATATCCTTGATGCGTTGCGCGTCGGCTTCGGAGAAGTTACGGTAAATGTTTCTCAAGGTTTCGAAAACGCCCTTATCCACCCCTTTCAGTTGCGGCAAAGGCAGCTCACACAGCGTGATAAAGTATTCTATTTCAACTTGTACACGGTATTTAATCAGTGCAAATTCTGAAAAATAGGCAGCCAAAACATCCGTTTTGCCTCTGTATCGACCGTCAATCGGAGAGATTGCGGTAAGTAAATCAAGTTTCATACGTCGTATTTATGATGATAATTATCGGACTGCAAAATTACTGCTTTTTTCTGAGTAACAAGACATAAAGGATAAAGATTTTAAGAAAAGGAAGTTAACGGATAAAAAAATGGCCTTACAATCACTTGCAAGACCACCTTCGAATGAAAATTTCCAGTGGGCGTTGACGGATTCGAACCGCCGACCCTCTGCTTGTAAGGCAGATGCTCTGAACCAGCTGAGCTAAACGCCCTTTTGATGAACGAAAGTGCTTGGATTTTGTGTGGGCGTTGACGGATTCGAACCGCCGACCCTCTGCTTGTAAGGCAGATGCTCTGAACCAGCTGAGCTAAACGCCCTTTTGATGAACGAAAGTGCTTGGATTTTGTGTGGGCGTTGACGGATTCGAACCGCCGACCCTCTGCTTGTAAGGCAGATGCTCTGAACCAGCTGAGCTAAACGCCCGTACACTTCCGTTTCAAAAGCGATGCAAAGGTACAGCTTATTTTGACATTACCAAAACTTTTGCATAATATTTTTCGATATTTTTTTAGTCATTTAGCGACACGCTCTGTTTCTCAAGCATTTAGTACGTTCACTTTTTTGCCTCATTTTTCCGGATAACCTTTGCCGGATTGCCAACGGCTATGCTATCGGATGGAATATCTTTCGTCACCACACTACCCGCACCGATGATACAACGGTCGCCGATGGTGACGCCCGGGCACAGAATGGCACCGCCGCCAATCCAGCAATCCTCTCCTATCGTCACCGGATAGGCATATTCCTTTTCCGTACGACGCTCGATATAATCCATCGGATGATGGGGAGTGTATATCTGTACGCATGGACCGACCAACGTATGGGCACCAATCGTGATATATCCCCCGTCCAGGAAAGTGCAATTGGCATTGACAAAGACATGTTCACCCAGCCGGATACCATCCCCATGGTCGCAATGGAACGGTGGACAGATGACGGACGTGGCGGGAATGCCCGGTACCAGCTCCTCCAGCAAGCTCCGGTAATCCTCATCGTAAGTACTCATCACACGCATTTTTGCCAGCAAGCGCTTGGCATGCTCGAACTTCACCTGTATCTCCGGAACGGACATATCCGCCAACTGGGAGCTACGCATTTTTTCCACTTCATTCATATTATTTCTTCTTTTGATTCATACAGAGACTCAGTCCCGAACAAAAATACGGAAATAAACGCAGTATACCAAAAGAGCGGAAAACCTTTCGGCTTTCCGCTCCTGCAATCGTTTATAGAGCAAACAATTTATTTGTACTCCTGCCAGCTCTTAATCTGGATATCTTCCAGCTTCATTTCGCAGAATGCCTCGATAAAGGCACTTGCCAGGCGGGCATTGGTAATCAACGGAATGTTGTGGTCGATGGCACCGCGACGAATCTTGTAGCCATTGGTCAGCTCGCGTTTCGTATGGTTCTTCGGAATGTTGACAATCAGGTCGAAGGCATGGTCGGCAATCATCGTCATCACGTTGTTTTCCGCATCCGGGCGTTCATCCGGCCAGTAAACGGCTTCCGTCGTCACGCCATGGGCGTTGAGGAAAGCGGCTGTACCTGCCGTAGCATAAATCTTATAGCCTTTGGCAAAGAGCATGCGGCTGGCATCCAGCAAATCCACCTTGGACTTCATGGCTCCGGAGGAGAACATCACGCCCTTCTCGGGACGGGGGATTCTGAATCCGGTAGCAATCATGGCATTCAGCAATGCTTCGGAGAAGTCGTCGCCAATACAGCCTACCTCGCCCGTAGACGACATGTCCACACCCAATACCGGGTCTGCCTTGTGCAGACGGGAGAAGGAGAACTGGCTTGCCTTCACACCGATACGGTCGATGTCGAATGCCGACTTGTCCGGTTGTGTATAGGGAGCGTCCAGCATGATACGGGTAGCAGTCTCGATGAAGTTACGCTTCAGCACCTTGGATACGAACGGGAAGCTGCGCGATGCACGGAGGTTACACTCGATAACCTTCACCTCGTTGTTGCGTGCCAGGAACTGGATATTGAAAGGACCGGAAATATTGAGTTCCTTCGCAATCTGGCGGCTGATTTTCTTGATGCGGCGTGCCGTTGCAAAGTAAATCTTCTGTGCAGGGAATACCAGCGTAGCGTCACCGGAGTGTACACCGGCAAACTCTACGTGCTCGGAGATGGCGTATTCCACCACTTCACCGTTTTGGGCAACAGCGTCGAACTCGATTTCCTTGGTGTTCTGCAAGAACTGGGATACCACCACCGGATATTCCTTAGATACCTCAGCAGCCATCTTCAAGAAGTTTTCCAGTTCTTCTTCATCGTAGCATACATTCATCGCAGCACCGGAGAGTACGTAAGACGGACGCACCAGTACCGGATAACCCACCTTCTCTACAAAGCCTTTCACATCTTCCAGGCTAGTGAGTTCCTGCCAAGCCGGTTGGTCGATGCCCAGCTGGTCGAGCATGGCAGAGAACTTGTTACGGTTTTCGGCACGGTCGATGGAGATGGGGGAAGTACCCAACACGGGAACTGACTGGCGGTGAAGCTTCATTGCCAGGTTGTTCGGTATCTGTCCACCCACTGAGACGATGACACCGCGCGGCTGCTCCAAGTCGATAACGTCGAGTACGCGCTCGAAAGAGAGTTCGTCGAAGTACAGACGGTCGCACATGTCGTAGTCCGTAGAAACAGTTTCGGGATTATAGTTAATCATGATGGACTTGTAGCCCAGCTTGCGAGCCGTCTGGATGGCGTTCACCGAGCACCAGTCAAACTCTACGGACGAACCGATGCGGTAAGCGCCCGAACCAAGTACAACCACTGATTTTTCATTCTTGTAATAGTTCACATCGTAACCTTGAACGGCGTACGTCATGTAGAGGTAGTTCGTCAGTTCCGGATGTTCGGAAGCCACCGTATTAATGCGCTTCACGGCAGGCAGGATGCCCAGCTCCTTACGACGGGCACGTACGGCGAGGTTTTCCTTCTCCATATTGCCTTGCGGATTCAGCACGAAGCGGGCAATCTGGAAGTCGGAGAAGCCAAGCACTTTGGCTTCGCGCAGCACGTCGGCGGGGATGTCTTCCACCTTATTATATTGGGAAAGTTTCTGCTTGTAGTCTACGATGTTCTTCAGCTTGCCCAAGAACCAGGGGTCAATCTTGGTCAGCTCAAAGATGCGGTCGATGGCATATCCCTTTTCCAGAGCCTCGGCAATGGCAAAGACGCGCAGGTCGGTGGGATGTGACAGTTCGTAATCCAAGTCATCGAACTCCACTCCCTCATTGCCCACGAATCCGTGCATTCCCTGACCAATCATACGCAAGCCCTTCTGGATAATTTCTTCAAAGGAACGTCCGATAGACATGATTTCGCCTACCGACTTCATGCTGGAGCCAATTTCGCGGCTGACACCTACGAACTTTGTCAAGTCCCAACGCGGAATCTTGCAAATCAGGTAGTCAAGCTGCGGAGCTGCATATGCCGAGTTGGGAGTTCCCATCTCGCCGATTTGGTCGAGCGTATAGCCCAACGCAATCTTGGCAGCCACGAATGCCAGCGGATAACCGGTAGCCTTGGAAGCCAATGCGGAAGAACGGGACAGACGGGCGTTCACCTCGATGACACGATAGTCGTTTGTCTCGGCGTTGAACGCATACTGGATGTTACATTCGCCCACGATGCCCAGGTGGCGGATACATTTGGTGGAAAGCTCCTGCAACATTTTCACCTGCTCGTCGGTCAATGAGCAAGTGGGAGCCACTACGATGGACTCACCCGTATGGATGCCCAGCGGGTCGAAGTTTTCCATGCTTGCCACCGTGAAGCAGTGGTCGTTGGCATCGCGGATTACCTCGAATTCAATTTCCTTCCAACCCTTCAGAGACTCTTCTACCAGAATCTGCTTGGAGAAAGTGAAAGAGCTTTCGGCCAATTTAATGAAGGCTTCCTCGTCCGGACAAATACCGCTTCCCAGTCCACCCAGAGCATAAGCCGAGCGCACCATCACGGGGTAGCCAATCTCGCGGGCTGCCTTCAGTGCGTCTTCCATGCTCTCCACAGCGTGGCTCTTCGGAGTCTTCATCGGAATCTCGTCCAGCTTCTTCACAAAGAGGTCACGGTCTTCGGTGTACATAATCGCCTCAACGGAAGTACCCAGCACGCGCACGCCATATTTCTGAAGAATTCCGTTCTGGTAGAGTTCCGTACCGCAGTTCAGCGCCGTCTGTCCGCCGAATGCCAGCAAAATGCCGTCGGGACGTTCTTTCTTGATGATTTCTTCCACGAAATAAGGAGTTACCGGCAAGAAATAAACTTGATCGGCGATACCTTCCGATGTCTGGATAGTAGCAATGTTCGGGTTTACCAAAACAGAACCGATACCTTCTTCGCGCAACGCCTTCAGCGCCTGCGAACCGGAATAGTCAAACTCTCCGGCCTGACCAATCTTGAGCGCACCAGAACCCAAGACAAGCACTTTCTTTAAATTCTTTTCCATATTCTCTTGTTGTCTATTAAGTTACGAGTTACAAGCTACGAACTACGAGTTGTAGCTATTTCACAAAAAAAATGCGTCACCCAATAAAGGATTAACGCATTACCAAAGAACTAAAAATATCTTTCTCGAAAAAAGAGAAACTGACGGCTCCCGAATGAAATTCATTCGAACGGAGGTTATATTTGCTTCTCATTTCCTGCGATTGCATAGTCTCTTTAAAATTTGTGCAAAGTAACGACTTATTTACGAAAAGAGCAAATTGTGGCATATTTTTTTGCATAAAAGAAACGTCATCCTCCATAATAGAAGAGCGGCCGTCGCCCACAACCGAAATCTTTTTCCGAAAAATGCGATTCCATATAAAAAAGAAAGACTATATCTCAGTAAAGGCATTTGCAGATAAATATGAAGATTCTCCCCACCAAAACTTGCTTTTCTCGCCACGGAAACTTACCTTTGTGCCTATACAAAAATAGAACAAGGATTCTGTTTCTACAAACAAAGCCTTTATTCTTAAAAATAAAATTTCTATTCCTTGGAATAAAGGCTTTATTCTAAGATTTCTCCGCCACCAAAAGAACTTTGCTCCGCAGGGAAAAGGACTTTGCAACGAAGGAAAGAAAAGAAAGGAGAACGCAACAATGACCACACGCTACCAAATGAAAGAAATGCCCGACTTGCAAGGCACGGGCGAACCGATCACCTACCCCAAGATGGTGATGACCGGACAGACCAGCACGCGCGAACTGGCGGAATACATCGCCATGACCTCGGGATTCTCGAAAGGCGTAACCGAAGGAATCATCTGCGAGTTGGGCGAAGCCCTGGCCCACGAAATGGGAATGGGACGCTCGGTGAAGATAGAAGGATTGGGCGTATTCACCCCCGCACTGTCCATCTACCCCGACAAGGAACGCGAACAGCCCCAAGAAAGCACCACGAAGCGAAACGCGCGGAGCATCTACGTAAGTGGCGTGAACTTCCGCACAGACAAGGCCTTGATTAGAGAAACCAACCATTGGTGCGAACTGGAACGTGCCTCCTGGAAACCCGCACGCTCATCGAAGAAATACACTCCCGAACAACGTCTGGCTCTGGCGCATCAGTATCTGGACAAGCATGCCTTCCTTACTGTCAGCATCTACCGGCAACTGACCGGACTCGTCCGCTCCACCGCCACCGTGGAACTGCGCAAATGGGCACATACTCCCGGCAGCGGAATCGATACAAGCGGCATCGGAAGCCATAAGGTATACGTGAAAAGGAAAGAAAGCGTCATCCCTTGAGGTTTCGATAATTATAGGTATCTTTGCCGGTCCTAATGGCTTTTATACAATGAAGAAACTAAAAAATACATAATATGGCAAAAGAAAAAATCATCCTTACGGGCGACCGCCCCACAGGACGCCTGCACATAGGACACTATGTAGGCTCATTGAGAAGAAGAGTGGAATTGCAAAACTCCGGCTTGTACGACAAGATTTTCATCTTCATCGCCGACGCACAAGCGCTGACGGACAATATGGAGAATCCGGAAAAGGTGCGCCAGAACGTCATCGAGGTGGCACTGGACTACCTGGCGTGCGGACTGGACCCGACGAAGAGCACCATCTTCATCCAATCCCAGATACCGGAACTCTGCGAGCTGACCTTCTACTACATGGACCTGGTGACCGTGAGCCGCCTGCAACGCAACCCGACGGTAAAGACCGAAATCCAGATGCGTAATTTCGAGACAAGCATCCCCGTAGGTTTCTTCACCTACCCCATCAGCCAGGCAGCGGACATTACCGCCTTCCGCGCCACTACCGTGCCCGTGGGCGAAGACCAGGAGCCGATGATTGAACAAGCTCGTGAAATCGTACGCCGTTTCAACTATATATATGGTGAAACCCTCGTGGAACCGGAAATCCTGTTGCCCGACAATGCAGCCTGCCTGCGCCTGCCGGGAACGGACGGCAAAGCCAAGATGAGCAAGAGCCTCGGCAACTGTATCTATCTTTCGGACTCTGCCGACGAGGTGCAGAAGAAGGTGAAGAGCATGTATACCGACCCCGACCACCTGCGTGTGCAAGACCCCGGAAAATTGGAAGGCAACACCGTATTCACTTACCTGGATGCCTTTTGCCGTCCGGAACACTTCGGCCTTTATCTGCCCGAATATCCGAATCTGGACGAACTGAAAGCCCACTACCAACGTGGCGGTCTGGGCGACATGAAAGTGAAGAAGTTCCTCAACGAAATTATGCAGGAGACACTGGAGCCTATCCGCAACCGCCGCAAGGAGTTTGAAAAAGACATCCCCGCCATCTACGACATGCTGAAGAAAGGTTGCGAAACTGCCAGGGAAACCGCTGCCGCAACCTTGGACGATGTACGCAAGGCTATGAAGATAAACTACTTTGATGATGCGGAACTGATTGCAGAGCAAGTAAAGAAATTCGGCGGAGAATAAGGGATAGGAGATACGAGTTACAGAAGTTACGAGTTACAAGGAGCTACCTGTTACAAGTTACTGGTTACAAAAAATGAGGGGCATGCGTCATAATAACGCATGCCCCTTCTCATTTCTATAACTCGTAACTCCTTGTAGCTTGTAGCTCGTAGCTTTCTAATTGGCAGATTTCACCAATACCACACGGTTCAGAATCGGCTGTCCGAACTTATCGACACCACCACCGGCATCTACCTTCAGGCGGTCAGCAGGGATTCCGTATTGTTTTACCAATACATCAACCACGGCTTGTGCACGCTTCAAACTCAACTCTTTGTTGAATGCCGGCGTACCGGTTGCAGAGTCTGCATATCCGTTTACAGTGTAAGTGGCGTTCGGGAATTGCTTCATCTGATCTGCCAGATAAGACAAGTTCATTGCTTCACGCGGAGAAACTTCTGCAGAGCCAATCTTGAAGAATACAGTACGCGGTGCAATGTCCGGATCGGGAACAATCACTTCCGTTTCTGTAACTTCGGCCACCGGCTGGTTCTGTGCGGCAACCAGTGCATTCTGCAACTGTTGGTTGGCAGCTCCCATCTCTGCAAGCTGCGCCTGCATGGCAGCCAGCTCTACCTGAGAAATCAACTGGGGCATCGGGCGACGGAATCCACGGGCGGGGAAACGGTATGTCAACCCCACCGTTGCACTCAGCACGCCATCATATCCATGATCGCCGCCAACTTCGCCATCGAACTTGTCTTCAACGCCCATTGCGCTCAGCTCCAGGTTAATATCTATCGCATTCGAAATACGGAAGCGGTTGATGATACCTGCGTTTACGGACAAAGCTTCGCGATGAGGCTTTGTGTAGTTGTGAGTGAACCCCGCACCTACATAAGGAATGATTTCATACACACGGTGCTGGTTGTATCCTCCAAACAGCGCATTCAGATTGAACATCACATCTCCGTGCAGATTCATATAGTCGAAACGCTGTTTGTAGTAGCCGTCATCCATCTGAGTGCCTTTCACGTAGTCAGCACCTGCATCATACGTATATCCTCTTGCCTGAAGGCCGCTATATTGCAGACGTACTCCCAGTCCCGGGGTGAACCATTTGCCGATGGCAAAATTCAGCGTCGGACTGATACGCTTGCCAAAACTTCCTGCCTTATCATTATCTCCAAAAGTTGCTTCGGCACCACCGCCTATAGAGAAAAACCAATTACTCCAGAACGGATTAGTGATTACCTGATATTTATCCTGAACCTGGATAACACCAAATTCTTCCACAACTTCAGTCTTTTGCTGCGCCATGGCAACAGAAGACACACCAGCTAAAGCCAGTAACATTAGAATCTTTTTCATATACCTTAAAATAGTTAAGTGGTTAATTAAACTCTTTATCATTCAAACTGTCTAATTAACGCCAACAGAACTAAAAGGTTCTGAATATTTGTACTTTTTTTGCCTTGATGCAAAAGAAAGTACTCTTCCTTATTTGGAGAAAAGCTTTTCTATGTCGTCTTCTTTAATGGTCGCCAGCACCGTCTTTCCGTCCGGAGTATAATTCGGGGATGGGCATGCAAACAGATTGTCCACGAGATTGGACATTTCCTCGTTGCTCAGCACTTGTCCATAGACGATGGCCGCAGCACGTGCCAAGGTCGATGCAAGAATTGTCTGCACCTCTTCCTTAACGTCATTCCCTTTTTCCATAGCAGTATGTACCATATTCCGGACCAATTCCACCGGGTTCAACCCCTCTATGCCCGAAGGTATGCCGTTGATGGCATAGCTACCGCCACCCAGCGGGCTCAAATCGAAGCCTACTGCCGACAAATCTTCCAATATACCGTCCAGCACGGCAGCTTCCGAAGCCGGCAACTGGATAATCTCCGGAAACAATACCCCCTGCGATACCCCTTGTTTCTGTCGAATCTGACTCATATAGCGGTCGAACAATACCCGGACATGCGCCCGATGCTGGTCTATCAGCATCAGACCCGATTTAACGGAAGTCAGAATAAAACGCCCCTTGAACTGGAAGTGTTGCGCTCCTTTCTCTACCGTTGCCTCATTGCCATAGAAAGAGGCGCTTGCCCCGGAAGGAACCGTTTCCTGGAAATAAGGAACCCTCTCCTCCTCTCTTGGAGCCGTACCGGTAACCGCATCCTCTGCAAAAGGTTCTTCCTCCATCGGCTCGTTCATCCTGCTGGCTTTTTCCAAACCGGAATAAAGCCCCTCCCACTCCACTTTGGGACGCGAATAATTGCCACCACCTCCATAGGAAGAAGCGGAAGACGTCTTGAAGGGATTGAAATCCGTGTTATAGTGTACCTTCGGAGGCTCTATCGGACGAGCCTGCTCGAATGCAGGAATATCCGGCATGTCCTCGGTATCAAAATCGATAGTAGGTATAGCGCTAAACTTACCTAAGGATTCCTTGACCGCAGCCGACAGAATCTGCCAGATAGCCTGCTCATTCTCGAACTTAATCTCCGTCTTCGTCGGATGGATGTTCACATCGATATTGGCAGGGTCTACCTCGAAATAAATAAAGTAGGAGATTTGCTCACCGGCAGGAATCAGCTGTTCATAAGCATCCATCACCGCTTTGTGGAAATAGGGGTGACGCATATAGCGCCCGTTCACAAAAAAGTATTGGTGCGCTCCTTTCTTGCGCGACGTTTCCGGCTTGGCTACAAAACCGGAAATCTTTATCATGGTCGTATTGACGTCGACGGACAGCAACTGCTGATTCAGCTTCTTTCCGAAGACTGCCATGATGCGTTGCCGCAAAGGCATTACCGGAAGATTGAACAATTCCGTATCATTACTATACAGATAGAAGGCTACCTCAGGATGCACCAACGCTATACGCTCGAATTCCGTAAGGATGTTGCTCAACTCCGTAGAGTTCGCTTTCAGGAATTTGCGCCGGGCAGGAATATTGAAGAATAGGTTCTTGATGGAAAAATTGCTTCCCTTAGGGCAGGAAACGGCTTCCTGGCTCTCGACTTTAGAGCCGGCAATCAGCAGCCGCGTCCCCAGCTCCTCGCTGACCGGACGTGTTTTCAACTCCACTTCAGCTACCGCTGCTATAGAAGCCAACGCCTCTCCACGGAAGCCCATGGTGCGTAGGGCAAACAAATCGGCAGCCTCGCGTATCTTTGAAGTCGCATGACGTTCAAAAGAAAGGCGCGCATCCGTTTCGGACATACCCTTCCCGTCATCAATCACCTGAATGCAGGTCTTGCCCGCATCGGTAATCAGCACATGTATTTCCCCTGCTTCGGCATCAATTGCATTTTCCACCAATTCTTTCACAACAGATGCCGGACGCTGAATCACCTCTCCGGCAGCAATCTGATTGGCAACCGAATCGGGCAGCAAATGAATGATATCGCTCATGATAATGTTTAATGATTAGGGATTAATGATTAATCATTATTAAATGATTCCGTTACTGATGGCATACCACAGATAAATCAACACAGCCATGACAACAAGGATTATGCCCAAATGCATCGGCTTACGTCCGCTCTCCTTACGCCGCTTCAGGTGAGTTGTTCCTTCTATGAATTTGCCCCGTATATCCTCGGGCGAGAATTCCTTTTCCGGCAGCATACCCAGGTCACGCTTGGCGTTTTCTTCCATCTTCGCCAACTTCTCTTTCCGCTCATCCACATAGATATAGCTATGATTGAAGCCACGAGGCTTCCGCATTGCAAACATTCCCATGACGCTACTTATTATTTCGTTTAATATGCATATTCCTTGGCGAAGTTACAGGTTTCCGGTCACTTTTCTTCAATACTTCACCTGCTTTTTTAGCCCTCCACTCGAAGATGTCCTCCTTGTTGAGCGGACGGATGTAGTCGAACCAGACAAAAGAAGGCAGCTTGCTCTTATCTGGTGGAATCTGGTCCAGAGGATAGGCTGTACCGGTAGTCTTTCCAACAAAGACTCCGCGCTCCATCCTTCTCTCCTTCAAGTACATTTTCAAAAGTCCGCCTTCCGAATAGTTCATCATAATCAGCGAACTGTCCTTCTCCTCTACCGGATAATACACCACCAGTACATTGCCGTTCACCTCCACCAGACGCATGTCTCCATCTATAAAGAAAGCTTTCATCTCCTTACCGGAAACTTGGTTATAATGAATACTGTCCTTCTTCTCTACCGTCAAGGCCTGGTTGATGATATGTGCCCAGTCGATGGTACTGTCGTTCATGTAAATTTTAATTTCCTCACCCAGCAACTGCTGTTCCCCGTGCCACAAGATAGGGTCGGTATACATCGTCATGCAAGAGTCCTTGGAATTATACACCAACGAATCGCATACGGCCTGCACATCCGTGCGATAAGCACGCACCTTATGATAGGCACGCATCTCCCGGTACATGGAATCGGTATTCATATGGTAGGTAATCAGCCGCAAAGTATCACCGTGCATAAACAGACTGTCGCCCTGCGAATAGTCGATAGCTACGGCACGTTTGGTGGCAACGGCGCTTCCGGTCAGTTCGTTGTAGAAACAGTAATCGCCGGTCAACATGTTCCGGTTGACCGTATCATTCATCTGTACATTGTCAAAAGCCTCGCCGTATCCCAAGATGCGGTCGTAGAAAAGGCTGTCACCGGTCAGTTTCTTGCCGTCGTTGGTCAGTACGGAACGGTCGAGCAGCTCTGCCTGCTCAGTAGTCGTATTGTACACGCCACGTTCGGAATAGATATGATTCTGGTCACTCACAATATCGGAGGGACCTAGAATGGTAGCAATCTTGGTAGCTGTACTATACTTCAAGGTATCCGAAGTCAAGACAAACTTCGGGTTGACCAGCTTCACGTCGTGGTTGAAGACAGCCAACTTGGTGGCAGGGCTATATTCTCCCCACTCGGAAGTCAGCACATTATCCTCGTCGGTCAGCGTACCGCCTTCGAAGTAATAACCCAAATCGTACAGACGGTCATAGTTCAAACTGTCGGTTGTCAGCACCGTATTACGATTTATCATACGTACATTCTCACGCAGCATGGCCAGCTGCGACATGCCGTCATAATACAGATAGTCTCCATAGATGAACAAGGTGTCGCCCTGCTCCATACGCACATTGCCGAATGCCTCCACAGAATTTATCTTTTCGAATATCAGCGCACTATCACAGAACATGTACATACTGTCATGCTTCATCCTCACCGAACCGATGAGTACCTGCACATCAGGACGCAACTGTTTGTCTGCCTGCGCCTCATCTGCGTACAACAAATCGACGCGCGTCTTCTTCTTTTCCGACGTCTCCGTCTTTTTCTGTTCAATCGAGTCCACTTTCCTCTTCTCCGGTGCACCAGTACTCTTCTTTTTGTCCTGCGCACTCAGCAGACAGATGCCAAACAAGCATAGAATGCCTACCAGGAGGTATCTATGCTTGTTCAGGAAATGATTTTTTGTATTCTTCTTTTGCATACAAATCCATGTAAATCCTTCCGGATTATTCTTTGATCCAGCCCGGATACTTGAACGTACAGTTATTCTTCCAATTATCCTTGATACGGACATACGTGTGCTTCTGCTTCTCACGAATCCACTTGTCCAGCACTTCGTCGCGGCGTTTCTCCAACACAATCTCTTTCAAGTTCTGATAGTCATCGGCAATGGTAGCCTTGTGTCCCGTCGTACGGCTCTTCAGTTTCACAATCACACACTCTTCTTTTCCGGTCTTTTGCGGAATCATGGTGAAGGCTTCGGAGATTTCGCCCACTTTCATCTTATCCACCACCTTGGCTATTTCAGGGGGAAGTTCCTGCATCTCAAAACGGGAAGTATTCGTATTGGGATTCGGCAACAAACCATGATTGTTACGCGTATCCTTATCCTGCGAAAGCACTGAGGCAGCCTCTTCAAAAGAGAACTTGTTATTGCGGATATCATCGGCAATAGAATCCAAACGGGCACAACCGGCAGCCAGAGCTTCTTCCGGAATATGCGGTTTCAACAGAATGTGGCGCGTTTTAATACGGTCACCGCGCTTCTCTATCAACTGAATGATATGGAAACCATATTCAGACTCTACAATCTTGGAAACCTTGCTGGGGTCTTGTAAGTTGAAAGCTACATTGGCATAAGCGGGGTCCAGCATACCGCGTCCCGAAAACTCTATTTCACCGCCACGCATGGCCGAGCCACGGTCCTCGGAGTACAGACGAGCCAACATGGAAAAGCTTTCGCCCTTATTGACACGGTCGGTATACTCACGCAGACGCCTCTTTACATCTTCTATTTCCTCCAAAGGAACCTTAGGCTGCTGAGTGATAATCTGCACCTCCACCTGGGTAGGGATATAAGGAATGCTGTCCTGCGGCAAATCCTTGAAGTAACGGCGCACCTCAGCCGGAGTTATCTTAATCTCACCCACCAGTTTCTGCTGCATCTTCTGAACCTTCAATCCTTCACGGGCATTCTCGCGCAGCGTTTCACGAATCTGACTGGAAGTCTTGTTGAAGTATTCCTCCATTTTCTCGCGCGAACCGATGTTGGCGATGTACATGTTCGTCATATAGTCCACACGCTGGATAACCTCACTCTCGGATACTTCGATACTGTCGAGGGCAGCCTGGTGAAGATACAGCTTCTGCACGGCTATCTCCTCCGGTATCACGCAATAAGGGTCACGGTCAAATTTGCGTCCTTCATACAATGCACTCATGCGTGCTTCTTCCACTTCGGACTTCAGTATAGCCTCGTCACCTACTACCCACACTACCTCGTCAATTACGTTGTCTTGTCCATAAACGGTAGAACCGACTAATAGCGTCAAGGCAAATAAAATTACAAACTTAAAGTTCATACACTGTTTCATTCTTGGTGTCTTATTCTAAATAATATTTAATCTTGTCTCTTTTCACCGCCCGTTGGTACAAATCATCCTTCACTTGCTTCATGAATTCCACCTGCTTCACGTTCAGCAGCATATCCTTCACTTGCCTACGGGCAAACTCATAGGGTTCCTGCTCTCCCACCGGGCGATAATCGCTCACATTCAGGAAATAATGGAAAGCCGTATCCTTCAGCTCTACATGGCGATTCTTGTCCAGATACTCGTCCACATTAGGAACCTTCAAGGGCAGCATATCCAGCACTTCCGATACCGGCACCCATTTATCATAAAAATACTCATACTTCACAGCATTCTGCAGACTGTACTTTTCCAGATGTTCCACCGCCTCACGGGTTTCCGTCTTGTACCAGCGACGGACATTGCCCAGCTGCGGGGCTGTCAAAGGAACTTTGATGAACAAGCCTTTCATCAACGGACGTTCCACCTTGAAGAGCGCCTGGTTCTTCTCGTAATACTCCGTCAAGTCTTGTTCTGAAATCTCCTCTGATAGCCGCTGATGTATTAAAGCCTGCTGATAGGTATGCATTATCAATGCTTTGCGATAATTCTCCACAAGTTTATCAATCTCACCGTTATTGGGAATATTGCTCTGCGCTTTATCGTACAGCAAAATATCTTCCACCCAATTACGGATATAATGTTCTGCAAACAACAGACTGTCGTCTTTGGACAAACCGGCAGGAAGTACCGATTGCAAATCTTCCCGGTAAAGGAAATTGCCGTCCAACTCCACTAACGGTGTCCGCCCTTTATGGTCGTGCTGCTCGCTGCACGCCGCACAGAGAAGGAAAATTAAAAGCCCAAAGCAGGTTGTTCGCATCACCAACTGATATTTACTTCGTTTTGAGGTACGAAGATAGTGTTTTAATCGGTTGCATCAGTGATTATTAACGGTTTTTAAAACCTCTTGGTCAATTTCAACCTTACCGGCAGCACGCAACTTTGCCACCCAATGCGTTTCCAAATAGTTCCGATAAGCGGTTACGAGCGGCTCTCGCACCTCTTGCCAACTATCCGGTCCCTTCTGCTTACGACCTTGTACAGCAGTAAAGGGAAATGACAAAACCGGGGTTGCATCCTTCCCTTTGAACACCAAATCATCCACATATGCATTATCACCGGGGGCAAATAATCCTTGCTCTGCCTGCACCTTGGGAGTATCGCCGGCATTGAAGGTGAGACGGATGGCATCCATCCACTCCTCTTCCGGAATCTGTTTCAGAAATTTCCGTACTTGCTTCGCCACCCGCTTGGTAGTACAATGCAGCACAATACCCTTATAACGCGGTTCGTCCCAATGGAAGTCCGAACGGTGCGCCTCAAAATATGCTTTCAATCCCGCTTCATCCACCACACTCCTCTTTCCCACTTCACGGTCAGTGATTTCGGCAAGCAACATGCTGTCACGATGCCCCTGCACCAACGCACAGAATTCGGGATGCTTCAATTCCAGACGGGAGTTTTCATAGTCCAGAATCGTTTTTACTGTAAAAGCCTCCAACTGTCTGCGCGTCCCTGCCGGATAAACAGCGGCAAATCCGGCAAACTCTTTTCCACCGTATGCCTTGCCATCCAGTGTAAACAATACACGAGAAGTGCTTCCTTTGGCCAGCAGTTCGTCGATACCGGCTTTATCCGGCATATAGTGATATTCTTTCTTCAGTTTATCCACAAAAGCCCGCGTTCCTTTATCCATTCCATGACGACGGGTTTGACAACGGATTATCTTGTCCTTCATCCTCTCAAAAGGAAGGATTTCCTGCTGTTCGAGTACTTTCACGATATGAATGCCTTGAGGAGTGAGGAACGGACGGGAAATCTCTCCGGCATTCAACCCGAATACAATATCCTCAAACTCCACCGGCATCTGCAGCCAACCCACCCAAAATGCTTTCTTCTCATCGGAAAATTGCTCGACGCAAGCATCGAAAGACGGCACAGCTCCCCCTTCCTTTGCAAGAGCCCTGTAGATAGAATCCATCCTGGACTCCATCTCACGTAAGGTATGACCGGAAATATTCTGGGGGAGATATTTAAAAATATGCTTCACATATACCCGGCCCGCACGCCGGCCGGATTTCATCTTGTCATAATACTGCCGTGCCTCCTGCTCTGCCGTCTCCTCATCTGTCAAGTATGATTTAATCAGACAGCGGCGATACTCATCCTGCTCCTTCTGGAAGACACGGGAAGTATCCAATCCCGCAACTTCGGCAGCCTCTATTTTCAGCCTGAAGTCTATAAACTTATTCACATATGCATCCAATGCCTTCCGGCCTGCACCGACAGAGGTACCGCCCTTATTATAGCTACGTTCGAATTCAGAACGGAGGACCTCCTTTCCATTGATACGCATCAGTACCGGATCGTCCTGGGCCGAAACAGCCAATCCGAACCCGAGGAAGAAAAACACCCAAAACAATCTAACCATAAGCACCATCCGTTCTTTTTATACGGCTGCAAATATAAACAAAATGCCCGGAAAGCGGCAATCTCTCTCCGGGCATTCACTATTATTTTGTTATTATCTTACTCTGGACGGCTATAGTTCGGTGCCTCACTGGTTATAGATACATCATGCGGATGGCTTTCGAGTACACCTGCATTAGTAATGCGGGTAAACTTAGCATCGTGCAGTTTCTCTATATTGGCTGCACCGCAATAGCCCATACCGGCACGCAGACCGCCAACCAACTGATAAATAACTTCATACAAAGTACCTTTATAAGGAACGCGGGCAGCAATGCCCTCTGGAACCAATTTCTTCACGTCACTGGTACCGCTTTGGAAGTAGCGGTCCTTGGAACCATTTTCCATAGCTTCCAGCGACCCCATACCCCGATAGGACTTGAACTTACGACCGTTGAAAATAATCGTATCGCCCGGAGACTCTTCCGTTCCGGCAACCAGCGAACCGATCATCACGCTGTAACCACCGGCAGCCAACGCCTTCACTACGTCACCCGAGTAACGCAAACCGCCATCGGCAATCAAAGGAATACCCGTGCCCTTCAGTGCCTTTGCCACATCATAAACCGCAGACAACTGAGGAACACCCACACCGGCAACTACACGGGTAGTGCAGATGGAACCCGGACCGATGCCCACCTTTACTCCATCAGCACCAGCCTCGACCAATGCCTTCGCAGCTTCACCGGTAGCAATATTACCAACAACAATATCAATATGAGGGAAGTTAGCCTTGGCTTCTTTCAATTTTTCAATAACCCCCTTGGAATGTCCGTGAGCCGTATCAATGACAATGGCATCCGCCCCTGCATCCACCAAAGCCCGCATGCGCTCCAAAGTGTCATTCGTCACTCCCACTCCGGCAGCAACGCGCAGACGACCTTTGCTATCCTTGCACGCCATAGGTTTATCCTTTGCCTTGGTAATATCCTTATAGGTAATCAGACCTACCAATTTGTTGTCTTTATCTACTACCGGCAACTTCTCGATTCTATGTTCTTGCAGAATTTGAGAAACAGCCTCCATATCCGTCGTAGGATTGGTAGTAATGATGTTCTCCTTAGTCATTACCTCATCGATACGCTTATTCATATCTTTCTCAAAACGAAGGTCACGATTGGTAACAATGCCTACCAAATATCTTTCATCATCTACCACCGGAATACCACCAATCTTGTATTCAGCCATCAAAGCCAGCGCATCAGCTACCGTAGAACCTCTCTTGATAGTCACCGGGTCATAAATCATACCGTTTTCGGCACGCTTCACAATAGCTACCTGACGTGCCTGCTCCTCAATGGACATATTCTTATGAATAACTCCGATACCACCTTCGCGGGCAATGGCAATAGCCATCTTCGCTTCGGTAACCGTATCCATGGCAGCAGTTACAAACGGGATTTTTAACTCAATGTTTCGTGAAAACTTAGTCGAGAGTTCGACTGTTTTGGGCAAGACTTCAGAATAAGCGGGGATTAACAGTACGTCGTCATAAGTTAATCCATCCATTACAATCTTATCAGCAATAAATGACATAGGGCTATGCGTTTAAAATTTATTGCGTGCAAATATACGGTTTTTATTCCATTCCGTATACTTGCACGCAACATTTTTTTTCTTTTTTATCAACTAAAACCAATCAGTTTGCCATCTCTGAAATAAACTTGATGCGTACCAAACGTACCTCTTCTTCCGTAAAGTCATCACCCAACTCATCCAGAGCATCGTCAATCTTATCAGTGGTAGATTCCTTGAAATAATCATAGATATCCAGCAAGTGGTCTTCATCCATAATATCCTCCAAGAAATAGTCGATATTCAATTTCGTTCCGGAGTAGACGATAGCTTCTATCTCATCCAGCAGCTCTTCAAACTCAATGCCCTTTGACATGGCAATGTCATCCAATGCCACCTTACGGTCAATGGCCTGAATGATGGCCACCTTCATTTTTGACTTATTGGCCACAGTACGCACACGCAAGTCCTCGGGACGTTCAATCTCATTCTCCTCACAGTGCCGCTTAATGAGTTTACAGAATTCCTCGCCGTAGCGTTTTGCCTTTCCGGCTCCTACACCCGGTATGTTCTGCAACTCGTCCAAAGTCACCGGATATATGGTCGCCATCGCTTCCAAAGACGGGTCTTGGAAAATGACATAAGGAGGCACTTCCAACTTCTTGGACAACTTCTTTCGTAAGTCCTTCAACATGGAGTACAATGCCGGGTCTACCGCACACGCACCGCCTCCACGTGCAGGTGCTTCCTCTTCCACATCCTCAAAGTCATTGTCTTCCACTATTTTGAATGATTTGGGATGTTTAAGGAACTTCTTACCGTCATCTGTCACTTTCAGCAAGCCATAGTTTTCGACATCCTTACTCAGGTAACCGGCAATAAGTGCCTGACGGATCACAGCATTCCACGTTTTGTCTTCTTCGCCCATACCAGAGCCGAACACTTCGAGATCTTCATGCAGATGCGCCTGCACTTCTGAAGTTTCCTTACCTTGTATTATGTCTATAATATAGTCCGCTTTAAAATTTTCTTTCACCGCGAGAATAGCTTCAATCACGGTACACAATAATTCTTGAGCTTCCACTTGTTTTTTCGGATTTAAACAATTGTCACAATTACCACAATTTTCTTCTATATATTCTTCGCCGAAGTAATGAAGCAATGCTTTTCGGCGGCATACGGAAGATTCGGCATACGCAGCAGTCTCCAGCAGAAGCTGCTTGCCAATTTCCTGCTCTGCTACAGGTTTGCCTTGCATAAACTTCTCGAGCTTCTGCAAGTCTTTATTGGTATAGAAAGTAATACACTGCCCTTCTCCTCCATCTCTTCCGGCACGTCCGGTCTCCTGGTAATATCCTTCCAGACTTTTGGGAATATCATAATGGATAACATAACGCACATCCGGTTTGTCAATACCCATACCAAAAGCAATGGTAGCTACAATCACATCAATTTTTTCCATCAGGAAATCATCCTGGTTCTGTGTTCGTGTAGCCGAATCCATTCCGGCATGATAGGCACGGGCATTGATTCCGTTTGCCTGCAGGATTTCAGCAAGTTCCTCCACTTTCTTCCGGCTCAGGCAATAGATAATGCCTGACTTTTCGGGATTGTTCTTAATGAACTTGATGATGTCCCGGTCTACATTTGCAGTCTTGGGGCGTACCTCATAATAGAGATTCGGGCGGTTGAACGATGACTTGAACACCTGCGCATCCACCATACCCAGATTCTTCTGGATGTCATGCTGCACTTTCGGTGTAGCCGTCGCAGTCAACGCTATCAGAGGGGCTTTTCCTATTTCATTGATAATGGGACGGATGCGGCGATACTCAGGACGGAAGTCATGACCCCATTCAGAAATACAATGGGCTTCGTCCACGGCATAGAACGAAATCTTCACCGTTTTCAGAAACTCCACATTCTCTTCCTTCGTCAGTGATTCCGGAGCTACATACAACAGCTTTGTCTTACCACTGAGTATGTCGGACCGGACCTGGTCTATCGCGCTCTTGTTTAGGGAAGAATTGATGAAGTGGGCTATCCCATCCTCTTCGCTGAAGTTACGCATCGCATCGACCTGATTCTTCATCAAGGCAATCAGAGGAGAAATCACGATACCCGTGCCCTCCATCAACAAGGACGGCAGTTGGTAGCACAAAGATTTTCCACCACCGGTAGGCATCAACACGAATGTATCATTACCCGCCAACAGATTCTCTATGATTGCTTCCTGATTTCCTTTAAATGTATCGAACCCGAAGTATTTCTTCAGCTGGTCTATCAAATTAATCTTCTTCCCTGCCATGATTCATTAGGTTGTTGTTTATTGAGTTAACTTTTAATAGTGGTACTCCGCCTTGTTTTCACAAAGAACCCTAACAAAGTTATAAACAACTTCTTAAATTTCAAGCATAATCCATCGAATATTTTTCAATAAAAAGTAAAATAGTCGGTTTTACCCCGTATTACCATCTGATTCTTAAGCACTTTGCAGTCGTGCTATATTTGCCTTTTCAAGCTGGCGCTTGGCGTAGTCCAACGTCACAACAAAATTGTCCTTCTGTTCTGACGGAATTTCGAACATGGCATCCATCATAATTGTCTCCACAATGGAACGCAAGCCGCGGGCTCCCAACTTATATTCTACCGCTTTATCCACGATATATTCAAATACAGCATCTTCAAACGTCAGCTTCACATTGTCCATCTCAAACAGTTTGATGTATTGCTTGATGATGGAATTCTTCGGTTCCGTAAGAATGGAGCGCAATGCCGCACGGTCCAACGGATTCAGATAAGTCAGCACCGGAAGGCGGCCGATAATCTCGGGAATCAGTCCGAACGACTTCAAATCCTGCGGAGCAATGTACTGCATCATGTTGCTCTTATCAATGGTTGCCGTATTGCGTACAGCGCTATACCCGACAACGTGCGTATTCAGCCGCTGGGCAATTTTCTTTTCAATGCCATCGAAAGCCCCACCGCAAATGAACAGAATATTCTTGGTATTGACCGGAATCATTTTCTGGTCGGGATGCTTGCGCCCACCCTGGGGAGGCACATTCACCACAGAACCTTCCAGCAGTTTCAGCAATCCCTGCTGCACGCCTTCACCACTCACATCACGGGTTATGGAAGGATTATCACCCTTGCGCGCTATTTTGTCTATCTCATCAATAAACACGATACCTTGCTCTGCCTCGGGCACGTTATAATCCGCCACCTGGAGCAGACGTGTCAAAATGCTTTCAATGTCCTCACCCACATAACCTGCCTCTGTCAGAACTGTTGCATCTACAATAGTAAAAGGAACATGCAGCAACTTTGCGATAGTACGCGCCAATAACGTCTTTCCCGTACCGGTACTGCCTACCATGATGATGTTCGATTTTTCAATCTCCACATCATCACCGCCGTCCTTCTGGAGCAGACGTTTGTAATGGTTGTACACCGACACAGACAAGAAACGCTTGGCATCGTCCTGACCAATGACATATTGATCGAGGAACTTCTTTATTTCTACGGGTTTAGGAAGTTCTTTCAGATTCAGCTTCGTGGCACTTGCCTTCTTGCCAGCCCCCAAAGCCTCCTGAGTAATCTCATAAGCCTGGGTGGCGCAACTGTCGCAGATATAGCCATTCATCCCCGTTATGAGAAATCCGACTTCATCTTCGGTGCGACCGCAAAAACTGCATCTATTTTTATTCTTTCTTGAATCTGCCATATTTATTTTTTAATCAAAACCTCATCTACCATACCATATTCTTTGGCTTCCTGGGCTGTCATCCAGTAGTCACGGTCAGAATCTGCCCATACCTTGTCAAAGGGAGTGTGGGAGTGGTCGGCGATAATGGTATAAAGTTCTTTCTTCAACTTCTGGATTTCACGTGCCGTGATTTCAATATCTGAGGCCTGCCCCTGGGCACCTCCCATCGGCTGGTGTATCATCACGCGGGAGTGGGTCAATGCGGAGCGTTTGCCTTCGGCACCGGCAACCAGCAATACGGCTGCCATGCTTGCCGCCATTCCAGTACAGATGGTAGCCACATCACTACTGATGAACTGCATGGTATCATAAATACCCAGACCGGCATATACCGAACCGCCCGGCGAATTGATATAGATGGAAATATCCTTGCCCGGATCCACCGAATCCAGATAAAGCAACTGAGCCTGCAAAGTATTGGCTGTATAGTCATCAACCTGCGTACCGAGGAAAATGATGCGGTCCATCATCAGACGGGAAAACACGTCCAACTGCGTTACATTGAGCTGGCGTTCCTCGAGGATATAGGGATTCAAATAGCCGGCTTGTGATTTAATCACATCGTCCAGCACCAAACTGTTCATACCAAGATGCTTGGTAGCGTATTTTCTAAAATCATCCATTTCTTTCTATTTTTTAATTTATAAGGATACAAAGAAACAAAAAAGAACACAGAGACACAAAAAAACACAGAGTTATAGTTTGTCAAACTCTGTGTTTCTTTATAAATTTTAGCCGTAGGCTCACATTACTCTTATGCAAACATCTTATTGAACTCTTCAGCAGAAACGTTCTTATGCTCCAGTTCCACCTGAGACTTCAATGCTGTAGCCAATTTAGATTCAACCACACGATTAACCAAGCCTTCTATGCTCTCTTTCTTCTTAAGCATTTCCTTTGAGTAGTTTTCCAGGATTTCTTCAGGCACACTCATCATACCATATTGTGCAAACTGTGCGCGGGTAGCTTCCTTAGCCATGTTTGTGATGTCTTCCTGCTCAACCTTGATATCATTGGCTTTCACCAGCTGTTCTTTAATCAGGTGCCAAGTCAGCTCTTCGATGCTCTTGTCATAGTTGTCCTCTACAAAGCTTTCTTCCTTGTCAGGATTGTTCAGACGCATAATGCGCTTCAGTAATGCATCCGGGAATTCCAGCTTGCCTACTTTCTCTGTCAGCATCTTACGTGCGTCAATCAAGAACTTATAGTCACTGTCTGCCACGAACTGGTTGGCAATAACTTCCTTCACTTTGGCACGGAATTCCTCTTCCGTTTTCACATTACCTTCGCCAAATACCTGGTCGAAAATTTCCTGAGTCAAGTCACCCGGAACGAAACGTGTGATTTCTTCTACCTGGAAGCTGAAATTGGATTTTACTTCGGGAGCAGCTTCCTTGTCAATCTTCAATAAAGAAGACAATTCGGCAGCATTTCCGTCCCAAGCAGTATTCGGATTGAATACAAGCACATCGTTCACTTTTGCACCGGCAAAGATAGCTTTCTGTTCATCATTTTTCATGTACGAAGGCATCATTACAGCACCTTCCACCTGAATACCACCCTCTTTGGTATTACCTTCTTCATCCAGTTCAGCAAGCAAACCTTTCAGCATGTCATTGTCCTCGTAAACGTCTACCTTGTCATACTTGCCGTTACGTTGAGTGTAAGCCTTGACCTGGTTATCCACCATTTCGTCTGTAACTTCAATAGTATAGTAATCTACCTTATCTTTTGCACTGACTTCAGCTTTAAATTCCGGAGCCAAAGCAATATCAAACAAGAATTCGAACTCTTCCATAGTATCGAAATCAATTTCCTGCTGCTTGTCTTCGTTGGGCAAAGGCTCGCCCAATATATTTACCTTATTGTCCTGGATATACTTATATACTGTTTCTGAAAGCAGCTTGTTCACCTCTTCAGCCAATGCAGACTTACCATACATTTTCTTAACTAAGCTCATAGGAACCATTCCCTTACGGAAACCGGGAATCTGTGCCTTCTGACGGAAGCTCTTCAATGATTTGTCTACTTTTTCCTGATAATCTGCTTTCTCAAGCTTTACAGTAAGCAGTGCGCTTACTTTGTCAATGTTTTGTAATGAAACGTTCATTCTGACAATTATTTATTTGATTTATACTTTGTTCCATATCTCAAATGGGCGTGCAAAATTAGCGTTATTCTTTCAATTATCAAAAGAACATTGCCGATTTATTTCAGTTTAATTCTTGGATAGAGCGGTAGAAGAGCCCAACCATCGGACTGACAACGGAGGACGTTTATGGGAAAGATACTCAGGGAAAAGACGATGATAAACCGAACCGTCCAGTTTCTATGAAGAGAAATGGGAGTTGCCCGAAGGCACGACAATCTACAAAAATAATTAAGGAAAAACATTGTTTATCCGAATTTTATGCGTTTCTTTGTCGCGGAATGATGGCGCATTAGTTTTTCGATTTCCATTACATGGTTTTTACTTCCGTTTTCAAGAACGCTTTTGTAAACTCTCTGTCGTTGTAATCCATTTATTATTCAGCCTTCCTTCCAAGAGAGTTTTATTCATTATATTTATTTTATCAATTTCATTATGAACATTTATGTTGGAAACCTTAACTACCGCGTTAAGGAGAGTGACCTGCAGAAGGCAATGGAAGATTACGGCACAGTATCTTCTGTAAAATTTATCAATGACCGCACCACCGGACGTTTCAGAGGCATCGCTTTTGTAGAAATGGAAGATGACGCTGCTGCAGCTAAAGCTATTGCCGAACTAGACGGTGCTGAATTCTTCGGCCGCCAAATGGTAGTGAAAGAAGCAAGACCTCCAAAATATTAATCATAGAGATTTAAGGAGAAATAAAAAAAGGCCACTGAATGAGTGGTCTTTTTTTATTTCTATCAATCGACAGTATCCGGGATTACTTCATAAAATCCTTGCGACGAAGTACGAAGCTATTACTCAGATACTTTTCACGTACAATCTTATTCTCGGCCAACTCTTCCGGCGTACCCTGGAACAAAATTTTTCCTTCAAATAGCAGATAAGCACGATCGGTAATGCTCAGCGTCTCCTGCACATTGTGGTCAGTAATCAAAATGCCGATATTCCTATCTTTCAACTTCCACACAATCTGCTGAATATCCTCCACTGCAATCGGGTCTACACCGGCAAAAGGCTCGTCCAACATAATAAATTTGGGGTCAATGGCCAGACAACGGGCAATTTCTGTACGGCGCCGCTCGCCACCTGACAACTGGTTACCCTTGTTCTTCCTTACCTTCTGCAAGCGGAACTCTGCAATCAGGCTCTCCAGCTTGTCTTTCTGATACTCCAAAGGCTTGTCGGTCATTTCCAGTACAGATGCAATATTGTCCTCCACACTCATTTGACGGAACACAGAAGCCTCCTGAGCCAGATAACCGATACCCGTCTGCGCACGCTTGTATACCGGATATTTCGTTATATCCAAATCATTCAAGAAGATACGTCCCTCATTGGGAGTAATCAGCCCTACGGTCATATAAAACGAAGTTGTCTTACCGGCGCCATTCGGCCCCAGCAAACCGACAATCTCCCCTTGCTTCACATCAATGGACACATGGCTCACTACCGTACGCTTTCCGTACTTTTTCACCAAATCCTCCGTACGCAGCACCATGCTACCTTCCTCCCGTGGCTCTGCCCCGGCAGTCAAGCTTGGTCCGGCCTGCAGATTTTCCTTAACTTCCTCTACATTGTCCTTTATGCCTTTTTCTTCTTCCATACTCTAAAGGTTTTCGCCGCAAATGTAGCAAAAATAAGCCGAAATAGTGTACATTTGCATTCAAATACTTATATGTCATGTTTAAAGCACTTAAGACAGTGGGACGATATATCATACTGATGGGACGCGTATTTGCCCGTCCCGAACGTATGCGTATGTTTTTCCGCCAATATGTCAACGAGTTGGAACAGCTCGGCGTGAACTCTATCGGCATCGTATTGCTGATATCGTTCTTCATCGGAGCTGTAATCACCATACAGATAAAGTTGAACATCGAGAGTCCTTTCATGCCTCGATGGACAGTGGGATATGTAACCCGAGAAATCATGCTGCTGGAATTCTCCTCCTCCATCATGTGTCTGATTCTGGCAGGAAAGGTCGGGTCAAACATCGCCTCGGAGCTGGGCACCATGCGAGTCACCCAGCAGATAGACGCCCTTGAAATTATGGGTGTCAATTCTGCCAACTATCTCATCCTACCGAAAATTGCCGCTATGGTGACAACCATTCCACTGATGGTGACGTTCAGTATATTCGCCGGTATCATAGGTGCCTTCTGTACTTGCTGGTTCGGCGGCATCATGTCGGCAGTAGATTTGGAATACGGCTTGCAGTACATGTTTGTCGAATGGTTTATTTGGTGCGGCATCATCAAGTCGCTGTTCTTTGCCTTTATCATTGCCAGCGTATCGGCATTCTTCGGTTACACCGTCGAAGGCGGTTCCATCGAAGTGGGCAAGGCGTCCACCGACTCCGTAGTATGCAGCAGCGTACTTATCTTATTCGCCGACCTAATATTAACTCAACTTTTAATGGGATGATTGAACTGAAAGGACTTTGCAAATCATTTGAAGAAAAAGAGGTACTGAAAGATATCAATGCCACTTTCGAGAATGGAAAGACCAACCTAATCATAGGGCAGAGCGGTTCGGGAAAAACCGTACTCATGAAATGTATCGTGGGTCTGCTGACACCGGACAAAGGAGAATTGTTGTATGACCACCGCAACTTCCTCGCCATGGGAAAGAAGGAAAAGAAAGCGCTCCGCCGGGAAATGGGAATGATTTTCCAAAGTGCCGCGCTGTTCGATTCCATGACGGTACTGGACAATGTGATGTTTCCACTGAACATGTTCAGCAACGATACCCTGCGCGATCGGACTCGTCGTGCCATGTTCTGCTTGGAGCGTGTAAACCTGATTGAAGCCAAAGACAAATTTCCCGGAGAAATCAGCGGCGGTATGCAGAAACGCGTAGCCATTGCCCGTGCCATTGCCCTAAACCCGCAATACTTGTTCTGTGACGAGCCGAATTCAGGACTTGACCCCAAGACCTCGCTTGTCATCGACGAACTGATACAAGATATAACCCGAGAATACAATATGACTACTCTCATCAACACTCATGACATGAACTCTGTAATGGGTATCGGAGAAAAAATCATCTATATTTACGAAGGACACAAAGAATGGGAAGGCAATAAAGACGATATCTTCACTTCCACCAACGAGCGGTTGAACAGTTTCATATTTGCATCTGACCTATTCCGGAAAGTCAAAGAAGTGGAGATACAGAACCTTGAAGGATAAAACCACACCTCATTTTCTAACCTATTACATAAGAAAGCGTCCGGAAGCTATGTTCCGGACGCTTTCTCTTCATAAAACCAGTTAATAGAATCGACTATATCATCACGATATATTTTACTTCTGCCGGATATAGATATTTATCGGAGTTCCGGTCAACTTCCATTTCTCACGCATCTTATTTTCCAGGAATCGTCTGTAAGGCTCTTTCACATATTGTGGAAGATTTGCAAAATAAACAAATGACGGCACCTGGGTATTGGGCAACTGCGTAATATACTTTATCTTGATATACTTACCCTTAATTGAAGGGGGTGGATACGCCTCGATAAGCGGCAGCATTTCCTCGTTCAAACGAGCTGTCGGAATACGCGTCATACGATTTTCGTACACATCACGCGCCTCTTCCAATACCTTCAGAATACGCTGTTTGGTCAGTGCCGAAGCAAAGATGATAGGAAAATCCACAAACGGAGCGAAACGGTTGCGGATAGCATCTTCGAAAGTCTTCATCACCTTCACAGTCTTGTCCTTCACCAAGTCCCACTTGTTCACCACAACCACCAGCCCCTTGGCATTCTTCTGTATCAAGGAGAAGATATTCAAATCCTGGCTTTCGATGCCACGCGTAGCGTCTACCATCAAAATACATACATCTGCATTCTCAATGGAACGAATGGAACGGATTACGGAGTAGTACTCCAAATCCTCATTCACCTTGTTCTTCTTACGGATACCCGCCGTATCTACCAGGTAGAAATCAAAACCGAATTTATTGTAGCGGGTATAGATAGAATCGCGCGTGGTACCGGCAATCTCCGTCACGATGTTGCGGTCTTCTCCAATAAAGGCATTGACTATGGAAGACTTTCCGGCATTAGGGCGTCCCACTACTGCAAAGCGGGGAATATCCTCGTCCAGAATTTCATCAGATTCCTTCTTGAACTTGCTGACGATAAGGTCCATCATATCGCCCGTACCGCTACCCGTTACAGCAGAAATACAATAAGGGTCACCCAAACCCAAGCTATAGAACTCAGGAGCATTGTATTGCAGTTCATGATTATCAGTCTTATTGGCAACCAGCAACACAGGCTTCTTGGCACGACGCAAGATGGCAGCTACCTGCTCGTCGAGGTCCGTAACCCCGTTCATCACATCCACCACAAACAGTATCACGTCGGCTTCGTCCACCGCCATCAATACCTGCTTACGAATCTCTTCTTCGAAAATATCATCAGAGTTCACTACCCAACCGCCGGTATCTACCACGGAGAACTCACGTCCCAACCATTCGGTCTTTCCATATTGGCGGTCACGGGTGGTTCCCGCTTCCTCATTCACAATTGCCTGACGTGTCTTGGTCAGACGGTTAAATAATGTAGACTTTCCCACATTGGGACGTCCTACGATTGCAACTAAATTTCCCATAGTTCACACTCTTTGTTTTTTGCGACTGTCACAGTCGTATGAATAACTCTTAATCCAGCTGATAACCAAAATTACGCAGTTCCTTGTCCGAACTCCGCCAATCCTTATCAACTTTCACAAACGTCTCCAGGAATATCGTTTTCCCGAAAAACCTCTCCAAATCACGGCGCGCTTCAGTAGCCACTTTCTTCAAAGCCTTCCCCTGCTTGCCTATGATAATACCTTTTTGCGAATCACGCTCCACATAGATTACGGCACTGATATGAATCTTCTTTGCCTCCTCCTTAAACTGTTCTACCATCACCTCCACCGAATAAGGGATTTCCTTATCGTAGTACAACAGAATTTTCTCACGGATTATTTCGGTCACGAAGAAACGCGCCGGCTTGTCCGTCCACTGGTCCTTGTCGAAATAAGGAGGTGAGTCGGGCAACAGCTCCTTCACCCGCTTCATGACATAATCCACATTAAATTTCGAAGTAGCAGAGATAGGAATAATTTCCGCCTTCGGCAGCAATTCCTTCCATGCTTCCACCAGTTCCACCAGCTTTTCCTGGTTGCTTAAATCAATCTTATTGATAAGCAGCAATACCGGAACGTCCAAGTGTCCTACTTTCTCCACAAAATCATTATGCTTGTCGGGAGTCTCAACCACATCTGTCACATACAGCAACACATCTGCATCCGCCAATGCCGAAGTGGAGAAATTAAGCATGGACTCCTGTAACTTATAGTTTGGCTTCAATACACCCGGAGTGTCCGAAAACACAATTTGCATGTCATCCGTATTATAGATGCCCATAATCCGATGACGGGTGGTCTGCGCCTTGAAAGTGGCGATAGAAATGCGCTCACCTACCAAAACGTTCATCAATGTGGATTTGCCCACATTCGGATTTCCCACGATATTTACAAAACCTGCTTTGTGCATGACTTCAGTATTTGAATTGAGACAAAAAAACGCATCGAATCGAAATAGGATGCGTTTTTATCATATTATATTTAGCAATAGTATGTTACTGCTTCTTTCCGTCGTATCCCCACTTCACATACACGGCTCCCCAGGTAAATCCTGCGCCGAATGCAGTGAAAATAAGGTTGTCGCCTTTCTTCAGCTTATCTTCAAAGTCCCAGATGCAAAGAGGCAACGTAGCAGCACTGGTATTGCCGTAACGTTCGATATTAATCAGTACTTTCTCACGAGGAACTTCCAGACGATGTGCCACAGCATCAATGATACGAAGATTGGCCTGGTGCGGAATCACCCAGTCAATGCTATCCTTTGTCAGACCGTTTTTCTCGGCAATGGCCGCGCTAACATCCGACATATTGGATACGGCATACTTAAACACAGTACGTCCTTCCTGATAAATGTAATGCATGTGGTTGTCTACAGTAAAATAAGAGGGAGGACAAACCGACCCACCCGCTTTCATATGCAGGAAAGGCAAACCTTTGCCGTCGGTTCTCAGAATAGCATCCATAATACCTACATCTTCTGTTGTCGGCTCGAGCATGAAAGCTGCAGCGCCGTCTCCAAAGATAGGACAAGTAGCACGGTCTGTATAATCAACCATTGACGACATCTTGTCGGCTCCCACAATGATAACCTTCTTATATCTTCCAGAACGGATGAAATTGGCCGCCGTCTCCATCAGATAGAGAAATCCGCTGCAGGCTGCCTGCAAGTCAAAAGCATATGCATTTTTCAGCCTTAGCTTATCACATAAAATAGAAGCTGTAGAAGGGAAATGATAATCCGGAGTGGAAGTAGCTACAATCACCAGATCTATATCATCCGGATCCGCGCCAGTACGTTGCATCAGCTGTTTGGCAGCTTTACGCGCCATATAGGAACTACCTAACCCTTCTTCATTCAGGATACGTCTTTCCTTTACTCCGATACGAGTCATAATCCATTCGTCATTGGTATCCACCATTCTTGAGATTTCGTCGTTTGTCAAGACGTAATCAGGTACATAACCGCCGACTCCTGTAATTACTGCATTTATTTTTTCCATTAAAATCTTGTTTACTTATAGAACTACTGAAACAACGGTAGTCTAAAAAGGTTTGCTTATTAAATTACAAATCTTTTTAGACGCCCGATATTCAAGTATAAGTTTTAGTCAAACTGACCGTAATTATACGGCAGCTTCCTTTTCAACTGCAAGCTTACCTCTATAGTAACCACATGCACCACATACAGTGTGATATACATGCCACTCACCACAATTCGGGCAAATAGCCAGTGTAGGAGCTACTGCTTTATCATGAGTTCTTCTCTTCGCAGTTCTTGTTTTTGACTGTCTTCTCTTAGGATGTGCCATTTTCTTTAATCTTTAATTGTTATCTAATATTTTCTTTAATTCGTCCCAACGCGGGTCTACCTGCGTTTCTTCTTCATTCATCAGCTCCACCTCTTCTTCCGGAGCAAATGTGTCCTCAGCCATATCATCATCCGGAGTAGTGCGCATATGCTTACTCAATTTGCTGGTCATTGCCTTGTTACACTTACCCGGAGCATGCACATGCTTCATGGGGATGGCCAAAGCTACAAACTCGTACATAAACCATGCTACATTAATCTCACCTTCCTCTTCGGGAATTACAATGAGATTGTCACCTTCTTCGGCATATTCATGACCGAACTTAACCAGCAGCTTATCTGTCGAGCTGACAAGCTGTTCCATATCGTCCAAACAACGGTCACATGGCACCCACACCATTCCGTCTGTCTGGAAGTTCAATTCGAAAGCACGAGATGTTTTCTTTACAACTAACACCACATTGACTTTACCCTTCTGCACTTCCGGTCCATCAATATTGGCAAAGAAAAGGTTGTCTAGCACAAACTCATATTTGCATGAATCTGCTTGCATACCTTTCAGGTCTATTTTGTATTTATCAAACTTTCCCAAAGCTTCTTTTGTTTATTCGGGCGACAAAGATACGAATAATTATCCTCATTATGTAGTATTTAGAGTAAAATATTCATTTTTTTATGTTCATTTCACCCTGATATCACTACAAATCAGCAGAAAACTCATGGCCTAAAACACAAGAACAATCCATGCCGGCATCCAAGTATATGTAAAGATATAAAACGAACAAAGCCTCCGTATCCTTATCAGACACGG